>JAGCDP010000006.1 GCA_017651065.1 Treponema sp.
TTAAGTCTTCTGAAGACCCCAGAGAGACTATCTGGTTGATAGGATGCAGGTGTAAGCGTCGTGAGGCGTTCAGCCGAGCATTACTAATAGGTCGTGAGGCTTGACCATATTATTGTTTCCGTTCATAATCGCCTTATTATTTCCGTTCCTTATGAAGTGTTTCGTGCACCATCAAGTTGGTCTTACGGACGCTTCCCTTATTAAAATTGGTAATAAAATGCCGGTGGCCATAGTGGAGAGGTAATACCCGTTCCCATTCCGAACACGGAAGTCAAGCTCTCTTACGTCGATGATACTGCACTCGCGGGAAAGTAGAAAGCTGCCGGCTTTTTTTTATTTAACTGAACTGATATTTCTATTAATATTCCTTTCTTTGCCGCGAGTGCAGTATCATCTCCACCATTTCCCGTTCACTGATTCAGAAGCAATGTCGCGCGCTAGTTTTGCGAAGTGCAACGGAGCGAAACTAGGTAAGGTCGCCAACGGCGACCGGCGAAAGTAGAAAGCTGCCGGCTTTTTTTTATTTTAAAAGACCGGCAATCCAGCCGGTGACGCCATTTGGGAGGCGAGGGTCCATAGGGGTTCCGTCATCAAACATTAGGTTGCAATGCATTGGATTAACAAGGCAGTGCTGTCCCATTTCATAACCAAAATTAATTGAGGCAATGCCTTTATCTCCGTTCTGTACCCATTCTGGAGTGTAAATAAAACTGTTTTTCATAGATTTAAGTCTTGCGAGACGGTGAATAACAAGTTTATTAAAATCATTTATTTCGTCATGCTGGCCAATTGCATAAAAGAGGCTGACATTTTTTTCATCGTAGATATCAAGCATCTTATCATCTGGAATTTCACCGGCTCCTACCGGTATGAGAATATCAAAAAAAGATGTATAGGTATTTGCCATTTTAAAGGTCATCCAGGCTCCGGATGAATTTCCAATTAAAATATTTTTGCTACAGCGTCCTTCCATTTTACTTTTGATAAAATAATTAATTATATCGTAAAGTTTTTTTTCAGAGGTTTCTCTCCAATCGCCTTTAATTCTGCCTTCTTCATTACGGTATTCATTTGCCAGAGGAATAAGCAGATAGGCACCTCCCAATATTTTTTGGTATTCATCTTTTGCATAAAATTCCCCGCCGGCATAATTAATGCAGACATCACCTTCGAGGGCATTTGAGGTTCCATGTAAAAAAGTTATGAGGGGATAAGTTTTATCTTTGGGATAGCCATGTGTTGTAGGATCATAATAATAAAAAGTAAAGGGCTCTGAATCTGTGGGACTGAATGAATCTTTTTTAAAACGATTAAAATATTCTCCGACTTTATAAGTTGGTGCATAAGAAATAAAAGCATCTTTTGGAATGAGATGAGCCCATGGTGGTAATGGTTTATTTTCGTTCATAAGTCTATTGTACAGTAAATAAATTAATGAGCAAGCAAAAAAAAAGTTAAACGAAACTTTCTGGATTATGTAGGATTGTCTTTATCGGGTATACTGGATTCGAACCAGCGACCTCAACGTCCCGAACGTCGCGCGCTACCAGCTGCGCTAATACCCGTAAAATTTTTAAAAGAAGTTCGTTGAGGTCGCTGGAAGCGACCCTGCGTCCCGAACTTTCTGATAGCAAATCCGTTAAAAACAAAGCGCGGCAGCGGTTTGTTTAGGATTTACCTTCTTGAGCATTGCGCTACCAGCTGCGCTAATACCCGTAATAAAAAAAGCTTCCCAAACGGGAAGCTTTAGCGCGAGCGGCGGGGCTCGAACCCGCGATCTCCGGCGTGACAGGCCAGCGCGATAACCAGCTTCGCTACGCCCGCGTGATGTAATTTATATTATAGAAAAAAGTGGGTTGTGTCAACAGGTTGAAGAACAAAAAGTATAGATATATTATGCAAAATATTGCGGATACTTTTTCTGGATTTCTGCGGCGTCGAGTCTTGTTCTGTTTATATGCTCTGCTGTAAGCTCACGTGCTGCTTCTGCATCTTTATCCTGTATTGCCTGAAGAATCTGCTTATGAATTTTAAGAATAGGGGTGCGGTCTGCTCCATGAACTCTAAGTGCGCGGAAACGGTCATGATGTATGTTCATTGATTTTACCATGTAGTAACACTGCATCTTATTTGTAATTTCATACATCTTCTGGTGAAACAGGTTATCCATTTCCATAAATTTATCAATGTTATTTTGTTTAAGCAAAAATTCCTGTAATTCAACATTTTCTGTAAGATACTTAATATCTTCATCATTTGCAATTTTGCAGGCCTCTTCTGTAATTGCAGATTCAAGTGTTGCACGTACAAAAACAGCTTCATTTACAAGCTCAAGATTAATAAGGCTTACAAGACTTCCTTTTTGAGGAAAAATTTCTACAATCTTTGTTTTAGAAAGCTCTTGAAGTGCTTCGTGAACAGGTGTTCTTGATAGATCAAGCTCGTATGCCAGATCCTGTTCGCTGATCATGGTACCGGGTTTGAGTTCAAGACTAATGATATTATCTCGTATTACACGGAAGGCATAGTCTCTGTTTGATTCTTTAGGTAGTTTTTCAATATTTTTCATAAAAAATCCTCAAAAAAGTATTTTTTCTCTTGACTTTTACAAATCTTGCTTTATGATAATTATAGAACAATGAACTAGTATACTAGTGAACTAGCAAGCTTATATACTAGTATGTACAAAGGTGATAAAATTGTCAAATAAAAAATTAAAAAAATTCGAAAAAAATGATTCGAATGAAACAAATGTTACTACTCTGACGTTAAAAAAAGCAGCCTTTAATCGTTATATGCGTAAATATTGGCAGTATTATCTGCTGCTGCTGATTCCGGTAATTTATTATATTGTAATCCGTTATGTGCCTATGGCTGGTAATATTATTGCCTTCAGGCGTTATAGGGCAGGTCACAGTATTTTTGGAGATGAATGGAGCGGCTTTAAATACTTTAAACAGTTTATTGCCGATACCTCTTTCTGGCGTGCCTTTAGAAATACTCTTGCCTTAAATATTTTCTATCTTCTTGTACGCTTTCCTCTTACTTTGATTTTTGCCCTGCTCTTGAATGAAATCAGAAACCTTCATTGGAAAAAGTTTGTTCAGACAGTTTCATATCTTCCACACTTTATTTCCATTGTAATTGTTACAGGTATGATTCGAGAACTGCTTTCGACAAATGGACCAATCAATGCTTTTATAAAGCATTTAGGCTATGATCCAATTACCTTTATAGCTCAGGCAAATTACTTCCCTTCAATCTTTGTTATTTCAGGTGTATGGCAGAGTCTTGGCTGGGGTACAATTCTTTATCTGGCCGCAATTTCAAATATAAATCCATCCCTCTATGAAGCAGCTGAAGTAGACGGGGCTAATCATTTTCAAAGAGTATGGCATGTTACAATACCATGTATCTTACCGACAATTGCGACGCTCCTTATTTTAGATATTGGTGGTCTTGTAGGTTCTGGCGGATCATTTGAAAAGGTCTTCCTCTTGTATAATCCTATGACCTACGAGACTGCTGATATCATTTCTACTTATGTATATCGTCTGGGTCTTTATTCCGGCAACTACTCTTATGCTACGGCAGTAAGTTTGTTCGAAGGCCTTCTTAATTTAATCCTTCTAACGGTTGCAAACAGAGTCTCTAAAAAAGTAACCGGTTCAGGTTTGTGGTAAGGAGAAAAGTATGGCTGGTAGAACAATAAAAGAAACAACAGGATATCTGATTTTTAAGGTTTTCAACACTGCTATTATGATTCTTGTTTGTATAGCAACACTGTATCCATTCCTTTACCTTGTTGCTCAATCCTTTTCTTCGGAACAGGCAATCATTATGGGAAAGGTTTCCCTCTTCCCTGTAGATTTTAATATTACTACCTATAAGTCAGTTCTTGAAAAAGGCGACTTTTTGCGTAGTTATAAAAATACTCTTATTTATGTAATTATCGGAACCATTTCTTCTCTGGTATTGAGCTGCTGTATGGCTTATCCTCTGTCTAAACCAGAAATCAAGGGTTCTAAGTTCTTAATGAAGTTTATTATTTTTACAATGTATTTTGGCGGCGGACTCATTCCAACTTATGTTCTTATGAGAAAGCTTAATCTTGTAAATACAATCCGCGGCTTTATTATGCCTTCGCTTTTGAGCACTTACTACATCATCCTTATGCGTTCCTTCTTCCAGGGAATTCCTAAGGATCTGGAGGAGGCTGCCGAAATTGATGGTCTTAGTCCGATAGGAATTTTTATAAAGGTTGTATTCCCGCTTTCCATGCCGATTATTGCTACTATGATCTTGTTTAATGCGGTTGGTTACTGGAATAACTGGTTCAATTCATTCTTGTATCTTGATAAAAAAGATATGTGGCCTGTTGCTTATTATCTGCGTACTATTATTTCTGGAGCTACAACATCTGCAGATCCGGGCGAAGTTTCTGCCGAAAAAATGCAGATTGCAGCAAATATCAGGTCTTGTTCTATGGTCTTAATGGCTTTACCGATTATTCTTGTCTATCCGTTTGTACAAAAGTACTACGTTCAGGGCATGATGCTTGGTGGAGTAAAAGAATAAAAAGTTGTTCATAGGTCAAAAAAGGAGGAAAACTATGAAAAAAATTGTTTCTATGGCATTAGTAATTGCTTGTGCACTTTCTTTGTTCACAGGATGTTCTGGTTCTAAGAAGAAAGCTGCTGTTAGCGCTGATGCTGCTGTAGGCTATACTTTTGGAGAAGAAGTAACATTTCACTCTGATGAGCCTGTAACTTATCCAATGTTCTTTAGCGATGCATCATGGTATGCAATGCAGGATACCTGGTTAACAGAAGGTATTTTTAAGGATATTGAAAATCTTACAAATGTACATCTTGATATTACTTCTTATGATAGCGGCGACTACAACCAGAAGATTAACCTTGCTATTAACTCTGGTTCTGCTGCATATATCATTCCTAAAGTATATGAAGAAGGACAGTATGTAGCTGGTGGTGGTGTAGTAGCTGTTTCTGATTACACACAGTATATGCCTAACTTTACTGCATTTGTAAATAAGTATAATTTGCAGTCAGACCTCGATACAATCCGCCAGGTTGATGGAAAATTCTATCGCCTCCCAGGACTTCATCAGGCTGTAGCTCCAAACTATACTCTTATGGTTCGTGATGATATTTTCAAGGCTGCCGGATACGATGTTCGTGAACTCGAAAAGACATGGACATGGGAATCTCTCCTTGACGTTCTTATCGAAGTAAAGAAATATATGGTTTCACAGGGAATGATCAAAGCTTCTGACTACATCTGGTCTGACCTCTGGTGTGGTAGCGAATCTGGAAAAGGAAACGGTGGTAACCTTCTTAAATTAATGGGAACATCTTACAATGTACTTTCTGGATGGGCTATTGATGGTTCAAACGGTGGTATTAAGTGGGATCCAAAAAAGAAGGAATTCTATTCTTCTTCTATCAGTGATGACTTCAAGAAGTTCATTTCTGTTGCTAACCGCTATGTAAAAGAAGGAATCCTTGATCCAGAAACCTTTACACAGGCTGATGATGTTGCTAACAACAAGTTCTTCAACGGACAGACAGTTATCAAATCTACAAACCTTTCACAGATGCAGAGCGATACAGACAGTCTTAAGAAGATTGTTCCGGATGCAGAAGTATATATTACAGTTTACCCTGCTGGTTCAACAAACAAGCTTTCTGACGGTGGACGTCTTGAAAACGGTGTAATGCTTTCTAAGAAGGCTTTGGATGAACTTGGTGAAGCCGGCTTCATTAAGATGGTTCGCTTTGTTGACTGGCTCTTCTACTCAAGCGAAGCTTACTCACTCTACAAGTGGGGTCCAGAAGGCAAGACTTGGCAGTGGGCTACAGTAGACGGTGAAAGAGTTAAGAAACTTCTTCCTGGTTACAAGTGTGGCGGTCTTGGTATTGGTGGTTCTGATGATGATGTTGATATCCGTCTCAAGTGGGGATATGCTGGTGGTAACTTCTGGTACGGACACTCTACAGCAGAACTTACAGATAACTTTGCTGCAGACAGAAAGGACCTTTATGCCCGCTTCTCTGCTTACAAGGTAACTCCAGAAGTAGATCCTGCTGCTAAACCAAGTGAAGATGAACGCGAACAGCTCAACCTCTGGGCTACTCCACTTATCGATACAATCAACACCTGGACTTTGAACTTCATCCTCGGAAACAAGGATATCAACAAAGACTGGGATGCTTATGTAGCAGATTGTAAGAATAAGAACATCGAAAAGGTTGTAAGCAAAGTAAATGAAATCTATAGCAAACAGGCTAAATAAATAGATTCATAATCGAAAAACTCAAATTTGGGCATTGCGTCGTTGTTTCGGCGTAATGCCCCTTATTTTTTTATAGGTGCGTATAAAATGACTTGCATCTGTAAAGCCTGTTTCCTGACTTATGTAATCAAGAGTTTTGTCTGTGTAAAGCAGCAGAGTGTCTGCCTTACAGATTCGTACAAATTCAATATATTCCTTACATGTTTTTCCGAACTGAGCTTTAAACTGTTTTGCAAAATTTGAATAGCACATGCCGCATCGGTTTGCAAGTTCTTCTATGCTGATGTTTTCGGCAGAATGCTGGTCAATGTATTCGAGCACAGAAAAATCCTTAGAAGAAAACTGGTCGAATGTTGTTTTTGCAGAAAGCTTAAGTCCACGTCGCAGCCAGATTCTCATAAGTTCTGTAATAATCAAACTTATCATTGAAGCAACTTTAATATCATAGCCAAACTGTTTGTTGTTTGTTTCCCAGATGCAGTTTTCAAAGAACAGCTTTACAGGATTATATTTGAGTTCTTCTGCTGTAATCAGATTATAGGGAGTGTCATCCTTTGTGATATTTGCAAGAAGCTTTGGAAGCTTTGGAGAACCCGGTGTTGTATTTGAAAGAATCATGTCGTCAAATTTAATGCCGTAAAATAAAAGTTCTTCTTCCGGGTTGTTTGCATTTTTTGAAGGAATATCCAGAAACGAGTGAATCTGTTTTGGATGATAAATTATCATGTCGCCGGGGTTGAGTGTATACTGGTGATTATCAACTTCTGTATAAAGAACCCCTTTTACAAGATAAACCATTTCGGTAAAATAGTGCCAATGAGGCTTTACAACCCTCCAGTCGCCTTTAAAGGTCTGGAAAGGTGCATTTAAACTGTCACTGTATTCAAATAATTCATCCATAATGCCCGCTCCGAATAATAGAGATTTGTACAATTATTCATCTACTTTGTTTATATCACGAAATTAATTGTTATGCTAGAGTATAATCATGTTAAAATGGATCTGGAGTTATATTGGTAAATACAAGTTTCTCATGATTTTTGGACTTACCTTGAGCGTAATTGTAGCTGGTTTTGCTGTAGTAAATCCGCTTATTTCTGGAACAATTGTTGACAAGGTAATTAATTCCCCCGAGCATGATTTTAATCTTCTTGTAAAACTCATCCTTCTTATGGTGGGAGCAACTCTTTTTAAGGCTATCCTGCGTTATTCTTATCAGCTGATTTTTGAGCATGTTTCACAGAATGTAATCCGCCGTATGCGCGAAGATTTGTATGCTCATATTCAGACTCTTGATTTTGCCTGGTATGACAAAGCTCCAGCCGGAAACGTTTTGACACTGCTTACCTCTGACTTGGATAAAGTTCGTCACTTTGTTGCCTGGGTTTTGTACCAGAGTCTTGAAAATTCACTTGTCTATACTTTTTCAATAGTCACTCTTGGAATGATAAACTGGAAACTCATGCTTGCATTCCTTGGAATTGCTCCTTTTGTACTTGTACTCGTTCAGAAGTTTAAAGGTCAGATCAGGCCTGCTCATATGAAGGTACGCGATCAGTTTGCAGTTTTGAATACACGCGTTGGCGAAAATATAGAAGGAAACCGCGTTGTAAAGGCATTTGTACGCGAATCTTATGAAATAGGTAAGTTTGATAACGATAACGACGGATACCGTAAAGCTGCCGTAAACAATGCCGATGTCCGCGTAAAATATACTCCGTGGATTGATACACTTTGCGGACTTTTGCCTGTAGTTCTGATTTTATTTGGCGGCTACCTTGTAATCAGAGGTGAAATGACTATTGGTGAGCTTGTTACTTTTAATGGTTTAATGTGGGCCTTTACTCAGCCAATAAACATGTTTGGTATGCTCGTTGATAATATTCAGAACTTTGGTGCTTCGGGCGACAGACTTTATGAGCTTTGGAAAACAAAACCTTCTGTAAAAAAAGGTTATGAGACAATTGAAGAAGCAAATGCTGTAAGCAGTCTTGGGCCTGCAAGCAAGCTTTCTGATGATTTTAAGTGTCAGGGCCGTGTTGAGTTTAAGAATGTTTCTTTTGCATATAATCAAGTTCCTGTAATCAAAAACATGAGCTTTACTATTGAACCTGGTATGACTGTTGGTATTCTTGGACCTACAGGTAGCGGTAAATCTACAATCGCAAATCTTATGTGCCGTTATTATGATGTTTCGGACGGTGCAATTTTGATTGATGGAAAAGATGTGCGTGATTATGTTCCGGAGATTCTTCGTAAAAACATTGGTATTACTATGCAGGAGGCTTTCCTGTTCAGCGATACTGTAGAAGGCAATATTGCTTTTGGTAATCAGGATGCAACCTTTGAAGAAGTAGAGCATGCTGCAGAACTTGCACGCGTAAAGGAATTTATTGGCGACCTTACCGAAGGCTATGACACAATTGTTGGTGAACGCGGGGTAGGCCTTAGCGGTGGTCAGAAGCAGCGAATTGCACTTGCGCGACTTTTCCTTGCAAATCCAAAAATCATGATTCTTGATGATACAACTTCTGCTGTTGATATTGAAACTGAACAGAAAATCAGACAGTCAATCAAAGAGCAGAGTCAGGGTCATACAACCTTTATTATAAGTCATCGTATTTCTTCCTTTGAGAACTGCGATTTAGTTCTTGTAATTCAGAACGGCGAGATTTCAGAAATGGGCACTAACGAAGAGCTTCTTGCAAAGCCGGGCTATTACAAAGATGTTTATCTGGAGCAGAATTATGGCAAGGAATAAATTTGATACAGATGAAGAAATAGAACAGAAACTCAATCTTAAAATAATTCCGCGAATGATGCGCTGGATAAAGCCATATACCTGGTGGATGGTACTTGCCTGTTTTATCATGCTTGTTGCATCGGGCATTTCGCTTTTGAGTCCGTATCTTATCCGTACTGCAATTGACCAGGCTATTCCTGCGGCTAATTATAATATGCTCATTAAGATTTCTGTGTTTATTGTTGTTACAACACTTTTTGCCAGAATTCTTCTTGCAGCAAAACTCCGCCTTATGACACGAGTTGCACAAAAGATAATTGTTACAATCCGTAAAGAAGTTTTTACAAAGCTTCAGGCACTGCCATTTACATATTTTGACAGTCGTCCACACGGAAAGATTTTGATTCGTGTTGTAAACTATGTAAACTCACTTTCTGATCTTTTGAGCAACGGAATTATTCAGCTTATTAGTGATTTGTTTACTCTTGTTGTAATTGTGTGCTTTATGCTTGCAATTGATGTTCGTTTGACTCTTGTTTGTATGGCAGTACTCCCTGTGCTTCTGCTTGTTCTTGTTTCTATGAAGAAAAAGCAGCACGAGGCATGGAAGCAGGAAAGCTATAAACGTTCTAATTTGACTGCATATCTTTCGGAATCGCTCAACGGAATGAAAATTACCCAGAGCTTTGCACGTGAACGAGTAAATCAGGGAATCTTCAACGAGCTTTGTGACAAATGTAAAAAGGTCTGGATCCGCGCTGTAAACATGAACAATATAATCTGGCCTGTTGTAGATAATCTTTCTACTTTGGGTGTTGCGCTTGTTTACATGGCAGGTATTGCATGGCTTGGAGACGGAATGGGCGGCACTGTTACTGTAGGAACTCTTGTTGCTTTTACCGGATACATATGGCGCTTCTGGATGCCTATTCAAAACCTTGGAAACTTTTATAACTCAATGGTAACAACAGGCGCTTATGTAGAACGCATTTTTGAACTGCTCGACGAACCTGAAGACATTACAGACAGAGACGGTGCAGTAGAGCTTCCTCCAATCCGCGGACACGTTACTTTTGATCATGTAAACTTCAGCTACGAGCCGGGTAATCCTATTCTTAAGGATGTAAACTTTACAATTACACCTGGTACAAGTGTTGCAATTGTTGGCCCTACAGGAGCCGGTAAAACTACAATAGTAAACCTTCTCACACGCTTTTATAACCCTGATGACGGAAAGATTTTGATTGACGGTCTTGATATTCAAAGCCTTCAGATTAAGAGTATCCGTAAGCAGGTTGGCGTAATGCTCCAGGATTCCTTCCTGTTCAGCGGCACTATTATGGAAAATATCCGCTACGGCCGCCTTGACGCCACAGACGAAGAATGTATTGCCGCAGCAAAGACTGTTCAGGCACACGAATTTATTGCAGCATTCCCGGATGGTTATAACACAAAGGTTACTGCCAACGGTGGAGGCCTTTCTCAGGGGCAGAAGCAGCTGATTTCTTTTGCAAGAGTTTTGCTTTCGGATCCTCGCATTTTGATTCTGGACGAGGCAACAAGCTCTGTAGATACTCAGACCGAAAAGGCATTGCAGAAGGGCCTGGACGAACTCTTAAAGGGTCGCACAAGCTTTATCATTGCACACCGTCTTTCGACAATCCGCAATTCCGACATTATTTTCTTTGTCGACCATGGTGAAATCGTAGAACGAGGCAACCACAAGGAACTCATGGCGCTTGAAGGAAACTATGCGCATCTGGTTAATGGTGTGTAAGGTGCAACGTCATTGCGAGTCCGCAGGACGTGGCAATCCAGGCTTTTACACTCGCAATGTCTGAAAAAACTTTATAACTCCTAGAAAGAATGATATAATATTTCTACTATTTCTTAATAGGTATTTCAGAAGACAAAATTTTTCGGAGTCAAAAAATTGAAAATAATCCATTGTGCCGATATTCATGCTGATTCAAAGATGGGTACTCATTATTCAAAAGAGCAGACAGAAGAACGAAGGAATGAGATTGTTGATTCTTTTTCCAGAATGGTTGAATACGCCAAAAAGAATTCTGTAAGAGCTATTATCATAGCTGGTGATTTATTTGACTCAAAAGAAACACAACAAAAGAAAATTAAACAACGTATAGGATATATAATACTTCAAAATCCTGAAATTGATTTTTTATATTTGCGTGGAAATCATGATGAAGATGTTTGTTTTCTTGCAGATAATGATGTTCCAAATTTAAAAAGATTTACAAAGAATAAATGGGATAAATATAGTTATGAAAACATTGATATTTATGGTAGAGAATTTGGTAATTCTATACCGGTAAGTACTTATAATGAATTAGCACTCGATTCTACTCATGTAAATATTCTTGTTATGCATGGTCAAATAGCAGAATACAGAGCAAAAGATGGTGCTCCTGTAATATCTCTTCCAAAATTTGCTAATAAAAACATTGATTATATTGCACTTGGTCATATTCATGATTTTAAAAAGGAAAAATTAGATCAAAGATGTTCCTGGTGTTATTCAGGATGCTTGGAAGGTCGTGGATTTGATGAATGTGGCAAGAAAGGTTTTGTTGTCTTGGATATTACAGATAATAAAATCCAGACAGAATTTGTTTCTGTCGCAAAACGAACAATACATGAAATAAATGTTAATATCAGTGGACTGATAACTTATGATGAAATAATGAATGCAATTTCGGAAAAAATTACGGATTGTCCATCATCAGATATTATAGAGATCGTGCTTTGTGGTGAAATTTCAGAAGAAACTGAAGTTGAAACAGAGTCATATCAATCGGCGCTTTCAGCTGGTTATTATTTATTAAGAGTAAAAGATAAGACAGAAACAAAAATTGATTATGCTAAATATGAAAATGATGTTTCTTTAAAAGGTGAGTTTATTCGTTTAGTAAAAGAGCAGCAAGATCTTTCTGACGAGGAAAAATCGAAGATTATAATGACAGGTATAAAAGCATTGGCAGGGAGATTAAATTAATTATGGAATTATTAAGCGCACATATTATAAATTTTGGTAAATTACATAATCAGGTTTTTGATTTTAAAAAAGGTATTAATTCATTCCAGTATGAAAACGGATGGGGTAAAACAACTTTATCTATTTTTATAAAATCAATGCTTTATGGCATGGAGTATACTACTTCAAAAGATGTTGATAAAAATGAAAAACTGAAGTATTTACCATGGCAGGGTGGTGTGTATGGTGGAAGCTTAAATATTGCTTACAAAGATAAAAAATATCAGATAAAAAGAACTTTTAGTTTAAAGAAAAATGAAGATACATTTGAATTAATAGATTTAAAAACAAACAAACAATCAAGTGACTTCTCGTCTGATTTAGGAACAGAATTATTTGGAATAAATAGAGAAACTTATGGCAGAAGCGTTCATGTTTCATTAGCAGAAAGTCCTGCTGGCTCTACAGATATTTCAGCGAAATTAAATAATCTCATAGAAGCTGGAGATATTTCAAATTTTGATGATGCAATAAATGTGTTGGAAGATAAAGCTACTGAAATTAAAGCTAAACGCGGAAAGAATGATAGGATATCTTTTCTTCAAAATAAAATTGACTCAGATCGTGAATATATTGATGAAATAAATGCCAAAATTAACCAGAATTCAGAATATTCGGAAAAAATTGATTGCATAAATTCACTTATCAACGAACAAAAAGAAAAAGCTGATTTGATAACACAAGAGCTATCGAAAACTGCAAAATATGAAAATAAAATGCGTTATGAACAACTTAAGGCAGATGTAACAAAATATGAATCGGCAAAAAATCATTTATTAGATTTCTTTAATGGAGATATCCCGTCAAGTGAGACGGTAAGAAATATTGACAGTATTTCAAGCCGATTAACGACAATTGAATCTAATATTGAAAATCAGTCTGCTACTCAAAGTGAAATCGATAATTATGAATCATTGCGCGCTTATTTTGCTGGTGATATTCCTACATCTGAACAAATAAACAATTGTCTTAAGTTGGATACAGAATATAAAAATTTTAAACAAAATGAGAATTCTCTCAAGCTTACACCGGATGAAGAAATGGAGTTGAATTCTTTAAAGAATAAATATAACGGTGCAGAAATAACTGAGAACTTGATAACAGAAAAAATAAACGAGGTTGGAAATATACAGAGTAAACAGAAAGAGCTTAGTGGATTACAAAACGATCTTACAACAAAAAATAACGAATTAACTCTTGCAAAAGCTATTAAACCAAAAAATACAAAGAGAATTATTTGTTTCATTATTTCATTAATTCTAATTATTGGTGGAGCGGCTTGTTTATTCTTGTTTAACCGAATTATTGGAATAATAACTATAGCCCTGGCAGTTTTGTCCTTTGCTTTAGGTTTCATTTTTAAAACTTGTGATAATGATACATCTTCTATTCAGAGCGACTTACAGGAATTGAAAGATCAAATAGTATCTTTACAAAATTATATTGATAATAAAGAAAATGAAATAAAACTATTTATTTCCAAATATTATTCAAACTATGATTCTGAGTTAATTGCTTTGTCTAATATAAAAACAGAGTACAATAATTTTGTTCGTTTGAATAAAAAGAAAGATGATTATTCTACTTGGATTTCCCAACAAGACAAGACTCCGTCTGAGTATGAATCAGAAATTAGGATGTTTGCCAAACGTTATTGTAAAACAGAAGATATTTCTTCTATAACAAATGAAATTCAAACATTAAATGATAAATTACAAAGATTAAATTCGTTAGAGAATAAAATTAATGCTGATTCAGATAACGGAAAGGCGCAGGCTGAAGAAAAAGAAAAACTCTCAAAAATATTAAATCAGTATAAAACTGATAAAACTTTAAATTTCAAAGAACAAGTTCTTCAGATTCATAATGCAATAACAGAAATCAATAACATTGATAAACAGATTGAAGATTCTAAACAAGCGGTAAAGAAGTTTGAGGAAGATCCAAACAATGATATTGCTTCATTTGCAGAATTAGAAAAACCCGAAAAGACAGTAGATGAGTTACAAAAGGAATCTGCTGAAATTACAGATATTATAACTGAAAAGAATAAAACAATTTCTGATTATCAAAAAATTATTGATGATAATTTAACGGATACAGATAAGAAAGAGGATGTTGAAACTGAGATTGATAGCTTGCAGGAAAAAATAAAACAGGCAACTGAAGAAAATGGGCTTCTATTAAAAACAGCAGAATTGCTAAAACAAGCTAAAGAAAAACTTGATGCAAATTATAGTGATCCAATGAAAAACGGATTTAATAAGTATATAGATATGTTAGGTGGAAAATTAAACTTAATGATTAATACTGATCTGGAAGTTTCGATTGATGAAAGTGGAAAAACTCATGAAAGTATATATTTAAGTGATGGTTATAAAGATATGGTAAATTTCTGTTCAAGAATGGCATTGGTTGATGCTTTATTTAAGGATGTAAAACCACCTATTATTCTTGATGATCCATTCGTCAATCTTGATGATGATAAAGTACCTAAGGCACTTAAACTAGTGAAAGATATATCAAAAGAAAATCAGATATTATATTTTGCATGTCATAAGAGTCGAGAACTACAATAGACTGGATTGCCACGCCCTACGGGCTCGCAATGACATAGTTATATGCTTTAGTAATACATGGAAAATATACCTAATTTATGATATAATATCATCATGAACCTGAATGATTTAAGAAACAATGCATATACAAATGCAAAAAAAGATGGTGAAGAAATAAAGGCACAGGCACAGGACAAACCTATTGGCGAAGGCTTTAAAAAATTTGGGGCCGCAGCTGCTGCAGAGGTTTTGAAGGAGCAGGGGCTTTTAAAAGTCCCGGTTCAGGAGCCGGAAGAAGAAGGTAAAGAGTCTGTCTATCGTCGTGTTGCAAAATTTTTTCTTTTAATTGGCGAAGACGAAGCTGCAAAAATTCTTCCGCATCTTTCAGATAAACAGATAGAAAAAATCATTCCGGAGCTTGCTTCAATCCGTTCTGTAAGCAAGGAAGAAGCAACTCAGATTCTTGAAGAATTCCAGACTCTGCTTGAAGATGCTAAAAAATCTGGTGGTGTAGAAACTGCCAGGGAAATGCTTACAAAGGCTTATGGCAAAGAACGCGCAGAACAGATGCTGCAAAAGTCAATGATAGAGCCGCAGCCAAAGCCGTTTGAATATCTTGAAGGTGAAGAAACCGAAAAAATCCAGCTTTTGCTTAAAGACGAAAATGTTGGTGTAAAATCACTTGTCTTAAGTTATCTTCCTCCTAAACAGGCTGCCGCAGTTATTAACAGCATGAACGATGATGACAAAAAAGAAGTAGTACTGCGGCTTGCAAAAATGGAAGCTGTTTCTCCAGAAATCCTTAAGCGGGTAGACAAGGCAATGAAAGAAAAATCCCGCACAATTACAACTGAAAAAACAGAAAACATAGATGGCCGAAATGCCCTTGCACAGATTCTTAAGAAAATGGATTCCGGTGCAGAGGCAGATATCTTAAAATCACTTTCTGCAGAAGACCCTGATCTTGGTCAGGACCTTAAAAAGAGGCTGTTTACGCAGGAAGATGTTATTGCTGCAGATGATAAATTTATTCAGGAAACATTACGCGAATTTTCTGATGAAGAGGTTGCACATCTTATTGCAGCCAAACCTGATGATTTCCGTAACAAGATTCTTGATAACATTTCTCATGGCAGACGAACCGAAGTTCTTGAACAGGAAGACCTGCTTAAACCTATGAAGCGTTCTGAATGCGAAAGAATAACGGCCTATTTTGTTGGCATTCTGCGCCGTGCCTATGAAGAAGGCAAACTTATAATCAAAGGCCGTAACGACGAAATTTTTGTTTAAGGAAAACTACAATGGAAAAATTTGACTTTCTAAACCCAGCCAACCTTGGAAAAGAATACAAGGGCTTTATCCTTTTAAAAATAGAAGATGTACCTGACTACAAATGTAAGTCAGTTTATTTACGTCACAAGCGCACCGGACTTGAAGTTTTTCACCTTATAAAAAATGATCACGAAAATCTTTTTGCATTTGCATTCAGAACTGCTGCAAAAGATTCAAAGGGAACTGCACACATTATAGAACATTCAACCTTGTGTGCTTCAGAAAAGTTCCCGCTTAAGGAACCATTTAATACACTTGCCGGACAGAGTATTTCTACTTTCTTAAATGCAATGACTTACCCGGACAAAACTGTTTATCCTGCAGCATCACTTGTCCGCAGCGATTATTTCAATATGTTCGATGTTTATGCAGACTGTGTTTTCTTCCCAAAGCTCACACACGACACTTTTATTCAGGAAGGCCATAGACTCGAAATGGATGCAGAAGGAAAAACAAGCATTCAGGGTGTTGTTTACAACGAAATGAAGGCTAACTTTACAACCTTCTATCAGATTGCAAATAACGAAATGCTTGCTGCAATGTTCCCTGATTCATACCCGGCTTTTTCTTCCGGCGGAGATCCTGCTGTAATTCCGTCTCTTACTTACGAGCAGTTTCTTGACTTTCATAAAACTTTCTACAGTCCAGATAACTGCTGTCTTTTCCTTTATGGCGATATTTCTACACAAGATCAGCTTGATTTTATGGACGAAAAATACATGCGTCGTCTTGAAGAAAAATTCAACTGTACAAGCGACCTTCCTTATGCAAGTCAGCCGCTTCCTTATGTAAAGCCACAGGTAAAGGAACTGCTTCAGCTTAAAAAGCTTGATAAATCTATCTTCCTTGAAACAACAGCTCCTGATCAGGGTGCTACAGGAAACATGGCACTCATTGCAAAATACACAGGTGAACCAAATATCGAAAAATATTTCATTGGTGAAGTACTTTGCGGAAACGACAGTTCACCTTTGCTCAAGGCAATCAAGGATTCAGGACTTGGCGATATGCCTTATACAGGAAACTTCGGCCAGTTCAAAGAAGAATTCTGGGTAAATGGAATTGGTGGTGTAAAAGAAGGAAACGAAAAAAAGGTTTTTGCACTGTTTGAAAAAGAAATTGCAAAGCTTTATAAAAACGGTGTTTCACAGGATGATATAGATTCTGCTGTAATGGGAATTGATTTTAATCTTCGCGAAGAAAACCGCTGGTGGGGACCATATTCCTTGAACATAATGGAAAAGGCTCTTAAAGGCTGGGTATGGGGAGATTCCTGTACAAGCCAGCTTTGTCCAATTACAAAGTTTGAAGAACTCAAGAAGGAATTAAAGAAAGATCATCAGCTTGTTCAAAAGCTTATAAAGAAATACTTTATAGATCCGCCGGTTGAATGCCGCATTATTGTACGTCCTTCTAAAGCATATCTTGAAGACCGCGCAAAAGCAGAAGCAGCACTTGTTGAACAGCTTGATAAAGCTGCAGACAAGGAAGCCCTTAAAAAGGATCTTGACCGTCTGCACGAGTACCAGGTACATGTAGAAACTCCCGAAGAACTAGCTTGCATTCCTCATACAAAGGTAGAAGAACTTGAAAAAACTGTAGAAGAACCAAAGGTTGAATTACAGACTGTAACAGGCGCCGACGGTTCAGATATTCCGCTTTTTGTTAGTCGTGAAGAAACAAACGGACTGTTTTATATAGATGTTATGTTCCCGTTTGACAGACTTTCTCCTGAATATTTTAAACACATACCGTTCCTTTCGAATGTAATTACAAACATAGGTTGGGAAGGAAAAAAATGGGATAAATGTATTGCAGAATCTGCCTGTATAATGGGTGACGTTTGGGGAAGAATCCTTACAGGTTCTGTTTATGATGTTCCTCAGTGTAAAGAGCTTGCACAAAAGTTTGAGCAGTATAATTTCTGCGGACGCAAATGGCTTGGAGTTTGCTGCAAGGCTCTTACAGATAAAGCAGAAGAATCACTTGACCTTCTGGCCCGCATAATTACAAAGATGGATTTTAAGGATGCTGCACGCCTTAAGGTTTTGATTCAGGAGCAGCGGGCAGGCAGAAAAGCAAGCCTTATAAATAACGGAAGAGAACTTGCCTTTAAGCGTTGTACTGCTGCCTGGAGCGAAGGCTATGCTCTTGCAGAAATCCTTTGGGGTGTAACTCAGCTTTATACAGTAAGTGAATATAAGGAAAAGAACGCAAAGAAAATCCTTAAGGAATTTGAATATATTTACAAAGAAAGCGTTAAAGCGGGTGGTGTAATTCACATAACTGCCGACGAAGATTCTCTTAATAAGCTTCTGCCGCTACTTAAAGATTTTGCAAAGAAAGCAGGTCTTACAAAGCTTTTGCCTTCACGCAATTACAAGCTTGAAGATTATCTTCCTTATGTAGTTGCTGCTCAGAATGCAATGGGCGAGCATACAAAAGAAAGCCTTAGAACAGAATCTCAGACAGGTTATGCAACAGTCGTTACAAAATGTTCACCATATCTTACAAAAGAAGCTGCTGCAGAACTTGTTTACACAAACTGGCTTAACAATCATATCTTCTGGGAAAAATTCAGAACTACAGGCGGCTGCTATGGGGCTGGCATTTATCCGGATTCAGGCGAAACCTGCTTAAAGCTCAGTACTTACCGCGACCCTGCTCCTGAAAAGCATGCAGAAATACTCCCAGAAACTTTGAAAGAACTTGCAGATAATGATTTTACTCATGAAGATGTTGAAAAGACAATTGTTACCTGTTACGGTGCTGCCATTGAACCTCAGACTCCTCAGGACCGTGGAAGACAGGCTTTTGAAACTTTCCTTTATGCAAATAACGGCTTTAAACAGACAAAAGTGGATAATCTGCTTTCTGTAAAAGATCAGGATGTTAAAAATGCGGCCCAGAGACTTGCACAGATGGCTGACAAAGAGTCTCACAGGGTTATTTTCTGTGATAAATCTAAAGATTCCTATGGAAAAAATCTTGATTTACCATTATAATGGATGTATCTGGAGAAGCGTATGGATAAAAAAACAAAAGAATGTATTAAAATGTTGCGCGGCTTGGTTTCTGATGTTCAGGGAGCTCCTTTTCCTGGTGGCGACATCGATACTGAATTATATGCCATCTGGTATGAACATGCACAGAAAGCAGCAGTTGAATGTTTTGAGTTTTTGAATGCCAATTTCCCTAAAGAACAGAAGGAACTCAATAAGTCTATCGACAAGCTTTTTGATTAAAAGTTCTAAAATAAGGGCCATTTTGTACCGAAAATAAGAATGATAACTTATTTAAGGTGAATAACAGTAATGGCTGCAACAAAGAAAAATATAAAAATCAGTAGATACGGCTTGTCGGGAGCCTCTAAAAAAATAGGAGTAAATCTCTGGCGTTGTTTCTTTACCGCTTTTGAAAAAAACTCTGCTACCGAACAAAAATTCTTTCTTGAACTTGAGTTTTTGAATTCTGCATTATCTCCTGCAGAACCTCTTTTAGGATTTAAACCTCGTATCACAATAACAGAAGATGACCTTCAGTACGCTCTTGCAGGAACAACATCTGCATCAGAATTAAAATCAGAAAATATTGTTCAGCCTTCTTATGTAGTAGTTCGTTTTGGTAAACTTGGTACAGATCCAAAACAATTCTGTGCATATCATTCACTTAAAAGCATGCGTTTTGCAGGTAAACCGTTTACAATTCAAATGGATAATAAATTGTTCAGCGAAGATCAGTTGAGCGGTTTTATAAATATTACAGAAGATGATTTCCAGAAGCATCCTGAATATCTTTGTGACAAAGGTTATGCTTCATGGAATTTGAAATATGAAGTTGTCCGCGATGAATGCGAAGGCTACAAAAATAAAACAGAACGCTGGTTCCCGTATGGAATCAAAACTGATTTTTCCGGAATTGTAAGCTTTGACGGTGCAGATTACATTGTAGAACCAAGAAAGTGTCAGGGCTATATGGACCGCTATTGGGGAAAGACTTTCCCTTATGACTGGTTCCACATTTATTCTTCAAATCTTCAGAGTATAATTTCGGGCCGTGTGCTTAAAGATTCATATTTTTCAATTCAGGGTGCTTTTGAAGACCGCCTTGCATTTATGGGTGGCTTTGAAGGTGCAGATATTTTATTCCCTGCAAATCAAAAAAGACTTTACAGCTGCGTTTGGGATTGTACACAGGCTCCTTCTACAGAAGATCCGGAAGAAGATAAACTTCACTGGTCTGTAAGTATAAACAGTAAACTTTGGGTTATTGATATTGATTTGTACTGCCGTATCCGCGATCTTGCAAACAGAACTCTTGAACTGCCTGAAGGAACCCGTAAGATTTTGAATGTAGTTCAGGGTGCAACTGGTACCGGCGAAATTAAACTCTTCAAGAAAAACCGCAATACACTCGAACAGATTGAATACGCAAACATCACAAATGCAGTGTGCGAATTTGGTCACGAAGAAGACGGTGTGATTTAAAAAGCTGCGAAAAAAAACTTGCCGTTTTAACCTTTTGTTATTATTTTCATAGATAGGTGATGCCTATGAATTATGAAAATTTTACAATAAAGGTTCAGGAGGCTCTGCAGGAGTCTTCTTCAATCGCAAATAAAAATGATAATGCCGAAATCTCTCCCGAACATCTGCTTGAAGCTTTGCTTGAACAGCAGGACGGGCTTATTGTACCTGTAGTTGAGCGCATTGGTGTAAATGCAAATGAACTCAATACACGTGTAAAAGAACTTATAAAATCAAATCCAAAGGTTTCCGGGGCTGCCCAGGTTTATTTTTCTTCGCCTATGCAAAAGATTATTGCAAATGCAGAAAAAGAAATGGATGCCCTTAAGGACCAGTATCTTTCTACAGAACATCTGCTGCTTGCAATGTCAGATGCAGATTGCCCGGCCGGAGACCTTCTTCGTAAATGCGGAATAACTCACAAAGCAATAATTGATGCACTTAAAGCAGTACGCGGAAATCAGACAGTAGATTCGCAGGACCCCGAAAGCACAATGCGTTCACTTGAAAAATATTGCCGTGATTTAACTACAGCTGCACGCCAGGATAAAATTGACCCTGTAATTGGCCGTGATGAAGAAATCCGCCGTGTTATGCAGGTGCTTTGTCGCCGTACAAAAAATAATCCTGTAATAATAGGAGAGCCTGGAGTAGGTAAGACTGCAATTGTAGAAGGCCTTGCCCGTCGTATTGCAAGCGGTGATGTTCCGGATAGTCTTAAGAATAAAAGATTGCTTGCACTTGATTTGGGAAGCCTTGTTGCTGGTGCAAAGTTCCGTGGTGAATTTGAAGAGCGACTTAAAGCACTTATAAAAGAAGTTCAGAAGTCTGAAGGTCAGATTATTCTGTTTATAGATGAGCTTCATACATTGGTTGGGGCTGGTGCCAGCGAAGGAAGTATGGATGCTTCAAACCTTCTTAAGCCTGCTTTGGCCCGTGGAGAGCTTCGTGCAATTGGTGCCACAACTCTTGATGAATACCGTAAGTATATAGAAAAAGATGCTGCCCTTGAACGACGATTCCAGCAGGTATACTGTGCCGAACCAACTGTAGAAGATACAATTGCAATTCTGCGAGGACTTCGTGAAAAATATGAAATCCATCATGGGGTTCGTATTGAAGATGAATCGCTTGTTGCAGCAGCTACGCTTTCTAACCGTTATATAACTTCACGCTTTTTGCCGGATAAAGCAATTGACCTTGTAGATGAAGCTGCAAGCCGACTCAAAATGGAAATTGAAAGTCAGCCGGTTGAACTTGATCAGGTAGAGCGAAAGATTTTACAGCTTCAGATTGAACGCCAGTCGCTTTCTAAGGAAGATGACCCTGCAAGCCGTGAACGACTCGAAAAGCTTGATAAGGAACTTGCAGAACTGAACCAGAAGCAAAGTGCAATGAAGCTCCAGTGGCAGAATGAAAAAGACAAGATTGATGCTAGCCGCAAAGCAAAGGAACAGCTTGAGCAGGCACGCTTTGACCAGGAAAAATATACCCGCGAAGGAAACCTGGAAAAGGCTGCAGAAATTAAATATTCGGTAATTCCAGAGCTTGAAAAACAGATTGAACAGACAGCACAGGCAGAAAAAGAAGTGCTCCTCCGACAGTCTGTTACAGAAGAAGATATTGCAAAGGTTGTAAGCAGCTGGACAGGTATTCCTGTAGCCAAAATGATGACAGGTGAAAAACAGAAATACATGGAACTTGAAAACGTTTTGCATAAGCGGGTAGTTGGTCAGGACAAGGCTGTTCAGGTTGTAAGTGATGCAATCCGCCGAAACAGAAGTGGTCTTAGTGATCCAAATAAGCCGCTCGGAAGCTTTTTGATCCTTGTTCCAACAGGTGTTGGTAAAACAGAGCTTGCTAA
>JAGCDP010000007.1 GCA_017651065.1 Treponema sp.
GACTTTAGAAATTTGGATGACGGCTATTTAGAAACTGTGGTTTCTCTTCTAAATAACCGTCCTAGAAAATGTTTAGGGTTGAAGTCGCCATATGAAGTCTATTGTTGCACTTGACTTTGCAATGTTCCCTTCCCCCTCTCTATTCCATATTTACTATTTTTTTACTATAATTTACAAATACTTAAAAAATTTATTTGCAATTAAACAAAAGGAAAACAACATGCCAATCACACAATATCTTGAACGAAACGCAGAAATTTATGCTACTGACTGCGCGCTTGTAGAATTAAACCCGGAGGTTAAGGAAAACCGACGCATTACCTGGAAGGATTATGACCTTACTCAGCCGGAGCCTAACCTGCCTTACCGCCGCGAAATTAACTGGCGCATTTTTAATGAAAAGGCAAACCGCTGCGCACATTATCTTTTGGACCGTGGCGTTAAGAAGGGAGACAAGGTTGGTATCCTTATGATGAACTGTCTTGAATGGCTGCCAATTTATTTTGGTATTTTGAAAACCGGTGCCCTTGCCGTACCGCTCAACTTCCGCTATGCCAGTGACGAAATTGAATACTGTCTGAACCTGGCCGATGTTTCTGTTTTGTTCTTTGGTCCGGAATTTATTGGCCGTCTGGAATCTATAACCGACAAGATTATTGCCCACCGCCTTCTTGTTTTTGTTGGCGAAGGAATGGCTCCTACTTTTGCAGACAGCTACTTTATGTCTGTAATGAATTTTTCTTCTGAAAATCCCCATATTGTTATTTCTGATAATGACTTTGGTGCTATTTATTTTTCGAGCGGTACAACAGGTTTCCCTAAGGCAATCCTTCACCGCCATCTGGCTTTGATGCATTCTGCTGCCTGCGAACAGGCTCACCATGGCCAGACTCATGAGGACGTTTTCCTTTGTATTCCGCCGCTTTATCATACAGGGGCTAAGATGCACTGGTTTGGTTCGCTCATCAGTGGTGGTAAAGCTGTATTACTCCGTGGTACAAAACCTGAACCGGTTATCAAGGCCGTTAGCGAAGAGCGTTGTACGATTGTATGGATGCTGGTTCCTTGGGCCCAGGATATTCTTGATGCCCTTGACCGCGGAGAAATTAAGCTTGAAGATTATCATTTGAGTCAGTGGCGTCTTACCCACATGGGTGCCCAGCCAATTCCACGCAAGCTTGTTGCAGACTGGCTCAAGTACTTCCCTAAACATGAATATGATACAAACTACGGTTTGTCTGAATCTATTGGTCCTGGTTGTGTTCACCTTGGCGTTGGAAATGTTAATAAGGTTGGAGCAATTGGAATCCCTGGCTACGGCTGGCAATGCAAGATTGTTGACGAAAACCGCAAGGAAGTTGCCCAGGGTGACGTTGGTGAACTTGCAGTTAAAGGCCCTGGCGTTATGGTTGAATATTACAAAAACCCGGAAGCTACTGCCGAAGTTCTGGACAAGGAAGGCTGGCTCTACACAGGAGACATGGCCCAGATGGATAGCGACGGCTTTATCACTCTTGTTGACCGCAAAAAGGACGTTATCATTTCCGGTGGTGAAAATATTTACCCTGTTCAGATTGAAGACTTCCTCCGCAAGATGGATCAGATTAAAGACTGTGCAGTTATTGGCCTTGCCGACAAGCGTCTGGGTGAAATTTCTGCCGCCGTTATTGAAGTTAAGGAAGGCATGACACTTACAGAGGATGAAGTTAACGAGTTCTGTCTTGAACTTCCTAAGTACAAGCGACCACGCAAGCTGATTTTTGCTCCGGTTCCTCGTAACCCTACTGGTAAGATTGAAAAGCCTAAGCTGCGCCAGTTGTACCGCACTGAAGATCCGTTTGCGGTTATGAAACAGTAGAACCTTCATTCAAAAGAAAATCAGCCAGGTTTATTATACCTATGCCTTCGTACAAATATTTTTCATGTTTGGTTCGTGCAATTAGAACTTTTGGATAGGCATCTTTTATGCTCAATAATGGAGTTACTTCGCGTTCAAGCGTTCCTGGAGAAGAAATATCATCACTAACCTGAATATAGATTTTTTCACTCTGTTTTATTGCTACAAAATCAATTTCCTTTTTGTAGAGAACCCCTGTGTAAACTTCGTAGCCTCTTCGCAACAATTCTATACAAACCAGGTTTTCATAAACTCTGCCAAAGTCCATATTTTTTGTACCGAGTATTGCATAACGGAAAGAATGATCTGCAAGATAATACTTATCCTGGCTGGCAAGATATTTTTTTCCACGAATGTCGTAACGGCGGACCTTATAAAAGGCAAAAGCATTGCAAAGATAATTCAGATATGAGCCTATAGTTTTATTATTCGCTTTCTGTTGATTTGAAACCAATGTTTTTGCAAGTTTTTGAGTAGAAACTTCTGTTGAAATATTATCCATTAAAAAATGATTGAGTTTTTCAAGCAAATCTGTATTTCTTATTTTATATTTCTGTTTAATATCCCGAATAATCAAAGCCGAAAATACATCTTTTATGTACCTATATTTCTGCTGTTCTGTGGAATAAGTAAAAGAACCTGCCATCCCCCCATGCTTAACATAATCAGATAGCAAGGCTTCATTATCAATTCCGCCAAAATAGGATTTATACTCTGCAAAAGAGAATGGAAAAACCGGAATTTCAAAGGTTCGCCCTGTAAAAAGAGTTGCCAAATCGCTTGATAAAAGAAAAGCGTTTGAACCGGTAATGTAAATATGAAATTTCTTTGAATTATGAAGGGAGTTTATTGCCTTCTCAAAACCTTTACAAAGCTGAATTTCATCAACTAACAAAAAATTTTCTAATTCGTTCTCATAATGCTCAAGAACATATTTATTTAGTTCATGGTATTCAGAAAGATTTTCACAACTGATGTCATTAAAATTGATATGAATTATATTTGACCGTGGAATATTCTTTTTTATGTAGACAATAAATGATTCCATGAGACTGGATTTACCGCAACGGCGAATTCCTGTTATTACCTTTATGTCTTCTGTGTTTATTGTACCTGCAAGTTTTTCAAGATATTCATGTCGTTCTATATATTCCATTCTGCAATTATAACATAGCTATTACGCAAAATCAACAAAAATTATATTTTGAGTAATAGTATTTCTTTTTATTACTCAATATCACTATTTTATTGAATTTGAGTAACATATATAATTTTGCGTTAGGCTCTGGAGCACCCTAACCTATATATAAAATCTTTATACTCTTCTTTACCATTCTTTAAAATCACTGTAAAATTGTAGCATTATTAAATTGATTTGTTTATATAGGATTGAAAATGAAACAGTTAATGTTAGGAAACGCCGCTGCTGCACGTGGTTTATATGAAGGGGGCTGTGAGTTTGTTTCCAGTTATCCGGGAACTCCTAGTACCGAAATTACAGAAGAAGCTGCACGCTATAAAGAGATTTACTGTGAATGGGCCCCTAATGAAAAGGTTGCCCTGGAGTCTGCTTTTGGTGCTTGTCTTGCAGGCCGCCGTGCCTTTTGCGGAATGAAGCATGTTGGTTTGAACGTTGCTGCCGACCCGCTTTTTACAATGAGCTATACCGGCGTAAATGCAGGGCTTGTTATTGGTGTTGCAGATGACCCTGCAATGCATTCTTCGCAGAATGAACAGGACAGCCGCCATCACGCAATTGCTTCTAAGATTCCTATGCTTGAGCCTAGCGATGCTGATGAAGCTCGTGAGTTTGCAAAGCTTGCTTTTGAAATCAGTGAAAAATTTGATACACCTGTTTTATATAAAATGTGTACACGCATTGCGCACAGCCAGAGCATTACAGAACCTGGCGAACGTGCTGCAGTTGAACACAAGCCTTATGAAAAAAATATAAGCAAATATGTTATGGCTCCTGCCAATGCTATCCGCCGCCATCCGTTTGTTGAACAGAGGATGAAGGATATTGAAAAGTGGAGTGAGGCTTCTGGAATTAATAGAATTGAATCTTGTGGGGGCCCTTCGACAAGCTCAGGGACCCCGATTTCAATAAACATCAATAATGCCGCTGGGGTCCCTGAGCCTGTCGAAGGGGCAAAAGTTGGAATTATCACCTCTTCAACATCTTATCAATATGTAAAGGAAGTGCTTGGCGACAGTGTAAACATCTTAAAGCTGGGAATGGTAAATCCTCTTCCGGGCGACATGATTAAGAAATTTGCAGAAGGGCTTGAAAAGCTCATCATCGTAGAAGAGCTTGATCCTGTTATTGAAACTTTTGTTCGTGGGCTCGGGCTTAATGTTGAAATCCACGGAAAAGATATGTTCCCTATCTGCGGCGAGTTCAGTCAGAATCTTGTTGCTGCAGCTTTTGGAAAAGAAGTTCCAACTGGCACAAAGCTTGATACTGCAATTCCGGTACGCCCGCCGATTATGTGTGCAGGCTGTCCTCACCGCGGAATGTTCTATGCTTTGAACAAGCTTAAGGTTACTGTATTCGGTGATATTGGATGCTACACACTTGGTAGCGTTGCTCCACTGAGCGCTATGGATGTTACTCTTTGTATGGGTGCATCGTTCTCAGGCCTTCACGGCTGGAACAAGGCAGGCGGCTCAGAAAACGAAAAGAAATCTGTTGCCGTAATCGGTGACTCAACCTTTATGCACTCTGGTATGACTGGTCTTGCAACAATTGCATACAATCAGTCTAACTCAACAGTAATCGTACTTGATAACTCAATCACAGGTATGACAGGCCATCAGCAAAATCCTACAACAGGAAAGAACCTGTACGGAGATCCTGCAGGCCGCGTAGATCTTGAAGCTCTGGCAAAAGCAATGGGAATAAACCGTGTCCGCGTAGTAGACCCATACAACATTGCAGACTGCGAAGCTGCCGTAAAAGAAGAGCTTGAAGTTGAAGAGCCAAGCCTTATCATAAGCCGCAGACCTTGTGCACTTTTGAAGGAAGTAAAACATAATCCTCCGCTCAAGGTTGACGAAACAAAATGCAAGAGCTGCAAAATGTGTATGAAAATCGGCTGCCCTGCAATTGCAATGAAGGACGGCAAGGCAATGGTCGATTCAACTTTATGTGTTGGTTGTGGTGTGTGTAAACAAATGTGTAAATTCGGTGCATTGTAAACCAATGTCATTCCCGTGCTTGACACGGGAATCTGTATATAGATTGTCGGGTCAAGCCCGACAATGACATTTTCTTTTGGAGAAACTTATGGTAAAGAATATAATGATTGTCGGCGTTGGCGGCCAGGGGGCTTTGCTTGCGTCTAAAACTTTGGGACAGGTTCTGCTTGATGCAGGTTATGATGTAAAGGTAAGCGAAGTTCACGGAATGAGCCAGCGCGGTGGTTCTGTTGTAACTTATGTTCGCTACGGCGACAAGGTTTACTCTCCTATCGTAGACAAGGGCGAGGCTGATTTTATTGTTTCTTTTGAACTTCTCGAAGCAGCCCGCTATACAGAATATCTCAAAGCAGGCGGCCAGATTGTTGTAAACACACAGAAAATTGACCCTATGCCAGTAATTACAGGGGCAGCTGAATATCCGGAAGACCTTGTTGGAACAATGACAACAGCAGGTCTTAAAGTAGACGCACTTGATTGTCTTACTCTGGCAGAACAGGCTGGAACAGCAAAATCGGTAAATATCGTTTTGATGGGCCGACTCAGCCGCTACATGGACTTTCCTGAAGAAGCATGGCTTACCGCAATTGAAAAGCTTGTAAAACCACAGTTCCTCGAGATGAATAAAAAAGCTTTTATGCTTGGTAGAGAATAGATTGTCGGGTCAAGCCCGACAATGACACATTATTCCAGGCTAATCAAATACTCGGCAGATTTTGTACCATTTGAAGCGGGAGTTGTGGCCACAACAGCACTATAATATTTGACATCCACATAATGGCCTTCTTTCACTTCTTTTGAGAATGATTTCCTATTTACGTCTATATCTTCATTATCAACTCTAAAATATCCCGACCCCTGAAGGAATTCAATCTTCAAAATACCGTCTTCTTTTATATCATAGGTTATAATATCACTATCAGGAATTGTTTTTGTATAATACTCCTGCTGATAACCCTTACCTTTATACAATGGGGGAATCCCTGCCGGCCAGCTAATAGAATGATACTTTGTCGAAAACTCTTTTACAGATCTCTTTTGGGCCGTCTTTCTTCTTCCACGTTCTGAATATTCAATTTCGCAAAGAAGCTTTATCTTTCCTTCATAAAAATCAGACGGTATCACCATGTCAAAAGCGTAGTCATAATCATCAATATCATCTTTGACATTTGTATTAGGAGAATCCTTTGTTGGTTCTGTGCCATCAAAAGTCCACCAGCATTTAAGCCCACGAACATTTACACTGCTGATATCACAGGTAACTTCGACATTGACCTTATCTTCGCCCCTGCCATAAGTCATGTCCCCCATTTTAATATAAAAACTTGCCGGGGTAACATTGCAGCTTGCAAATAAAATAAGCGCACAAATCAAAGCTAAAATCACAGGGATTGTTTTTTTCATTATTTATTCCTCTCTGTTTTCTTTCTTATAATGAGAACAATCAACCTTTGATTTTGTAACAAAAGTCTATGCTTCCAGGCACTTCTTTAAATCAGCATAAAAATCGGGATAAACTTTTTCTGTAAAAACAGGCTTGCCGCTCAAATCCAAAAAGCAGTGAGTACTTGTTCCGTTAAAAACAACTTCGCCGCCGCAGCTGAACTCATAAGCCAGAGTAAGCTTGAGTGCAGAAAGTTTTTCTACTTTTACCATGCATTCAATTACATCTGCAAACTTAGTAGATTTTTTAAAAGTACAATCAAGCGAAAGAACTGGAGAAACAACACCTTTAGCTTCAAGCTTATCAAAGCTCCAGCCCAACTGGTCAAGAAAATCAACTCTCGCTTCTTCCATAAAACGCACATAATTTGAATGATGCGTAATTCCCATTTTGTCTGTTTCGTAATAATTTACTTTATGAATATAAGGTTTCATACATGACATTATTAAGAGGTTTTGTCATTTTGTCAATGATAAAGCATTATAGATTTTTCTTTTATAATATTGTATTTATATAACATGACCACAAAACAAAAGGTTTTTCAAATCCTTACAGAAAACAAAGGCTCTCCTGTCTCCGGCGAAAAGCTTGCTCAAACCTGCAATGTTTCCCGTGCCGCAATATGGAAGGCAATAAAGGCAATTCGTGATGAAGGTTTTGAAATTGACGGCTCCAACAACAAGGGGTACACGCTTGCAGATAAACAGACTGCTGATGTTCTTTCGCAGGCGGTGCTTGAATATACGCTTGGCCAGACTTACCCTGAGTTTGTACACAGTCACATTGAATGCTTTGAAACAATTGATTCTACAAACACATATGCAAAAAAGCTTGTGGCACAGGATGCTTCAAAATATCATCAGGCAGTCATCGTAGCCGAAAGTCAAACTGCAGGACGCGGGCGCATTGGTCGAAGCTTTGAATCTCCTGCAGGAACCGGCGTTTATCTTTCACTGATTATCACTCCAAAAGACGGAATTACTCAACCGGCTGTTATTACTGCTTCGGCAGCAGTTGCTGTTTGCAGAGCTATAAAAAAGCTTTTTGGGGTTCAGCCGGCCATCAAATGGATTAATGATATTTATGTTCAGAATGACGGACAGCTTAAAAAAGCAGTGGGCATTCTTACAGAAGGAATTACGAATTTTGAAACAGGTCTGATTGAATCTGCCGTTATTGGAATTGGCGTGAACCTTAAACCAAGTGATAAAATTAAAAAAAGCGCTGCAAAGCATATTGCAGGATTTATAGAACAGGCGCCAAAAATTGAAGACAACAATTCAAGCAGCCCCGCCCCTTCCCGCGCAAAAGTTATTGCAGAAATTGCAGGTCAGGTATTTAAGATTCTTGATCAGCCGCTTGAAGATGTAATTGCTGAATACAAAAGCCTCAGTTTTCTTATTGGGAAAAATCTTACAATCTATCCTTTGATTGGTGATGAAAAATCGGCCTACACTGCGCTTGCTCTTGATATTGATCAGAATGCTTCTCTTGTTATTCAACTTCCGGATGGTCAGAAAAAAACACTGAATTCTGGTGAAGTAACACTTCACCAGAATTTCTAAGCAAACTGGGCCTGTCTCAAATTGTAGTAGGCACCCTTTTTAGCCATAAGTTCTGCAGGACTACCCGACTCTACAATACCACCCTTGTCTATTACAAAAATGCGGTCTGCATTTTGTATTGTAGAAAGACGGTGGGCAATTACAAAGCTTGTGCGGCCCTTGAGCAGGCTTGCAATTCCAGCTTGTACCAGGAGCTCTGTCTTTGTGTCGATGCTGCTGGTTGCCTCGTCCAGAATAAGGATTCGTGGCGCGCTGAGCATTGTTCTTGCAAAGGCTACAAGCTGGCGCTGGCCGTTTGAAAGTTCGCCTCCTCTTGCTGTGAGAGGGGTATCGTAGCCCTTTTCCAGATTCTTTATAAAGTCATCTGCGTGAACTGCGCGGGCTGCGGCTAACATTTCTTCTTCGGTGGCATCGAGCTTTCCGTACATAATGTTTTCGCGGATTGTACCGCTGAAAATATAGTTATCCTGAGTCATTATACCCATCTGAGTGCGCAGGCTGTCGAGCGTTACGTCACGGATATCCTTGCCGTCTATCAAAACTCCGCCATTCTTTACGTCATAAAAGCGGCTGACCAGATTTACGATAGTCGATTTTCCTGCGCCTGTAGGGCCTACAAGAGCAATTGTTTCTCCGGCTTTTACGTCAAAGTCTACATTCTGAAGAACATCAACCTCGTCGTCGTAGCCAAAGGTAACGTCCTTGAACTGAACGTCTCCGTTTATTGGAGGCATTTCTGCAGCGTCCTGGGCGTTCACAATCTTTGGCTCGGTGTCTATGATTTCAAAAATGCGTTCTGCTCCGGTTGCGGCATTTACAAACTGATTGTAAAAGTTACTCAAGTTCATAATTGGCTGCCAGAACATTCCTACATAAGAACCAAAGGCAACATAAGTTCCGATTGAAACATTGTCTATTCCCAAAAACTTTATACCAACAAGGTAAAGACTCATTGTACCAACACTCCAGCAAATATCAATCCAGCTGAAGTATCCGTCGCACCAGGTAACTGCCTTCATAAATTCCTTGCGGTCTGCCCAGATAAGCTCGCGGAAGGTTTTGTCTGTTTCCTGTTCGGCGCGGAAGCTCTGGATAATTTTGATACCAGACAAGTCTTCATTTATAAACGCGTTCAGGTTGCTGGACTTCTGGCGCTTAGCTTTCCAGTGCTTTTCTGCTTTGATCGAAATCAGGAAAACCCCGAAAATCAACAACGGCAAAGTACACAAAGCTGCCAGTGCAAGCTTCCAGTTTTTAATAAACATAATTACCATTACAGAAACAACAGTAACCATGTTCGGAATAAGCGTTGTAACTGCGTTTTCGATAATATCCTTAAGCGAGTTTGTGTCGCCTATAATTCGCGCAAGAATCTTTCCCGAAGGACGGCTGTCAAAAAATGCAAGGTCCAGTTTCTGGATATGCTCATACAACTGCTGGCGCAAATCCTGAATAACCTTGTTGCTCAATTTTGCCATGATGAGCATACGCATTTTAATTGCAAGAACTGCAATAACGTTTATCACTACGCTGACAGCAATTATGCGCAGCAGCCCCGGAACATTCTTGAGCAGAATATATTTATCAATCGCAATCTCGTTCAAAAGCGGATTAACCAGATCAACGGCAGTTCCCACCGCCATGAGGCCAAATACAAAAGCAATGCGGCCCTTGTATTTGAGCAGGTATTTAAACAAGCGGGGCATAGTCTCAAAGGTGGACTTCTTCACTTGTTGTTCATCTATTTTGTAACTGTTCATTCTAACTCTCCATTAATACTGTGAGTCATAAGTCTCTTTGTAGAGACCTCCCTTCTTCAGCAACTCTTCATGAGTTCCTTCTTCCGCAATGTGACCTTTTTCCAGAACGATAATCTTATCTGCCTTGCGCACCGCACTGATACGATGTGCAATGATTAATTTGGTCATGCCGCTTAAGTCTGCAAGGACCTTCTGGATATCCTGTTCGGTTTCGGTATCGAGCGCACTTGTTGAATCATCCATAACAAGCACAGGTGTTTTACGGGCCAGAGCTCTTGCAATTGTAATGCGCTGCTTCTGTCCACCGCTAAGGCCGACCCCTCGTTCACCGATTACTGTGTGTTCCTTTTCTTCCATCTTGTCTACAAACTCTGCAGAATGAGATTTTTCAAGGGCACTGCGAACCTGTGGTACTGTCATAGTTTCCCGTTCACCAAGGCGGATATTTCCGTCAATTGTGTCGCTGAACAAAAAGATGTCCTGCATTACACAAGAAACAGCCCTGCGCAAAACAGAAAGCGGAAGCTCGCGGATATCAACTCCATCAATTTTTATGCAGCCGCTTGTAACATCGTACATACGCTTAAGAAGGTTGATGATTGTTGTTTTACCGGAACCTGTTGCTCCCATAATTCCAAGAGTCTGACCTGCACCAATCTTAAACGAAACATCATCAAGAATTGTGCGCTCACCTATTTTGTAGGTAACGTGATCAAATTCAATTTCGCCGCTGATATCATCTGTAGTAAAGAGGGCATCAGCAATTGCTTCTTCTGTCTGAGCGTCTGCGGCAAGTGGAGACTCATCCTTAATCTGTGGCAGCTGCTCGTAAATATTATTTATTCGTTTAAGCGAAGCCTTAGCTCTTGAAATACCGTTTGCAAGCCAGCCGATCATTTCAATTGGCCATACAAGACCACCAACATATCCAAGCAGAGCCATAAGCTCACCGATTGTCAAAGGCTTTCCACCTGCAAAAGGGTTCCCCTTAATTACCATAAGGCCGCCAAGCAGACAGGTAACCGAAGCAAGCAGTCTTGTAATAACCTGAATCTTAGGGTTGTACTTTACAAAGACACGGCTCAAATCGATGTTCAGATCATAGTACTTCTGGTTATGCTTGTGGAACTTTGCAATCTCAAAGCCTTCGCGGGCAAATGCCTTTACAGTACGCACACCGGCTAAGTTTTCGGCAGCTGTATTGTTAAGCTCTGAGTTTTCCTGTTCCAGGTCACCAAAAAGAACATCGAGCTTGTTTTCCATTTTTACGGCAATGATTCCTGTAATTATCATTCCTATAACCGGGATAACAGAAAGTGCCCAGTTGATCCGGATCATAAAGAACATAGCGATAATTGTGCGCAATGCAACTTCTACTGCAAGGATTGCCATAAAACAACCGACATCCCAGATATGATCAACATCATCCTTTACGCGAGACATAAGTTCACCGGAGTTTATTCCGTCAAAAAAGTTTGCCGAAAGACTCTGGATTTTATTAAAAAGATTTATTCTCACTTCGCAGGCAATCTTACTTCCGCTGTAGTCGCAGATCCATTCCTTTGCATAGCAGAAGAAAAAGCGGCCTACACCAATTCCAAGAATTGCAAGGAGCAGCATGTTTATAAGCTCCATTTTTCTTGCAATGAGAACATCATCAACTATGTGCTGCACGACAATAGGGAAAACCATATCGAGCATTACACCGACCATCATACAAATTGTGGCCAGAAAATATAAAAACGCGTATTTTTTAAAATACGACGCAAGATTTAATTTGTTTTGTTTCATAATAATTAGAATTTTTTACAAAGAATAAGAAGACCTTCCAGCAATGCTTCGTGCTCAAGAGGGGCGATGCGTGCATACAGAGAGTCCGGTGTGTCGCCTGGCATAACAGGAACCTTCTTTTGCAGAAGGATTTCGCCGCCGTCACAAACTTCGTTTACAAGATGAACGGTACAGCCGCTTTCCTTTTCGCCATTTGCAAGCACAGCCTCGTGAACATGGTGACCCCACATTCCAACTCCGCCGTATTTTGGCAGAAGTGCCGGATGCAGATTAATAATTCTGTCTGCATATTCATTTAAGATTGGCCCCGCAAGAACAGTAAGGCAGCCTGCCTCAACAATTACCTGGGCACCAAACTTCCGGCAATCTTCTAACATTGCATCACTAACAGCACGACGTTTTGTATCACGGTCACTGGCCATTGCAGTTTCCTTACCCATTACAGCATATGGACTGCGCACTGTAGACGGAATTCCCGCCTTGGCTGCACGTTCCAATGCAAAGGCATCCTTGTGGTCGCTTATAACACACACAATTTTATAAGGGCATTTATCGCCCTGCGCCTGTTCGTAATCAATAAGGGCCTGCAGATTGGTTCCACCACCGCTTACAAGCACCGCCGTATTTATTCTCATATTAATCAATAATCAAAATCAGTCTTCAAACAAAACCGCATCCTTCTGCGATTTTACTTCACCCTGTGCATACTCTACCCTACCGATAACGTATGCCTTCATATCTGGACAATAATCCTTGTGGTATTTAGAAGCATTTGCATTGAACATTTCTACAATTGCATCTGCCTGTTTTGGATTTACCGCAAGAACAAATCCAATACCCATGTTGAAAGTATTGTAGATGGTTGCAAGATCTGCACCACGCTTAATCAACTCGCCGAATACAGGAGGAATACTCCAGCTGTCCTTCTTGATAATGGAAATGAGCTGCTTCTTACCATCCTTTGCCTTTGGATACATACGTGGAATATTTTCGTAGAATCCGCCGCCTGTTACGTGAACCATACCATGAACAGCCTTACGATATTTTCCAAGCACTTCCATTACAGGCTTTACATAAATGCGTGTAGGAGTAAGCAGCATTTCGCCGATTGTCTTTCCGGTTTCTTTTCCGTCAAGAATAAAAGGATCATCAAAGTTCTGAACAAGCTTACGAACAAGACTAAAGCCGTTTGAATGAACGCCTGTAGAACTAAGTCCAATAAGCACATCCCCAGCCTTAATATCCTGGCCGGTAATCATATCCTTTTTTTCACCAACTCCAACACCAAAGCCGGCAAGGTCATATTTTCCATCATCATAAAAATCTGGCATTTCTGCAGTTTCGCCGCCAAGCAGAGCACAACCGGTATCAACACAACCGTCGGCAACACCTTTTACCAGGTCTGCTGCAACATCTGCATCAAGCTTTCCACATGCAACATAGTCCAGGAAGAAAGAAGTCTGAACACCAGAACAAAGAATGTCGTTTACGCTCATTGCAACACAGTCAATTCCAACAGTGTCATACTTCTTCATCTTAAAAGCAATGTCCAGCTTGGTTCCAACGCCATCAGTTCCACTTACAATTACAGGATTTTTATATCCCTTAGGAACTTCAAACATCCCGTTAAAACTTCCAAGCCCAGTGAGCAGCCCCGGAATTGCAGTCCTTGCAGCATGCTCTTTATATTTATTTACCGCGCGGTAACCTTCTTCTACGTCTACACCTGATTCTTTATATGAAGCCATTTTTCTCTTCCTCCCTAAAACTTAACATCAATACCAGAAGCTGCTGCATCATCAGCTAACTTCTTCCTAAAATCCTTCAGTTTACTTGCGAGGGTTGAATCCTGAAGGGCCAATATCTGCAATGCAAGATAAGCCGCATTCTTTGCACTGTTAATTCCTACTGTAGCAACCGGAATCTGTGGCGGCATCTGGACAATTGAAAGAAGGGCGTCCATTCCGCCAAGGCCGTTGGATTTGTCCGAAACGCATTCAAGAGGGACACCAATTACAGGCAAGGTTGTGATTCCTGCAATAACACCTGGAAGAGCGGCTGCAAGACCGGCACCGGCAATAATCACCTGAGCGCCTTCTTTTTCTACCTGCTCTACTGTCTGTTTAAGCAAAGCGCCTGCTCTATGGGCAGAAATAATATAAGCCTTGTAGTCTACACCAAATTCGGTAAGAACATCGGCTGCCTTTTTCATTGTGTCTTTGTCAGTCTTTGAACCGAAAAAAATTGCTACCTTCATAAGGTGAGTATAATGAAAAACAAAAGTTAAAACAATAATCTGGATTATTTAAAAATATGGAATCTTCGTTTGTCGTCGGCTTTTGCAAGATAAAGTGCAACGTCTGCCTTTTTGAAGATTTCGGAATAATTCTTTTCATCACCTCTGTAGATTGCAACACCAATACTTATGCTTATTTTTTCTTCCGGCTTTGGCAAAACTACATTTTCTGCAGCACCGGCTATAATTTCTTCTGCTACATTGCTTACTGTATCAAGATTGTCGTTATCCCTTATAAATACTATAAATTCATCGCCGCCAAAACGACCAGTAATTTCGTGATTTACAAAGGTTTTTCCAAGGAAAGTTCCAAGCTGAGCAATTACCCTGTCGCCAATATCATGACCGTAAGTGTCGTTTATTGACTTAAAACGGTCAATATCGAGCATAAACATAATACCTTTGTCTGTTAAAGGATCCGAAAGAAAATCATTTATTTCTCTTGTAAGAGCTCCCTTATTCTTTAAGCCGGTCAAATCATCAAGATCTTTCTGAATGTTGATTTCTCTTGTTAGAATAAATTCCTTAATTCGTACAGAATTAGCAACAATATTAAGAACAATTCCTATAATCGAATAAGTTATTACGTTTACAAAATCCATCTGCCAGACATCGTAAGGCTTTACCTTATACATCCACACAGCAAATAAGGTAGAAGCAGCGCCTAATTCAATAGCCATGAAAAAAGGCTTGTCTATCATAAACATTGGAGTAACTAAAAGAAGAACAAAGAAGGTTGCGGCAGGAATGTCGGGTTTATTCTGTGTAATGAAACAACCGAACAAAAAAAGCACTGTAATTGAAAGATATATTACAAACTGGGCAAGCAGAGAATCTTTTCTTAAAATAAAAAACAGGAAGATAGCAACTAAGGAATATACAAAAGCTCCCAGATAAAACAGCTGGTTCTGCTTAAGAAGCTCGCTTACGCAGGAACTAACAAACAAAGCTCCAAAGATTGCTGCCATCAAGAAATGAAGAATCCGCCAGATTACAAAATTCGAAACATATGCGTCCTTTTTTAAAGCATTGTATTCATCTTTTTCTATTCCGCAATAAAAAATGTAATTACGTAAGATTCTCAATATACGCATTCTGCACCCCATATAATATTACTATTATACCATAAGTGCCTTATTTCTGCATTAACTTAAATACACCATCTTCAGGATTATAAGCTACACCAACATCGTCGCGGTCTGTAGGATATTTGCCCTTAAGGAAGAAGTTCTGAAGAAGCTCAAGATAGTAGCGTACAACGTTGTCATTTTCGTTTTGAACAGCAAGGGCTTTAAATTGTTCAGCGGCGCTCTGGTAATCCTTAGCTTCAAATGCAGCAAATGCTTTTTCCCAGTCGGAAACATATTGCAAAAGTTCAGAGCCTGCTTCTTCGCGGGTTTCCAGAAGTTCGTAAAGACGAATAGGAGTATTTACATTTACTACACGAACACGGTCCAGACTGCGTACAATAAATTCATCACCGAATAAATCGCGGGTTGCTGCACTTATAAGAATTCCGTTTGTATGATACTGCTTGTTTACACCTTCAAGACGGCTTGCTAAGTTTACATTGTTACCCATCATTGTGTAGTTCTTTTTGTTTTCGGAACCAAAGTAACCGGCAATCATTTCGCCACTGTTCATACCAATGCGGGTAAAGATTGTCTTTTTGTTGGCAACCATAATCTTAAAGGCATCGTAAAGATCCTGCTCCATGTCTGCAGGTTTTTCGCCCGAAGCTATCTGAACAATTTCCTGATTCATTACAACTTCGGCTTTTTTCATTTTGATGGCTGCTGCACACGCGCGGCTTGCATGGTCTGTCATTTCTACAGGGGCACCAACAAGCGCAACAATTGCATCACCTTCGTATTTATCTACAGTTCCATGCTCTTCAATAATTATGTCTGACATTCGGGTAAGATAAAAATTCAAAAGGCTTCCAAGCTGGCTGGCAGTTAAAAGTTCGCTGAAAGAAGAGAACTTCTGGATATCTGTAAAGATTGCTGTCATCTGATAATTCTTTCCGCCAAGTGTAAACGAAGAAGGATCGTTCATAATCTGATTTACAACATCCTTGCTCAGACACTGGCTGAAGGCAGATTTAATAAAGCGCTTCTGTTTACCTTCTACAGAAAGACTAAGTGCTACACAAATAAGAAATGAAAGGAAGAATGCAAAGAAAGGAGCAACAAGTAAAAGCCAGATTCCCTTTGCAAACAATATATACGGCAGAACAATTGCAAGAGCTAATCCAAATACAAATCCAACTGCCATAAATACTACAGTTAATCTTTGTGAATTACGGGTAGAAGAAAATGCAACAAAGAAAGAAGCCAATAACGAAAGAACAAAAATCCAGATATAAACAAGAATATCAGAAGCCTTTCGCATAAAGCTGTCTGTAAGATAATTATCAAGAGTTGTTATGTGAACTCCAACTCCAGGGAAAACCTGAGAAACCGGTGTAGAACAAATATCATAAAGACCAGGTGCATAGTAAGCTACAAAAACATACGTATCTTCAAATTCATCAGGCTCTATGTAATATTCATCTTCTTGGGGTTCAACAAGGCCGTTATAAATATCATTACTATTCAGAATATCATAAGCGCTGTAAGGATGATATTCGTCAATATCGTTCTGATAACGAAGAAGAACTGTGCCGTCTTTTAATCTAGGCAAATCATTAAGAGAATCCTGTTCACCCTGCATAAAAATCGGGGCTGTTCCAAGAGTCGGATAAACTTTGCCTTCAAACTCATAATCAAGTCTTCCGCGGCGGATAATATCATCATCATCTTTGCTGCTAACAACTGCTCCAAGCATGGCTGCTGCATTTTTTATTTTAGGAATAGGTTCCTGACCTTTTTCTGTTCCATTTTCATAATCAACAAGAACATTTAATGCCTGAACAACAATACCGCTGTTTGCTTCTGCAAGGGCCAGTGCATTATCATCTTCGTCTCCATAAACAGAAGGCTCTGTATAAATAATATCAAATGCTACAGATTTAGCATTTCCTGCTGATATGAAGTCTATCATTTTTCCATAAGCTTCACGCGGCCATGGCCAGTTCCATCCGTAGTTTTCTTTTGCCCAGTCTATGCTCTGCTGATCAATTATTATAAACGAAATTTCATTGCAGGCAGTTTTATACTTAGAGGCAAAAATCATTCGACGGTCATATGTTTTATTTTCAAAAAAAGAAAAAACGCCTGTAAGCTGAAGCACTGCTGTTATTACAAAACAAATCAGTGCAACAATTACGGAGCGGAACCAGAGTTTACTGTTCTTGTGTTTCATTAATCTATCTCAAAAATCTTATACTCTTCGTATTCAGCTTCAAAGCGTTCTGTTCGAACTGCCTTTGCCTGCTTTAAAGAAGAATTCTGTTTTGCCATAGAATTAAGTTCTTTTTGAACCTTCTTAATTCTTTCTTTTGGTGAAGGGTGAGTTGCGCCCCATCCTGTATTGCTTGTTGATTCTTCAATCTGAGAAAGCATATCGAGCATTGCATAAGGGTCATAACCGGCATTCTGCATGATATAAAGAGCAAGCTTGTCGGCTTCGAATTCCTGTTCCTTTGAGAAACCTGTATTTACAAGTGTTTTTGTTACTTCGTTAGTTGCATCGCTGAAAGTATTAACGGCTTCCATTACCTGCTTCATTTCTCTGTCAGAAAGAGTTCCACCTGCCCTTGCGTTTGCGGCAACAATACTTGTAACTGCAACAGCTTTTGTTGTATCGCTAACAGCAGAACGAACACGGCTTGCTTTGATTGCCTGAACACTATGACCAAGCTGAACATGTGCAATTTCGTGAGCAAGGACGGCTGCAAGTGCATCTTCAGAATCTGTACATTCAATCAGACCGCGGCTTACAAAAATATGACCACCAGGAGTTGCCATGGCGTTTATTTCATCTGTATCAAGAATTACAACATAATAACCTTTGTATAAATAAGGCTTATCTGAATTCATTACGAGAGTCTGACAGATATTGTTCAAGTATGCGGTCATCTGATAGCTTCCGTGATCTATTGGATAAGTTGTTGCAATAGAAGCTGCTACGGAACGACCAATGTAATATTCTTCTTCTGGAGTAATATCTTCTGCAGCTTTTTCAATTGACTGAACGCTTGATGTTATTGCATTGAATACTGCAAGTTCTGTGCTTGTGTTATCATCAGGAAGGGAAACACAGGAAGTCAAGCTTGTAAGCATAAAGGCAGCAGCAATTCCAAGAATGATTGAAGTGTGTAGGCGTTTCATTATTCTGCACCTCCATCATTAAGCTGACCTTCTTTAGCAAAGGCAATTGCTTCATACTCATCTGCACCTAGAGATTCAATATAATCTACAATATCAAAATTCAGTTCATATTCTTCTGCATAAACAGACTCAATTGTTTTGTTAAAGCCCTTTCCGGCAAGTGCAATTTCATCGGCATTTGCAGAAGTTGCGTTTGCCTTATCCTTGATTTTTTTAGTAGTTAATGCAGAAGCCGGGAGCCAGCCTTCGACACTTTTGTCAGATACAAGCTGAACATATACCCAGGCTTTTTCTTCTTTAAGAACAATTACTGCCGAAGCATACTCAATTGAACCAACTTTTTTAGAAGAAGCAGCTGGTTTAGCTTTTAAAGGAGCCGGATCAATAGTTACATACTGTGTTTTTGTCTTTGAAGCGGAAAACATAGGAACCGCAAGACATAAAACAACAAAAAGGATTGTCAATTTTTTCATAGTCGTTTCCTCATATATAATTATAACATAAGTTTTACAAAGATACACAAAAAGTTTATAATAATAAAACTATCAATGAAAGAAATTGTTACAATAACCGTAAAACCGGAACAGGAAAATAATACAAAACTCATTCAAAAACTTGTTGAAAACCAGCTTAAAACTCACGGAAGCAGGAAAAATCTTTTATTAACAAAGCGTTCTGTTGATGCAAGACACGGACAGGTAAAAATTCACCTTAGATATGAAGTTTATATTGATGAAGAACCTCCTTGCAGCAGCAATGCACTTCCTGAATGGAAAAAAGCAGACGGAAAACATACTGTTGTGATTATTGGGGCTGGTCCTGCGGGACTTTTTGGAGCGTTAAAACTGCTTGAAAGCGGAATTAAGCCTGTGATTATTGAGCGTGGGCCGGACACACAGCAGCGTCGTAAAGATATAGCACTCATAAGCACAAAGGATTTTGTAAACCCTGAAAGTAATTATTGCTTTGGCGAAGGCGGTGCCGGAACTTTTTCTGACGGAAAACTGTATACAAGGTCGAACAAGCGCGGGGACATTGGAAGTATTCTGCGCATTTTCAATGAGTTTGGCGCTGATGAAAAGATATTAACAGATGCACACCCTCACATTGGAACAGACAGACTTCCAAAAATCATAAACTCTATGCGTGACAAAATAATTGAGCTTGGCGGAGAGGTCCATTTTAATACAAAGTGCACAGATTTTATTATTGAAGATGGACGCGTAAAGGGTGTGGTGTGTACCAGCCCTTCGACAAGCTCAGGGACCCCGGTGGCGGCAGATGCAGTCCTTCTTGCTACAGGACATTCTGCGGGTGATATTTACACACTGCTTGCACGTACTGCCCCGCAAACTCTTGAAGCAAAAACTTTTGCAATGGGAGTGCGTGTTGAACATCCGCGTGCTGTTATTGACCGGCTTCAGTATCATGGAAAACAAAATGAAAAGGGTGCCGAAAACCTTGGTGCTGCTGAATACAGAGTTACAACACAAGTTGAAGGCAGAGGGGTTTATTCATTCTGCATGTGTCCCGGAGGCTTTGTAGTTCCTTCTGCAAGCGGACCTGATGAAATTGTTGTAAACGGAATGTCTGCTGCTGCACGTAATTCTAAATGGTCAAACGCAGCAATTGTTGTAGAAATAAGACCGGAAGATATTCCTCAGGAGTTTCAGGCTGAGGCTAAGAAAGAAGGCACACCGGCACTTGCAGGTCTTTTATTCAGAACAAAAATTGAACAGGATGCAAAGGCAAACGGTAACGGTCAGGCAGCTCCAGCCCAGCTTTTGCAGGATTTTCTTGCCGGAAAAAAGTCGGACCAGGCAGCCCTGCCCCCTTCAAGTTATACACCTGGAATTGTAAGCTCCGCATTGAACGAATGGCTTCCACCGCTCATTTCTAAAAAACTGGCACAGGGAATAAAACAGATTGACCAGAGCATGAAAGGCTTTATATGTCCGCAGGCTCTTATGATTGCCCCGGAAACAAGAACAAGTACACCGGTTCGTATTCTACGAAACAAAGAGACTTTTGAATGTATTGGTCTTAAAGGACTCTACCCGGCAGGCGAAGGAAGCGGTTATGCCGGTGGAATTGTTTCAAGCGCAATGGACGGGGAAAATGCAGCGAGCGCAATTTCACACAAGCTTCTTCTTTCCCCAGGCGTCAATTAATTTTTTTGGCTCAGGCGACAGCAACAGCTTAACCAGAAGCAGGTTTGTCTGACTGAATACATTCTGCATAATTTCCTGCTGCTCGTCTGTAAAGCGGCTTAGAACATAATCTGCAATTCCAATGTTCGGATTTTCCGGTCTGCCAATTCCAAATCGCAATCGCCAGAAATCTGCTGTATTAAGGACTGCCTTTGTAGAACGAAGACCGTTGTGTCCGCCAAGGCCGCCGCTCCATTTAAGGCTTACAAAACCCTGCTCAAGTTCAAGTTCATCGTGAACAACAAGAATTTCTTCCGGCAGGATTTTATAGAAAGCGGCAACTTCAATTATGCTGTCGCCGCTCAGATTCATGTATGTCATTGGTTTTAAGAAATAAATATGTGCAGGTGCGTCTTCAGGAACAAGAACAGGAGTTCCGTCTTTTTTAGAACAAATCTTGTAATCACATGCCCACTGAGAAAGTTCTTGGGGAGTGCAAGAAGCAATTTCTCCTTTGAACTTACTCTGCCAGCTTAAGCGTGAGGCAAACGGTAGAGAATCTTCAAAATACCAGGCAACATTATGACGGGTCTTTTCGTATTCCCTGCCATAGTTCCCCAAAAACGCAACAAGCTTTATCATTTCTGCAAATCTTCCGGTGTCTTCTGGAATCTTGACATATAGTAAGATGCAATCTCGAACCAGTAAGGAGACTTATTGCACTTAGCATAGTAAACGTCTGTAGAATCCTGAACTTCTGGATCTGCAGGAACTTTATAAGTGTCAATTGTAATTGTTCCTTCTGTTGTTCCAAGCTGAACAGAAACGTATGGTTCACCGCCCATATCATCTGTTGTTCCATGCCATTTATTTGTTGTAAGAGAATTAAAGGAATTAAACCATTCAGCTGCCTTTGAAGCATCAAGAGTGATATTTGTTCCAGAAACACTCCATACAAGGTTTTCTGCATCGCCTGTTCTTGAAACAGCCCAGGTTTCTTCTCCGGCTGGGGTAACAGAAACAGAAGAAATATTTACAGAATCTACAGAATAAACTGTCTTGGTTCGAAGCTGATCTACTGTCTTGTCAAAGACATTTCTGTAATCGCCATTTACAAGATAAATATCATTTGAACCGTTTACAGTTGCATAACACTGAATACCTGTTGAAGCATCTTTTCCAAGGGTAAAGGTTCTTATTTCTTTTCCTGCTTTACTCAGAGTTACCTTGATTGCATTTGCATCATCAAATTCATATTTTGTAACAGATGCTGAATTTGAAAGGCTTGCTACTCTATCAAGTGCATCAATGCTTTTTGCATAATTAATCATTGTATCTACATTTGACTGAACAGCTTCATATTTTTCACTGTTAATAAACCACTTGTCATTTTCCAGTACAAGAGAAATGGTTCCATCATACTTTTCAATCAAGATTGAATCCGGAGAATCTGAAAACCTGAAATTCTTAACAGTGCTTCTTGAACTTACAATTATCTGAATAATTCCGACTAATAATAAAACAATGTCGGCTGCAATTAAAACTATTTTTCTTGTTTTCATGCGTTTGCCTCACTTTTTTTGTCATTTTCAATAAAGCGGTCATCATCTGGATTATAGAATCTGTTGATTCTTGCCTTACGTTTAATTCTCATTCTCCATACAATCAGACCAGCCAAGAGTACAAGAACAGCCAGACCATATTCATTGAACAACTGGAAGAAGGTTACCTTTGCTTTTGAATCTGTATTAAGAACATTAATTGAAACACCCTTTGTACGCATTCGGCAAAGATCTTCATTTCCATTCAAATAATCAATTGCATTTATAATAAGAATACCTACTCCCGAAGAAGCATCGCTTGGGAAAACAGCTGGAGTTGTAATTGCGGAAGTTCCTGCAACAATAATTTTTCCAGCCTGCTTGCTCTTTGAAAGATGATTAGAAATTGTATAGTCTCCGCTTTCGGCAGCAGCAGAAGGAGCTTCATCAAAAGCACTTTCAAATTCACCTTCAAGAAGAACCATAAGCTTTTTCTTTGATAACTGATCATCTGCCGGCGGTTCAAGCATTATAGGATGAAGAACAAGGCCATCGGCTATTTCTGTCCAGGCTTTGTCGCTTGATTCTACAAGAACAGTTTCTTTTACATTTTTGTTTTCTGTAACTTCAAGCGGGCTGCTCATAAGCATAATAACATTTGCAAGGTTTGCAGTAATTGCATTCTTGCTGTTCAAGTTTTCTTTCTGAAGAAGCGGTGCCCAGTACAATTCAAGAATGCCATATTCAGAATCATAAGTTTCACAGCAGGCTTTATCCATTACAAGCTCGGTTGTACGGGTTACTCCGTATTTTGTCAAAAGTCTGTCTATGTTATTCTGATTTTCATAATAGGTTAATGTTTGTCCGTAGTAATAACTATTTTCTACAGTTTCCTGGAAAGGATCTACAAAGAATAATACGTTTCCACCCTTCATGATGAACTGATCAATCTTATACAATTCTTCTTCTGTGAGATTCTGCTTTGGACCATTAACTATGATGCTTTTCATTGTAGCAGGAATAGAATCTGTAGAAAGGTCTATAGAAACAATTTCATACAGTTTTGAAACAGCATCGTAGAAGCCCGAAGCACCATCATCTGTTGCAAGATCAAGCTCTCCGTCGCCCACAATATAACCAATCTGAGTTGGTTTAGAAATGAGGTTCTGAATAGAATCATTTATAGAAGTTTCAATATCATCAAGTCCAACAACTGCGTAATTATTGAAGAATATATCCTGAATCTGAACAGGAAGAGTAACAAACTTTTCGCCATATTCTACAACAACACCAATACAACCTGTTTCAAGTTCGCCGTTTCCGTTGCGGTAATTAATAGGCTGAATTCCATAATGCTGAACATAATCAATAACTTCGGAACCATATGGATGAATTACTGTACATTCAAGCTTATCCATCTTTGCCTTATTGATTGCAGCACACGCTTTTTCTACAGTTGATTCAACAACGTCTACTCCGGAAATTCTTAAGGCCTTGATAGTATCACTCATAATAACCTTAAGCTGAATTTTATCATCACCTCTAAGATTTTCGAGCGAGGCTGCTGTATTAATCATTTTTGAAATTGTAGAAGTAAGGCGGTATTCAAAACCGTCTGAGCTTGTAATTGGATCAATAAGTTCAACACTGTCGCCATAAGAAATTGCAAGACCCATATAAGTTTGTTTTACACCAATTTCGTTATTGTTTACTTCCTGAATCTGAATCTGTCGCAAACCATAATTTGCTGCAAGTTCCTGATTTTCTTCTTTAGACAAATCCATATACGAAACAGTAAAGTTCTTATTTGCTGCACGCTTGTATTCATCAAGTAAATCTTCTACGTATTGAGTAATTGCGCTGTACTGTGCAGGGAGCTTTTTATCAAAGAACACTCTGATAGAAACAGGCTCATCAATATTTTTTACAAGAGTTTTGCTGGCCTTTGAAAGAGAATATGATCTTTGCTTTGTAAGGTCGGCACGAACATATAAATTGCTTCCTACAAAATTAAGGAGAATAAGGAAAATTATAAACAAAACAAAATCAGAAGCAGAGCTTTTAAACCATTCAATTATCTTTTTCATTTCTCTTACCTCCTACATTTTATTTTTTGTTTCGGTACAAACAGTACACACAAAGAACAACGCTGTCAACGAACCAAAATAAAGCAGATCGCGTGTGTCTAAGATTCCTTTTGAAATAGAACCAAAGTGAACAGATGCCGAAATAAATGAGAATAATTTTACAATTCCATCAGGCAGGAACACAAGGAACGATTCTATAAAGGTAAGAGCTAAACAAATTGCCATTGCAACTGCAAAAGCAATAATCTGATTTTTAGTAATTGAAGAACAGAACAAACCGATTGCACTGTAAGCAGCACAAATAAAGATTGCTCCAAGGTAGCCGCCGATAATCGGACCGTAATCTGGTGAACCAAAAATTTCTGCAGTAACTACATAGAACAATGTTGGAGCAAGCATGATAAGCGACTCAAAAAATACAGCAAGATATTTTCCGGTAACAACATCAAGTTCGCGGACAGGAAGTGTCATAAGAGTTTCTATAGAACCAACACGTTTTTCTTCAGAGAAGATTCGCATTGTAACTGCCGGAATAAAGAAAGAAAGGAGCATTGGCAGCAACGAGAAGAAATTGCGGAGCTCTGCCCTGTTCTGAAGGAAGAAGGTTGAGAAAAAGATTATACCGTTAATGATAAGGAAAAGTCCTGTAACAATATAACCAATCGGGCCTGAATAATATGATTGTAATTCCCTGCGCAAAATTACAAAGGCAGGATTTTTTGCTTTAATTTTTTTATCGCTCATTTATTTTGCCTCCGTGAGTGCATGGAATACATCTTCAAGAGTGTTAGACTGCATTGCCATTGAATAAATGTCGCAGCCGGAATCAATAAGCTTCTTAACAAGTGCCGGGCGGATTTCTGCTTCGCCGTTTACAGAAACAACAATTTCGTTGTGACCGTTTTCTACTTTATTTGAAGAAACATTTGCAACACCTTGAACAGTACGTGCAGCGTCTTCTGCTTTTTTTGCATTTCCGTCAAACTCTACAAATACTGTTGTTGAAGAACCAATGCTGTTTTTAAGATTTTCGATTGAGCTGTCGGCAACAACCTTTCCGCCTGAAATAATGATGGCGCGTGAACACAAGGTTTCAACTTCGCTCAAAATATGAGTTGAAATAATAACAGTTCTGGTCTTACCAATTTCGCGGATAATTGCACGAACATCTTCTACCTGGTTAGGGTCAAGTCCAGAGGTAGGTTCATCAAGAATAAGAATTTCAGGGTCGTGCATAAGGGCATGTGCAAGAGAAACACGCTGTCTGTTACCGCGCGAAAGCTCAGAAATATTTTTACTCATTACTTCTTTAAGTCCGCACTCTTTACAAAGAGCAGGAACTTTTTCTTCTGCATTTTCACCATGCATCTGGGCAATGTATTTAAGATAATCTTCAACAATCATCTCGCCATAAAGCTGAGCCGATTCCGGCATATAACCAATTTTCTTTTTTGATTCAACTGGCGCTTTTGTAATGTCTTCGCCGTCAATAAAAATCTGACCATCCGAAGGAGCCAGGAATCCTGTAATCATTCGCATTGTTGTTGTTTTACCAGCACCGTTAGGTCCAAGCAAACCTACAATCTGCCCGGTCGGTATGGAAAAACTCACATCATTAACCGCACGAAATGTCCCAAAGTTTCGGGATACGTGGGAAACCTCAATCATATTTATCCTCCAAATAATATTCTTGCATACAAAACCTTATCGCGACTTTTGCGTAGCAAAACGTCGGTAAGTACGCGACAGCGTACGTCTCATTGCGAGCCACAGGCGAAGCAATCCCTTATATTATAATGAAATTAAACGTCTTTGTTAAATAATAATGTGTTATCGCGTGATGAGAATCTGTCAAAATTAAATTGACAACTGTAAGAATAAATTTATATAATCATTAGATATAGAGAGGTTCTTATGAAAAAGTTATTGGTAATTATTCTTTCGGCATTTATTTTGTTTGCAGGATGTGCATCAAAACCTAAAGCAGCAAAGACACCTGCAGAATCTGACCAGTTATATGCAATTCTTGAACTTGGCGAATATACAATAGAAGAAGTAAAAGCTTTTACAGATGATCAGGTTGTAGTTCAATATTTATATGAAGAAACCTCGGGCTTAAAAGTAGATTGTATCGACGGCAAGGATTACTATGAAGGAACTTGTCTTTATGGTATGTCTATGACAGAAATCAAACAGTTAATGGGAGCTGAAAAGTTTTCAGTCTATTGGGCTATCTGTTTTGCAATTACACAGCTTAAAGAAGGCGAAGACACACGTTTGATTAAATATATTTTCCCGAACAAAGACTATTTCTTTATAGATATTCAGGGAACCATTCTTGATGATATGGTTATGAAATCTACTCATAACGATCCTAACGAAATGGTTGAGCTTCAAATATGGCTTCCTATATCTTTGGTGAACTAGACCAGATAAGTTATAACTCCAAGCAGAAGCAGTAAAATAACATTATAAAGTGTGAAGACTCCAAAATATCTCTTACCTTGAGGCGAACGTCCTTCGTCTGAATTGCTGTACAGCTTAAAAGAAATTACGCTTGCCATTGAAGCAATAAGAGTTCCAAGTCCGCCGACATTTACACCAAGCAAAAGCATTGCTCCATTTTGTGTGAATCCGCTTAAAAGCAGGGCTGCCGGAACATTGCTTATAATCTGACTTGCAGCAATTGATGTTATATAAGTTTTGAGCGGCGAAGAAAGCAGTGAACTTATAAAGTCTGAAAAAGCCTGAACTGTAGAAAGAGATTTTGTGAAAATAAAAAATCCGCAGAAAGTGAGCAGCAGACTGTAATCCACTTTTTTGAACAGTCGGAAATTACAGATAAGCATAATAACAATTGTTACGCCAAGCATAATCAGATAATTTACAACATGAAAAACAGTAAGCAGACAGATTATAAAATCGGCAATGTAAAAGAAGGTACGGAAATCTATTGTAACAAAACAAACCTGAGTTTGAAGAATATTACCTTCGAGCTTTTGCGGAGTACCGTGTTTTGTTCTTGTTAATATCAAAATTATAACTGTAAGAATTAAAAATGATGGAACTGCTATGCGTGCAGTAAGTGCAAAAAACTCAAGCGGTGTAAATGCGTAATATGAAAAAAGATAAAGGTTCTGAGGATTACCCATTGGTGTAATGCATGAACCTAAGTTTGCAGCAAGAGTTTCTAAGACAATAATTGTAAGGGCAGGTATTCCAACCCGTGCAAAAATGAGCAGCGTGATTGGTACAAAAGTTAAAAGCGCAACATCGTTTGTAACAAACATTGAGCTGAAGAACACAAGAAAAGTGAGCAGAAAATAAAGTGAACGCTTAGATTTACACAGGCGCAAAAGTCGTGCTGCAATTGAATCAAGATAGTTCTGACTTTGGAATGCCTTGATAACAATCATAAGGCTGAACAAAATTGCAAGCGTACGGAAATCTATTGCTTCAAGACAAAGGGATGGAGAAGGCCTTATAAAAATAAGCGCGAGCAGTGCAAGTACAATAGCTGCAAAAAGCACTGGCTCACGCTTTATAAAAGAAATGATTTTTTTCATTATTGCCTAGATGGCTGCAAGTCCGCGTTTTACGTCTTCAAGAATATCTTCTACGTTTTCAAGACCACAGCTGAAGCGAACCATTCCGCCGTCGATTCCAGCTGCAACAAGCTGTTCATCTGTAAGCTGACGGTGTGTAGCACTTGCCGGGTGAAGTACACAAGTTCTGATATCTGCAACGTGAACTTCATCAATAGCAAGCTTAAGGGCATCCATAAAGCGAACTGCTGCCTGGCGTCCACCCTTAATGCTGATAGAAATTACACCACAAGTTCCGTCCGGAAGATACTTCTGTGCGCGTTCGTAATATTTGTCTCCTGGGAGGCCCGGGTAAATTACTTTAGCAATCTTGTCGCTAGACTTAAAGAACTCTGCAACCTTACGTGCGTTTTCGCAGTAGCGTGGCATACGTACAGGCAAAGTTTCAAGACCCATGTTCAGGTAGAAGGCACTCTGAGCAGCAGGGTAACATCCAAAGTCTCTCATGAGCTGAGTTCGTGCTTTTACAATGTAAGCAGCCTTTCCAAAATCACCTACATAGCGGAGTCCGTGATAGCTTTCGTCCGGTTCTACCATGTCGGCAAATTTTCCTGTTGCCTTGTAAGCCTTTTCCCAGTCAAAGTTTCCAGAGTCTACGATACAGCCACCACCCTGAACAGCGTGACCATCCATATATTTTGTTGTTGAATGAACTACAACGTCTACGCCCCATTCAATTGGACGACAGAGGATTGGAGTTGCAAAAGTATTATCTACGATGATTGGAAGATGATTGTCGTGAGCAGCCTTTACCCAAACGTCAAAATCAAAAACTGTAAGGGCTGGGTTAGCAAGAGTTTCACCAAAAATACATTTTGTATTAGGTTTGATTGCCTTGCAGATTTCTTCGTAGCTTGCGTCTACATCTACCCAGATACATTCAATGCCAAGCTTTTTAAGAGTAAATCCAAAGAGGTTGATTGTTCCACCATAAATTGAAGAAGAAGCAATAAAACTGTCGCCGGCAGAACAAAGGTTTAAAATAGAAAGAAGACTTGCTGCCTGACCGCTTGAAGTAAGCATACAGCCAACGCCACCTTCCATATCTGCAATTTTCTTTTCTACAGCATCGCAGGTTGGGTTTGCAAAACGTGAATACATGTATTCTGTAGGCTTGTCAAAAAGAGCTGCAACGTGATCACAGCTGTCAAAGCGGTAAGTTGTACTTTGTACAATAGGGATTGTTCCTGGTCCACCATTTTCAGGTTTGTATCCTGAGTGTAAAGCTTTAGTCTCGATTTTCATTTTTTTACTCCTATGGGAGAATTATAACAAAAATTAATATAAAAAAAAATACATTTTTTTGTTACCTCTCTAAAAAAGTTTGGTTTAATATACGAAATCAGTACGGCGGGGGACGCCCCAAATAAGTGCAGATTAATTTTTTATGAAACCTACTTACAGGAGGATACGATTATGAAAAAGATTATTACTATTATTACATTAGCACTTGCAATGGGTTTTGCATTTACAAGCTGTGCTTCAAAGAAAGCTGCAGACAAAGGTCCAAAGGTTTATCGCGTAAATATTGGAGCTGTTCTTGGTGGTCCAGTTGAAATCAGCGAAGAACCAACAGAAATTAATATTTCTTCTTGCTTTGCAAATACTAAGCTTCCAGAAGCCGGAGAAACAATTAGAGTTGTTTGGTCATTTAGCTCAGATGTAGACATTGACCAGATTAATGTAAATCTTGACGACGGATCAGACGCTGTTGTACTTGGAAAGGAAATTCCTGCAGGAAAGATTGTTTATGTAGCAGCAAACATTCCTGTA
>JAGCDP010000008.1 GCA_017651065.1 Treponema sp.
CTTGATTTTGCAGTTCAGCAGTATCCTAATCATATTGATTTTGCGCAGACAATGAATAGCGAAGAAGAAAAAACTGCAAAGGTAACAGGCTTTTTCTCTGCCCAGGATATCCGCTATGCACGAGACCTTGCTTTTTCGTGCAGAACCTTTTATACCTCGGGTCGTGCAGTTCCCTGGTTTTTGTCTGTGTTAAAGCCTCTGCGTATTTATGCTTCGCGTTTTTTTGCTGATTTTGCAGAATGGCAGCGCTGTAACAACTGCGACTATAAAAGCGGCTTTGTCCCGGAAGCAGTACCACATAAAGATATTGAAAAAATGCAGATGCTCTTTTTGGAGCAGAAATATGAAGAAAAAGGACAGCATTCTCTTATCCTTTTGGTAAAGGATATTGTTGCAATTAACGGCGCAATGTCCAGAGTTGCAGGAGAAGGGGAAGAAAGTACAATTGTAACCTCATATAATCCAGATGATTTATTAAGTGAAGAGGCCGTTGACCTTACAGCCTTCTGCGAAAATGTCTGCATGGAAGAATGTAAGGTTCGCATTTTTGCGGATGAAGAAGGCCCGGATTACGAGGTGTTATAATGGAACTTTCAATCAAAAACTTAATTAAATTATGCATAAGCATCTGTCTTATTGCTTTTGCTCTTTTAACAGCCGGATGCAGTAAAAAAGGTACTCCTTCTGCCCTGAAACGTGCAAACAGTACATCATTTAAGGAAGCTAAGATTTCTGCGAAAGGCTTTAATGCTGTGGCCATGGCCGATAGTGTTTCTTTTGATAATGCAGAATATGCAATGGAAGAAGAAGCCCCTATGGCTCCAAGGGAAGCAGGTGGCTCGCAGGAAGAAGTTTTCGAACGTAAACTCATCCGCACAGGAAACGTTTCTATAGAAGTTCAGTCTGTTTCTGATGCAGAAGAAAAAATTGCTCAGTGGGCAAAATCACTCGGCGGTTATGTTACAAATGCAAACACCTGGGAAATGGGCGCCGGCTTTACAGTACGCGTTCCCTCTGAACGTTTTGACGAAGCAATGGCAGATGCCGGAAACTTTGGACGTATCACAAACAGAAGCGTAAACAGTCAGGATGTAAGTGATAATTATTACGATATAAAATCACGTCTTGAAACAAAATATATCCTCCGCGACAAGCTAACAAATTATTTGAGTCAGGCAAAGGATATTAAAGATCTTCTTGAAATTGAACGTCAGCTCAACTCTGTAATAGAAGATATTGAAAGCACAGAGAGCCGTTTCAAAAGACTTTCGAACCAGATTGATTATTCTACAATTTATATAGACATGCATTTTGAACATGGTAAGAACGAAAGCGGAATAATCCTTCCTGACGTAAAAGAATCATGGAACACATTTATTTCTAATATAATCGCATTTTTCTGGGGTCTTTTAAGAATCCTTTTCTATATTGTAATTTTTGGTATTCCAGTTGTTGCAGTTGCAGCTTTCTTCTTCTGGCTTTTGTTTGGAAAAGTAGGCCTGCTTGTAAAACTGTTTAAGAAACTGAAGAAGTAGGAGTTTATGAAATTTTCTCATCTGCTTTTTGATATGGACAATACGCTTTATCCTTCAAGTTCAGATATGGATAAAGGTATTACACGCCGAATGCTTGATTGTGTTGCTGATTTTTTTAAGTGCGATATTCAAAAGGCAGCTGAGCTCAGGGCTGAACGAATAGTTCATTATTCTACAACGCTTGAATGGTTACGGGCAGAAGGCATGTCTGATGTAGAAGGCTTCCTCCTTCATGTACATCCTGATAACGAAGCAGATGAACTTATGCCTCAGCCGGGCCTTCGCGAGTTTCTTCTTTCTCTTGATTATCCAATGTCTATTCTTACAAATGCGCCTCATGAGCATGCAGACCGAGTTCTTGGAAAATTGAAGATTGCCGATCTTTTTGATGCAGTTACAGATATCCGCAATGCTGATTTTTATGGAAAGCCTTACCCCGATGCATACAAAGCGGCTTTAAAAAAGGTTGGCGCAACTATTGAAAATACACTATTTCTTGATGACATGCAAAAATATACAGACGGTTGGGCTGCTATGGGCGGAACTGCAATTCTTGTAGGATATCCTAATGGCAAACCTCTTTCTGATGATGCTGTGCCAATGATTCGTGCTCGCCAGGAAAATGAAGGCCGCGGACCTGGAAAAACAATCAGGCTTAACTCAATTTACGAGCTTCCAGAGCTTTTGAAAAAAATGGAAGACGAATAATATGGCCGAAAAGCTGCATTTTTATAATGAAAATAAAATCCGCCTTGATGAGCTTTTGCGAAAGGAGCTTCCTGCTCATTACAACAGTGATTTTTCCAATTCAAAAATCAGACGTCTTATTATTGCGGGGGCTGTTAGTGTAAACGGTCGTGCTATTACAAGGCCTGCTTTTGTTTTGAATCCTCGTTCTGATGTGTGCGTGCTTTTTGACAAAGAAAAGTTCCTGTACGAAAAGCAGCCTGATGACATCAAGTTTGAAGTAACTTCTGATTCTGTTTTATACGAGGATGATAATTACATTTTTATAAACAAGCCGGCATTTTTTCCTGTTGAGCAGACTATCACCGGTAACCGCGACAACCTTCATGATGTGGTAGTGCGATATTTGTGGAGCAAAAATCCTGCGCTCAGAAATCCTCCTTATGTTGGAATAATGCATCGTCTTGACCGTGAAACAAGCGGCGTAATTCTTTTTACAAAAACCCGCGAAGTAAACAAAGAGATTTCTGAGATTTTCCAAAGCCATTCGTTTACAAAAAAATATTATGCTGTTGTAGAAGCGGGTGAGGTGAGTCCAGCCTTTAGCGTTGAAATGTATATGGCAAGAGTTTCATCAAAAAGTCAGGCCGCAAAATGGGGTCAGGTCTCAGAGTCTGCAAAAGATGCCCAATACTCCCGCACCGACTTCAAAGTCCTGCGCCCAATTACAATAGAAAACCGTAAATGTCTTCTATTGGAGTGCAATCTTTTCACCGGCCGCACCCACCAGATCCGTGTTCACCTAGCCAGCAAAGGCCTCCCTATCCTTGGAGACACCCTTTATGGAGGCACTACTGCCACTCGTATATATCTTCATTCTTCCGAACTCTCCTGTAAACTCTTTACTGTAAAATCCGATTTTCCGTGGTAACTAAAAGCACACATGATTATTTATTCCTTGCAAAATCCCGATAATATAGTACAATGAATTCATTGGGAGAAAATAAATGAAAAAACTTCTTATTCTTGTAGCAGCAGTGGCTGTAACTCTGGTTGGCTGTAGCGGTAATTCGCTCAGTTTTGAAAATCCTGACAGTAAAAAAGATGTAATCGCTTCTGGCGTTGCTCCTGCTGATATTGCAGCATGGGAAAGCGAAGTAGATGCAGACTTTGCAGCTGTTATTGAAGCCCTTGGAAACGACGGAGATCTTGAAGCTCTTGAAGCTTTTGATGCTAAGTATGGAACAGACATGGCAGAAACAGGTGCCCGCTATGCAGCAGCACGTGCAGCTCGTTCTGGAAGCAGCAGCAGTTCTGGTTCAAGCAGTTATCCTGCAATGCAAAACATGCCGTTCAACAAAGATGGTGCTGTTTACATTTCTGGTGGAACAGATGACCTTGTTGGAACTGTAATTGACTGGGTTTCTCCAAAAACTCTTCCTGGAAGTTATTATCATGGTGCAGTTCTTGACCTTGATAAATACGATCCAAACAACGAAAACGTTTACTGTCTTGAAACTGCAATTTCTAAAGGTGCAGGTTATGAAACAGCATATCAGTGGAGAACAAAGGAAAATGCTGCTTTTCTTAATCCAAAGTATTCTTTGACAAAATCTAAGCTCGACTCTGCTCAGGCTTACATGGACTACTACTGCGATATGAACAACACAAACATGGAATACGGTTTCTTCAAGAATACTGTAAACATCTTCAATGTTGTTACAAAAGCAGATACATACACATGGTACTGTACAAAGGTAGTATGGTGGGTTTACAACAAATATGGCTGGGATATTGACTCTAACTCAAGCCGGATTGACTGGACAACATCAGGTCTTTATACACTCGTAAAAGACTACTACTACGTACGTTACTTCTACTCTTCTTCTAAGAGAAAGGCTGCAATCAATGACTATATTAATTCTGCCCGCAGCAATATCGTTCTTGCAGAAGAAATTATGCTTTCTCCATACTTCACAAAAGTATTTGAAAATATTCGGGAGAACTAATGTATAACCTGTCCGATGCAACCGCAAAGGGCAGAATAAATACCGCAGGTTGCACAAAACTTGCGGTATTTTTTTTAATCTGCCTGTGTTTTTTTACTGCGTGTCCTCTTAATGCTTTTGGACCAGTTTCCGGGGCTTTTCCATACGTTTCTAATGGTAAACTGTACTCTTTTACACCAGATTCTCAATATGAAATTGGAGAAGGCTATACACAAAGCTCTGTTGCTGCTTCTAAAAAATCAGGCTATATTCTGGCCTGGAATCAAAAGAAACAAAGGCTATATCATTTTGCGGGGCAAAAATCTGCATCAAATGTTGAATTAAAGGGTTCGCTGGTTTATACAGGTACAGATTATATCCTTGCACAGAATTCTTCATTTACAGATAATAAGGGATTTCGCTTTACATTATATTCTATTAAATACTCTTTAAATGAAAAAAAAATCAAACTTAGTTCTGTATGGACTGGCTTTGCAGATTGTTTTGTTTCTGATTTCTTTTTTACTGATGATGGAATCTGTATTGCGGGCGGAACCAAAGATGATAAAAAAAATAATGTTTTTTATATTTCAAAAAACGGTATTCATAAGTGCTTTAGTACAGAAAAGGATTCTGATTTCTTAAGTCTTGTACATGCTGGTGATTCAAAGGTATTTGCTTTTGTAAGCACCCGCGATAAATCTGAACGTGTTCCTGTTATTTATTCTTTTGATATGAATGAAGCTCCGGAAAAGGCTGTGACAATCAATTTAAGCAATGATTCTCTGCTTCCTGCTGATTTTGACTGCTTTTTTGGGTATGGATTTTTCGTGACCCCTGAGCCTGTCGAAGGGTACGTGGTTCTCCCTGCCAGTATAAACGGTATAATTCAGTTTATTTGCTATGATATTCAGAAGAAAAAAATCAGTTCTGTAGTTCAGAATGCAGTTGGATGTACTTCTGCTCTTGCAGCTACCGAAGATGGTGTTTATTACCTGGCACGCGACCCGTTATTAGATAATTCCTGGTACGGAATTTCGCTTTTTACAGGCACAGAATGTAAAAAAATCAAAGCATTCTAGAAAAAAATCTCAAAAAAAAACTAAATTTTGTTGACGTTTCTCACAACAAATTATTATTTTTAAAGATAAGAATAATTTTTTTGTGAGAAGTATGATGGCAGAAGAAAATCTCAACGAAAAAGACGAAGAAAAGACTCAGGAACAGCAGACTGAACAGAAAGAACAGGCTGCTCAGGATGAAGGTGCTGCTGATGGTACAGATGCCGCACCTGACACTGCTGAAAAAGAACTTTCTCCAGAAGAAAAGATTGCTGCTCTTGAAAAAGAAATTGCTGATCTTAAAACTCAGGCTCTTTACAAGGCTGCCGAAAACGACAACTGGCGTAAGCGCATGATGCAGCAGAAAGACGAAGCTGTTGCTTATGCAAATGCAGCGCTTTTGGGCGATTTGCTCGACAGTCTGGACAATTTTGACCGCACTCTTGATGCCGCAAAAGACGCAAAAGATGCAAAATCAATCGCAGACGGAATCAAGATGATTAACAAATCGCTTGTTAAAATGCTCGAAGACAAATATGGTCTTGTGAGCTACGGAAAAGAAGGCGATGAGTTTAATCCGGATGAACACGAAGCAATTGGCCGCCAGGAAGACGAAAAAGCTAAAAAGGAAACATTGGCTCAGGTATATCTTAAAGGATATAAACTGAAGGATAAGGTAATAAGACATGCTAAGGTAATGGTAAAAGTACCGAAGGCTTAGCATTATTAAATAGTAAATTTTTATAAAGCCGGGTAGTGAAATACCTGGTTGTCAAGGCCCGCTTCGCTTAAAGCCTTGACAACCGGTTTAATTGCGCTACCCGGGAGGATAGCGCAATTATGGGAAAGATTATCGGAATTGACTTGGGAACAACAAACTCTTGTGTTGCCGTAATGGAAAACGGTGAACCAGTCGTAATTCAGAATGCAGAAGGCGGAAGAACAACACCTTCTATTGTAGGTTTCACATCTAAAGGAGACCGTATTGTTGGTGCTCCTGCTAAAAACCAGATGGTAACAAACCCTAAGAACACTGTATATTCTGTAAAACGTCTTATTGGACACAGATTCAGTGAACTTCAGGGAGAAGCAACAAAGCTTCCATATAAAGTCATCGATAACGGTTCAGACTGCCGTGTAGAAGTAGAAGAGGCTGGTGCTTCAAAACAGTATTCACCTCAGGAAATTTCAGCATTCATCCTTCAGAAGATGAAGAAAACTGCAGAAGACTATCTTGGAGAGCCTGTAACAGAAGCTGTTATTACAGTACCTGCTTACTTTAATGACTCTCAGCGCCAGGCAACAAAGGATGCCGGTAAAATTGCAGGTCTTGATGTAAAACGTATCATCAACGAACCTACAGCTGCTTCTCTTGCTTCTGGTTTCAATAAAGATCAGGACAAGGAAAAGACAATTGCTGTATACGACCTTGGTGGTGGTACATTCGATATTTCTATTCTTGAACTTGGTGACGGTGTATTCGAAGTTAAGTCTACAAACGGTGATACTCACCTTGGTGGTGATGACTGGGATCGTGTAATCATCAACTGGCTCGTAGATCAGTTTAAGGCAGATACAGGCATTGACCTTTCTAAAGATCCAATGGCTATGCAGCGTCTTCGTGAAGCTGCTGAAAATGCAAAAATCAGCCTTTCAAGCCAGACAACAACAGATATCAACCTTCCATTTATTACAGCTGATGCAACAGGTCCAAAGCACTTGCAGAAGTCTTTGACACGTGCTCAGTTTGAACAGATGACAGACGGCCTTTATGAAAGAACAAAGGAACCTTGCCGCAAGGCTCTTGCAGATGCAGGTCTTACAGCAGACAAGATTGATGAAGTTCTTCTTGTTGGTGGTTCTTCTCGTATGCCAAAGGTTCAGGAAGTTGTAAAACAGATTTTTGGTAAAGAGGGTAGCCGTGCAGTAAACCCAGATGAAGCAGTTGCAATTGGTGCTGCAATTCAGGGTGGTGTACTTGGTGGTGACGTAAAAGACGTTCTCCTTCTTGATGTAACTCCACTTTCACTTGGTATTGAAACAATGGGTGGTGTAATGACAAAGCTCATTGCACGTAATACAACAATTCCTACAAAGAAGAGCCAGATCTTCTCTACTGCTGCCGACGGACAGACTGCTGTAAGTATTCACGTACTTCAGGGTGAACGCGAAATGGCAGAGCAGAACAGAACTCTTGGACGCTTTGACTTGGTAGGTATTCCAGCCGCTCCTCGTGGTGTTCCACAGATTGAAGTAACATTCGATATTGATGCTAATGGTATTGTTCACGTATCTGCTAAGGATCTTGGTACAGGTAAGGAACAGCACATCCAGATTACTTCTTCTTCAGGCTTGAGCGATGAAGAAATTGAAAAGATGGTTAAGGATGCCGAAGCAAATGCCGCAGCAGATAAGGCTAAGCGCGAAGGCGTAGATGCCCGCAACGAAGCAGACAGCTTGATTTATGCTACAGAAAAATCTATTAAGGATCTTGGAGACAAGGTAGACGCTGCCGAAAAAGACAAGGTAGAAGCTGCAATTGCTGCCCTTAAGCAGGCACTCCAGGGTGATAATGTAGAAGAAATCAAGGCTAAGACAGAAGAACTCAAACAGTCTTCATATAAGATTGCCGAAGAACTCTACAAGCAGCAGGGTGCCCAGGGAGCACAGCCAGGCGCAGAAGGTGCAGCGGGAGCTGACGCTGGAGCAGCCGGTGACGCTGGTGCCGAAGGTGCCGACGCCGAAAAGAAATCTGGCTTTGACAAAGGCTCAGCCGACGACGTTGAATACGAAGTTAAGGATGAAAAATAATTCTTAGGATAAACCAAAATGGCAAAACGCGACTATTATGAAGTACTAGGTGTTGAAAAATCGGCAGATCAGGAGGCAATTAAAAAGGCTTACCGTAAGCTTGCCGTAAAATACCATCCGGACAGGAATCCTGGAGACAAGGTGGCCGAAGAAAAATTCAAGGAAGCCACAGAAGCCTACGAGATTCTGTCTGATGAGGAAAAACGCCCTATTTATGATCAGTACGGTTTTGCCGGTCTTGAAGGAATGGGAGGCGGTGCAGGTGGCGGTGGTGCCCAGTATTCACATGCCTTCCACGACTTCAGCGATTTGTTTGGTGGAGCCGGTGGCGGCTTCTCAGATATTTTCGACAGCATTTTTGGCGGAGGTTTTGGAGGCGGTTCACGCAGCAGCAGACGCAGCAGTGGTCCGGCAGCCGGTTCTTCTCTCCGCTACGACTTACATATTCAATTCAAGGATGCCGTTTACGGTACTTCCGCAGATATTCATTTTAAACACAACGAAGCTTGTTCTGCCTGTAAAGGAACTGGCGGTGCTGCCGGTTCTTCTAAAAAAACTTGTCCAACCTGTAACGGTATGGGGCAGGTTCGTCAGGGAAACGGCTTCTTTTCTATTCAGCAGACATGTCCTACCTGCCGTGGTAAGGGTGTAACTATAGACAAGCCTTGTCCTAACTGCCGCGGAACCGGTATTGAAGAAAAGAACAAGATGATGTCTCTTAAAATCCCGGCCGGAACAGATAATGGAAGAAGAATTGTTATTCCGGGACAGGGTGATGCAGGCGAAAACGGTGGACCAGCAGGCGACCTTGTAGTTGTAGTACATGTAGATTCACATCCACTTTTCGAACGCGATGGTCAGGATTTGTATTGTGCAGTTCCGGTTTCTATGTCTCAGGCTGCTTTGGGCTGCGATATTACAATCAATTCGCTTGACGGAAAGAAAGTTACCATTAAAATCCCTTCTGGAACAACAAACGGTAAGCTTTTACGCATAAAAGGCGAGGGTGTTCCAATGGCCGGTGGTTCCCGCAAAGGCGACTTGTATGTAAAACTGATGATTCAGACCCCTCAGCACCTTTCAGGCAAGCAAAAAGACCTCCTCCAGGAGTTCATGAAGCTTGAAAATCCATCTACAAATCCTGATTTAATGCCACTTTCAAAGCTCGAGGGCTAAAAAAAATACGAATTTTTCCCAAATTTGCCGATAATGTGATAGAATAGTAGTATCATAAATTTGAGGTGATTATGTATAAGACGCGGAAAAAAATCGTAACTATAAGTGTTTATGCACTGGCAGTTATCTTCTTTATAGGTTTTGCCTTATTCCTTATTCCAGAAAAATCATCAGAGCTTCCTTCATTTTATTCACTGTTGATTATTTCTGTCTTCTTTTGTTCAATTATTTTCCTTGCTGTAAGGGTAAAGTCTTCTCTTATTGCAAAAGTAAGGCATGATACCCTTGAAAAAGGCGAAACAATGATTCTTAAAAAGTTCATTGACAGCCTTCGATTCAGTTATACTCTTGATGATTTTTATTTAGCAATAGGCGACTATCTTGAGCGACGAGGAGACTGTTCTGTTCTTTTGATTGACCGTACTAAGAATTATATCCTCTATAACAGTCCAAACAGAATCACTGCATCAGAATCTATCCGTGAAAAAATGTGCCAGAACTTTGAAGAAAACTGGAAAGACGGTTACTACTATTTTGACCGTCACTTTGGTGTTACCTCACGCCTTAAAAAATCACGCGGTTTCTTCCTGTGTTCAGAAAAACAGCACATGTTTGTATTCTGTAACTATACAAGACTTTTTGATAATTCAATTTATGAACAGCTTTTTGAAGAATATAAACGCTTTATTACCCGTACAAGAACAATTTCTCAGCTTTCAGAAATTGCTGCTACAACAAAGGAATGGCAGCAGCTTGCCGAAACACAGCAGTCATTCCTTCCACAGAAAATCCTGAATATTCATAACCTCAAGATTGCAACTTATTTCCGCCCTCTTGTAAACGTATCGGGTGACTACTTTTCAATTCTTCCAATCGACAAATACAAAACCCTTCTTATGCTTGGTGACGTTTCAGGTAAAGGTCTTCCTGCTGCGCTCATCATGGGTTTGGTAATGAACACTGTAAAAATTATTGAAGATAAAGAAGATCTTGTTGGTGTACTTAAGGCTATTGATAAATCAATTAAGGGAATGCACCTTCAGGATAAATACACCGTATTGTTCCTTAGTATTGTTGATACAGAAAAAATGAAAATCAGATATATTAACGCGTCTATGTCTGATCCAATCATTCTTTCTCCTTCTCCGGACGGATACAGAATTAAGCCTCTTACTTCTAATGCTTCACTTGTTGGTATTCTTGATATGGGCGATGTTGCTGTTGCAGAAAAACGCCTCTTCCGCGGAGACACCATTCTTATGGCAACTGACGGTGTTTCTGAAGTTATGGATGACAGCGGTGTTGAACTTGGTGATACTGATCTTTACAAAAAGACACTTATTGCCGGTGCTTCAAAATCACCTCAGGAATTTGTTGATGATATTGTGGATCTTATCTGGAAATATAACGGCGACAAAAAGCTTCATGATGACGTTACAATGATGGTCGCTAAGGTAGGTTACTAATATGGTATTTATTGCATTAAACTGTATATTATTACTTTGTTTCATATATCTTACATACTATATAGATAAGAAAACTGTCTTTTTGGGAAACAGCGGTAATACACTGCTTGTTCCTCTTTTGTTTGCCTGTATCGAAGTTTCGCTGTATATCCTTATAATGATTTTTAAGGATAAATGGATTGATTCGTTTATTGTTCAGGTAATAAGAGTTCTTTACTGTATAGATGGTATTTTCTTTGTATCGTTCACTTATGGTTTAATTGGTATTTCAATCAAGGTTAATAAGTTTATTCCAAGACTTATACAATGGATTTTTTATGGCTTTGCAATTTATATTGTATTCGCTCAGTTTCAGGAAGTTTCAATTGAACCAGACCTTAGTTTGAAAATAAGTTCTGAAAGCCTCTTTACCGGAGACGCAGCAAAGTATTTCCCTTGGGATTGGCTTTATGTTTATAACGCTGTTTACAGATATCTTCTTCCTGGTACCGGCTTCCTGTTCCTTATGGTTTTCCAGGAAAGAAAAGGAAACCAGTTACAGAAATATCAGTGTCTTGTAATTGTAGAAGGCATTATTTTAATGTGGGTTCTTAATTATTTCTTTGAATATCTTGGAGCTGAACGACCTGCATTTAAATCTCTGTTTATGTATGCATATGTTGCAATGTATGTTCTTGTAGTTATTGCGTTGAACAAAACTTCTGTGCCGTCTCCAAAAGCATATATTGCTACACTGTTTAAGAATGCTATATCTTATATTCTTCCTGCAGTTGGAATAGGTTTAATTGTAATGTTCCTTCAGCCGGAAGGTTCATTCTATGTTGGATCATTCATTTCACTGTTTATAATTGCATCTACAGGTATTGTTTTGTTCTCATTGTTCATGTCTGATTTACTTTCGAGCAACTCACGCCTTTATTCTGCAGATTATGGTCCGGCACTTGAAAAGCAGCTTGCTAAAATTGATTATACCGGTGAAATGGATACAATCACAAACAGAATGAATGAAATTTTCCGCCGCCATGTAGAATCTTCATCTGTAAATGTTTATATCCTTAACAATAAAAATATTCTTGAAACTGCCTATTCATCAAACGGTTTTTCTACAACAATTCCTATTAATACAACAATGTTCGAAACTCTGCTTAATGTAAACCGTTCTGTAGTATGCTGGTCTCAGATTGGAAACGTTCATGATCTTTCTACTATTGAAGACCAGCTTTCAAAGTTCTTTGAAGAAACTAAGTCTGATGCAATGTTCATCTTGAACGAAGGTCATAACATTCTTGGTTTGATTACTCTTGGTAAAAAGATTTCGGGCGACCACTACAAGGAATACGACTACAATATCTTCCTTAAGTTGTATTCTTACTTCTTTGTATTCGGTTACTACATGCGAAACATTTCTAACAAGGAAATTATTTCCGTTGTAAACCGCGAAATCCGAATGTCTTCTCAGATTATTACATCTATTCAGGAAAACATTGACCACGTAAAGAATCCTAAGATTGATACCGGATACCTGATGGTTCCTGCCCGAAACATTGGTGGTGAATTCATTGATATGATTCGTCTTACAGATACACGCCACCTGTTCGTAGTAGGTGATATGTCTGGTAAAGGTATTGCGGCTTCTATGAACATGGTTATCTTAAAGTCTATCATCCGAACATACCTTGCCGAAACACACGACTTTAAAGAGCTTGTAATTAAGATTAACAGCTTTATCCGTGATTCTTTGAATAAAGGTACAATCTTTGCCGGTTTGTTTGCCTTGATTGATTTTGAAACAGATACAATGTACTACATCAACTGTGGTATTCCGGCATTGATGCTTTATACACAGGTTTATAATAACGTAATCGAGATTCAGGGTTCTGGTCACATTCTTGGATTCGTTAAAGATATTGCTCCATATATTACAGTTAAGACTACAAAGCTTAGCCGTGGTGATATTATTCTTGCCTGTACAGACGGTCTTGTTCAGTCACACTCACTTCGTGGTGAACAGTTTGGTAAGGAACGTATTCAGCAGTGTTTGCTTGATAACTCAACTTATCCTGCACAGCGTATGGCCCAGTTTACTTTTGATAACCTTATTAAGTTCATGTCAAAGGAAATGGAAGACGACGTTTCTATCCTTGTATTGAAGTACGAAACTTCACGCGAATATGCAGATGATGATGAAAATACAGAGGAAGAAACAGCTGCTGAAGGTGAGGCATTTGTGGAAGAAACAGGTGCTCCAGCTGATCCAACTCCAGTTGAAGAAGAAACAGACAGTACGCAAGTTTCCGAAGGAAACTTGGAGAGTTCGCAAAGCGAACGACTCCCTGAGCCTGTCGAAGGGGCTCCTGTAGAAGATGACTTCTTTATCAACGACAATGTTCTTCCAGACGATCCTGATATTCCGGATTTAAGTAACTTGGATGAGATGATTAAGAATGCGGGTGTGTAAGGCCGCTGGCGGCCGGTGTTAAATAGCAAACCGTTAAAAAAATTGCGAAAGCAATTTTTAGGTTTACAACATAGGAGATGATTCAATTATGGAACAGATTGCAATTACAGAAAAAGACGGTGCAAACTATCACTTATATGAATTGGAAGGCGCTTTGAATGCCTATACACTTGGTGAATTCCAGAGTACCTTGTACGATGCAGTTCAGAAAAACAACATTGTACTTGACATGTCTCGCCTTATAGAACTTGATGCTTCAGGTATAGGCCTCTTAATGGCAGCCTACAACGACAGCGAAGACGCCGGCCACAAGCTGTACTTCATGGCAATGTCAAACGAAGCAGAAAAGGCTATTGCAGCGACCGGGTTTAAGTATGTATTTAATTTGATTAATTCGGTAACAGAAGTAAAATAGCATTTCAGGCTGACAAAGCTGTCGAGCAGCTTTGCAGCCTAAAATGCTATGGCACGACGCTTCGCGCGTGCCAAATTAATTTCACACCGACGCGGAGCGCGGTGTAAATCATACAAATGAAAGCCCTTCGATAAGCTCAAGATGTGGTCCCTGAGCTTGTCGAAGGGCTTTTTGTATGTGGATTGCCACGTCATTGCGAGGAGAGCAGCGACGTGGCAATCCACGTTTATGAATGCATTACTTTACAACAATATTCACCAGCTTATTCGGCACAACAATTGTCTTTACAACTTCATGTCCGTCTGTAAACTTCTTTACACCTTCAAGAGTAAATGCTGTAGACTTAAGTTCTTCCTGGTCGGTATTTGGGGCTGCCATGAACTTGTCGCGGAGCTTTCCGTTTACCATTACTACAATCTGAACTTCGTCGTCTTTTGCAAAGTCTGCATTTACTGTTGGCCATGATTCGTAGGCAATTGTCTTGTTGTTGCCAAGCTTTTCCCAGAGCTCTTCACCAAGGTGTGGAGCATAAGGAGAAAGAATCTTAACAAAGTCGGTCCACATGCTCTTTGGAACTTCATTCAGCTTGCTTACTTCGTTGATGAAAATCATCATCTGGCTTATTGCAGTGTTGAAGTTCAAGGTTGCTGTATCGTCAGTTACCTTTTTGATTGTCTGAGCAAAGGTCTTGCGTGCACTTACAAGTGCTTTGTCTTCGAGCTTTCCTGTGATATCAATGTCGCTCATAGGTTTTTCGCTTACAGACCAAACCTTTTCAAGGAAGCGGTGAATACCAACAATTCCCTGTGTTGACCAAGGCTTAGACATTGTAAGAGGTCCCATGAACATTTCGTACATACGAACAGAGTCAGCACCGTATGCTTTAATTTCGTCATCTGGGTTTACAACGTTCTTCAAAGACTTAGACATCTTTGCAACAATCTGTTCAAGTTCTTCGCCTGTTGCTTTTTCTATAAACTTACCGTCGTCCTTCTGTTCAACTTCGTCAACAGGAACAAGAGTTTTGTTCTTGCGCTGGAAGGCAAAAGAAGTAATCATACCCTGGTTTACAAGGCGCTGGAACGGTTCTTTTGTAGAAACAACTCCAATATCATAAAGTACCTTGTGCCAGAAGCGGGCATAGAGCAGGTGAAGTACTGCATGCTCTGCACCACCAATGTAGAGGTCTACAGGCATCCAGTATTTTTCTTTATCCTTTGCACAGAATTCCTTGTCGTTGTGCGGGTCAAGATAGCGCAGGTAATACCAGCAGCTTCCGCCCCACTGAGGCATTGTGTTAGTTTCGCGTTTAGCAGCAGCTCCACACTTAGGACACTTGCAGTTTACCCATTCGTCAATAGCAGCAAGAGGGCTTTCACCAGTACCAGTTGGCTGGTAAGTTTTTACCTCTGGCAAAGTGAGTGGGAGTTCTTCTTCCGGAACAGGAACTGTACCACATGTAGGGCAGTGTACCAGAGGAATTGGTTCACCCCAGTATCGCTGACGGCTATAGATCCAGTCGCGGAGTTTATAGTTGATAGCTTTTTTGCCCACGCCTTTTTCTGTGAGCCATTCGAGCATTTTGTTTATAGCATCCTGCTTGTTCAGCCCGTCAAGGAATTCAGAGTTTACGTGGATACCGTCTTCTGTCCAGGCCTGCTGTTGTACGTCAACTTCGCTCTTCAAAACTTCGATGATTGGCAAGTTGAACTTCTTTGCAAAGTCCCAGTCGCGGTCATCGTGAGCAGGTACAGCCATGATTGCACCGGTTCCGTAAGAAATCAAAACGTAGTCTGCAATCCAGATTGGAATGAGTTTTCCGTTTACAGGGTTTATAGCATAACTACCGCTGAATACACCTGTTTTATCTTTTGCAAGGTCTGTACGTTCAAGATCAGACTTCTTTGCAGCTTCTTCCTGATATTTTTTTACAGCGTCTGCCTGTTCTGCAGTTGTAATTTCAGGAATAATCTTGTGTTCCGGTGAAACTACCATATAAGTTGCACCAAACAAAGTATCACAGCGTGTAGTGTAAACAGTCAGCTGGTTTGAAGTTGGCTTTCCGTCCTTGTCGGCAACTGTAAAGGTTACTTCGGCACCTGTAGATTTACCGATCCAGTTGTGCTGCATTGCCTTTACGCTTTCCGGCCAGTCGAGTCCTTCAAGATCGTTATCAAGACGGTCTGCATATTCTGTAATTTTCAAAATCCACTGGCGGATTGTTTTGTGTGTTACAATTGCACCACAGCGTTCACATTTTCCTTCTTTTACTTCCTCGTTGGCAAGACCAGTCAAACAGCTTGGACACCAGTTGATTGGAGTTTCTGCTTCGTAAGCAAGACCCTTTTTATAAAGCTGCAGGAAAATCCACTGAGTCCATTTGTAATAATCTGGCTCACAAGTCGATACGCAGCGGTCCCAGTCATAGCTGAAGCCGAGCGACTTAATCTGCTGAGTGAATTTTTCGATATTTGCATTAGTAGTTACTTTTGGATGAGTTCCTGTTTTGATAGCGTAGTTTTCTGCAGGAAGTCCAAAGGCGTCAAAACCCATTGGATGCAGAACGTTATATCCATTCATACGTAGGTAGCGGCAGTAAATATCTGTTGCAGTGTAGCCTTCAGGATGTCCTACATGTAGACCGGCTGCACTTGGATAAGGGAACATGTCGAGAACGTAACGTCTTTTGTCCTTTGCGAACTTTTCGTCCTCGTAAACTTTGAAGATTTTGTTATCTTCCCAATACTTCTGCCATTTAGGCTCAATGTTTTGAAATGGATATTTTGACATTTTTGTGCCACCTTCTGTCATTCCCGTGCTTGACACGGGAATCTTTATATTAGAGATTGTCGGGCACCCTTCGACAGGCTCAGGGACCACAACAATGACAAACATTATAGTAGAAAAAAGTTTCTTATGGAAGTATTATGCTAGTATGAAAAAAACAAATGCAATGAGAATTTTAGACGGATTGAATATTCCTTACGAAACTGCTGAATACGAAGATGACGGAGAGCACGAGCTTGCAAAAGGCGCTGCCCTTATTATGTCCCAGAAGCTTGGAGTTCCGCCTGAAACTGTATTTAAAACAATAGTTATGCGCACCGAAACAAAAGAAATATGCGTTTTCTGCCAGTGTGCTACAGATGAAATAAATCTTAAAAAAGCAAGACAGGCTGCCGGCTGCAAGGAAATTAATCCTGTGCGCCCGGAGGAATTGCTTGCACTTACAGGATATATCCGTGGTGGCTGTACTCCAATTGGTATGAAAAAGAAGTTCCGCACATTTATTGATGAACAGATTATTTTGCACGAAAAAGTCTGTATTAGCGGTGGTCAGCGTGGGGTTCAGATTAAGATTGCCCCGGATGATTTGATTAAAGCAACTGATGCCACTGTGCTTGATTTGTGCTTGTAGTGAGAGCCCGATGGAACAGACAGACACTTTATTAAACGGAAACATAATCATTCAGGACTCAGACGGCTTTATGTTTGGAATTGATGCTGTATTGCTTGCACATTTTGCTATGGCCGGCATTAAGAAAAACGACAGCGTGATTGATTTATGTACGGGAACCGGAATTGTTCCGTTGCTGCTTGAAAAGGGTGTGCCTGCCGGAGTTTCTTTTACCGCAATAGAAATCCAGGAAAAATATGCAGGGCTTGCAAAAAAGAGCGTGGAGCTCAATGGGCTGGCTGAAAAAATAAAAATAGTTCATGGTGATATCAAAAATGCCGGCGAACTCTTTGCAAAACACAGCTTTAATGTAGTTACCTGTAATCCGCCATATATGATTTGTGAGCAGGGTAAGAATAATCCGAATGATGAAAAGGCAATTGCCCGCCATGAGATTTGCTGTACTTTGGCTGATGTCTGCGAGGCTGCAGATTTTCTTTTGCACACACACGGAAGCTTTTTTATGATTCACAAGGCTAACCGACTGCCCGAGATTTTTAACTGCCTGCTTGAACACAAAATGGAACCAAAACGAATGCAGCTCATTCAGCCGTTTGAAGGGGAAGAGGCAAATCTTGTTCTTGTAGAAGCGCGAAAAAATGCAAGTAAAGGATTAACTGTGTGTCCGCCTGTTATCGTGCGCCAGAGTGAAGGCCCTCATAAAAATGAATACACTGAACAGGTAAATGATATTTATAAAAGAATGTCAGAAGCAAGAATATAGTTGTAAGTAAAGCCGTCTGTTTCGGTTACGATGTATTTTCCGACTATTGTAATTTCCTGATCCTGGTCCGGATAGTCTGCAGGCCAGTTGTGGTTTCCTTCCCACACAAAATCAATTCCTTCCTGACAGCACATTGTAGCGTCATTCATAATTACCGAAAAATATGGAAGTGCAGTTGGATCTTCTTCATTATCGAATGACTGAAACTTGCCCTTGATTTTGAAGGTTTTGTTTTCGTATGTTTCTGGTTCTACAAGCATCTGAAAAAAGAATGATGAAATCATTGTAAAGTTCATTCCGGAAAGGTCGTAGTCTACTTTGGTTGCGGCTGCTGGGACTTCAGATTCGATTTTTGGAGAAACAACTTCTGCCTGTGGTTTTTTTGTGCAGCTTGTGAAGAGGAGAAGTGAAATCATAAAAAAGATTGTCGGGTCAAGCCCGACAATGACAAAGGATTTTTTCATTTTACCAGCTTCCCAATGAGCGAACAGATTAAGAAAGCTGCAATGTCTACTGCGACGATTGTGCTTCCTACGGGGGTGTCGCCGACTACAGAAATTAAAAGTCCGGTTACAGAACAGAAAACAGAAATCACAGCAGAACAGATTGTAACAGACTTAAAGCTTTTGAAAATCCTCATGGCACTCAGGGCCGGGAAAATCACAAGTGCAGAAATCAAAAGTGAACCAACAAGATTCATTGCAAGAACAATTATGATTGCAATGATTATGGCAATTATAAGATTGTATGCGCTTGCGTGAGTTCCAACTGCCTGGGCAAAGGCTTCGTCAAAAGTAACTGCAAAAATCTTATTGTAAAAAATCACAAAGGCAATAATTACGGCAATAGAAAGAATTGTGCACAACCAGACTTCGGCCTTAGTCAAAGTCAAAATAGACATTGCACCAAAAAGGGTAGAGCACACATCACCGCTCAGATTGGATGAAACAGAAAAAATGTTCATCAGTAAATATCCTATTGCAAGTGCTCCAACAGAAATCATTGCAATTGCGGCATCACCCTGAATCTTTTTATTGCGGCCTGTACGAAGAAGAAGTATTGCGCTCAAAATTGTAATAGGCAGAACAAGGAACATGTTGTTTGAAATATTCAAAACAGATGCTATACAAATACCACCGAACGCTACGTGGCTAAGTCCGTCTCCAATAAAAGAAAAGCGTTTAAGTACAAGCGTTACTCCAAGCAGCGACGAGCAAAGCGAAATGAGTACGCCTACAATAAAGGCATAGCGGACAAATGAAAAACTGAAATACATTGCAAGATTCTGAATCATATTTCCTCCAGTTTGTCGGGAGAAATAAAGAGTGCAGTTTTGTCCTGTACCTTTAATATTTTAGTTGCATATTTTTTTGCAGCATCTACATCGTGCGTAATCATCATGATTGTAATTCCATCTTTGTGGAGCTGCTCTATAAGTTCATACATTTCCTGGGTTACCGAAGGATCCAGTCCGCTTACAGGCTCATCAAGAAGAAGCATTTTTTGTGCGGCACATAAAGCACGGGCCAAAAGAACACGTTGCTGCTGGCCACCACTGAGCTCACGGTAACAGCGTTTTGAAAGGTTTTCTATTTCCATGCGCTTCATTGCTTCAACGGCAAGCTTTTTTTCTTCCTTATTATAAAAAGGTCGTTTACCGCAGCGTGACTGACAACCGGAAAGAACAATTTCCCAAACGCTGGCAGGGAAATCACGCTGAACCTGTGTCTGCTGAGGCAGGTAGCCTATTTCGTCAGGGAGGACTCCGTCGCCTGTAGAAATCTGTCCTTCGAGAGGCTTTTGCAGTCGCAGAATTGTTTTCATAAGCGTAGTTTTTCCGGAACCGTTTTCGCCGATTATACAAAGGTAATCGCCCTTTTCTACAGAAAAGCTAACGTTTTCAAGGACTGTGTTTGAGTTATATCCTAATGTCAGGTTTTCACATTTAAGCTGTGCCATTATTTTCCTTTTTTGTATCTTTATTTTTATCAGTTAGGGCGCAGTAAAGTCAAGTTGTTTCGCATAATATCAATATAATTTTTTCCGTTGAACAACTGGCTCAAAGTAAGCGATTCCATACTGTCAAAGACAAGAGTGTCGCATTTTGGATTTTTTGAATTTGCTATAACCTGTTTTGCAAGCTTTTTATCTGAATTTTCAAAGCAGTAAACGGCAGAAGCACCAGTCTCATCAATTTTTTCGCCAAACTCTTTAAGGTTTACTGTAATTACCTGTTTAGTCTTGATTACCGGGCAGTAATCATAAACTGCAATGTAATTAAAGCCATATTCATTAAAAAGAGCTTTGAACGGCATGCAATCGCAGATTATAAATACAGTGTCTTTTGTTTTCTGAGCCTGAAGTTTATAAGTGTCATCAAGAATTGTAAGCAGCTGATTGTATTTTTCATGACACTGCTTATATAAAGCCTGATTTTCACTGTCCAGAGTACATAACGCCTCAGAAATCTTATTACAGAAAATAACAGCCTGCGAAGGAGAAATGAGAATATGTTCGTCAATTTCAGTCTGGTCATTAATCTGTGCATAATCAAAAAGTCTCAGCACAATTCTGTCTGGATGTTCAGAAGAAGTTTTTTCTACATATTCATCAATCCATTTTTCAGATTCGCCTCCTGCATAAATAAGAAGATTGGCAGAATCAATAAGATTTTCTTCTGTAACTCCGGGAACTAAGTTATGATAATTAAACCCGTTTTTTATTATAAGATTCAAAAAGAGATTTGTATTATCAGAATCATTCATAAGGTTTCTTGTCCAGTCATAAATAACCGGAACAGAAGTGACTACCTTAAATTGTGGAGAAGATATTTTTTTTGGTTTATACAGAATCAGAAAAAAGGCTGTAATGAGGATAAGAAATATTAAAGAAACGCAGACCCTTAAAATTATTGAGAGTCTGCGAGTTGAAAGGTTCACTATTGTATAAGTCCCTTGAGTTTTGATTTAGCAGCATCTTTAACAGCTTCCTTAGCATCATCTGCAGCTGCCTTCGCTTTTCCTGTTGTAGCATCTTCAAGCTCTTTCTTTTTGGCGTCAATTTTTCCGTATATTTCGTCAATGTTTTTCTGATAGCCGCTAAGCTTTTGAGAAATATCATTGAAGCTGTTTATTTCGCCAAGTGCACCGTTGGTATATTCGTTAATCTTACCTAACAGTTCTGCCTGAACCTTTTCTTTAATACCGCTAAGCTGATTAGTCATTTCGGCTGTAAATGCTTTCATAAACTGTTTATCAACATCGGTAATAAGGTTAAGATTAACACCTGCAGTTTCTGTAAAGCCTGCTTCTACACCAAGCTTCATGCTGTTGATTTTTGCAAGTGTGTTCATGTAAATCTTAGAAACAAAATCAGGTTCGAAGGAAGGGGCAGAAAGCATAAGTTCTGTAAAGAAGCCTGTTCCGCTCAAGCTGAAGCCTTCATCTTCAAAAATCTTAAGAACAAAATCAAGCTGTGTTTTTGAAGAATCAATTCCAGGAAGGCCTGGAACATCGCCAAACTTGCTTGAAGGATATGCAAGAGAAAGCTTGTCACAGTTGTAGTTAGCTAAAACTAAAGGTTCCGAAGAAGCTTCGCGGGTATCTACAACAAGTTTTGCTTTATGGTCAATGTTAAGGAAGGATGCAGTTACATTTGCAACAGCAGGTTTTCCTGTAAGTTCCATATTGTTTGTAAGGTCTGAAGCATCAAAGGCAAAAGCTGGTCCGGAGCCCGAAGCCTTTTTTATCCAGAATTTTGGAGCAGAATCATTTTTATAGTAAACGTTTCTGCCTTCTGCTCGTGCTATTGTTACAGCCTTTTTCTGTTTCTTTTCTTTTTTAGATTTATTTTTATCACTGTTCTTTGCCTGCTGAAGTTTATCTACAACTTTTACATAATACGGATAGTATTTTCCAAGCAGCTGATAGATTATTGAGTCAAAGGTTCCAGAAATAAAGTTCTTTCCTGTATCAAGATTAATTGAAGTAAACTTTTTAATCTGAGCATCAACAATTCCTTTATCATTTGCAATTGCATTCTGAAGCTGGGTAGAAATGCCTCCAACTCCGTTAATATCTGACTGAATATCTTTGAGTGCTGTGTCTGCGTCTTTTTTAAGGGAATCAAGATCTGAACGCAGGCTGGAAATTGTATCAATTGCTTCTTTGATTTTTGTAGGGTTAGATTGTAATGAGCTAACATCAAGATTTGTAATTTTTTCCGAGGCAGCTTTTACATTATCAAGCTTTTTCTTAATTTCATCAGGCTTGTTCTTATATTTGTTTGTAAGTTCCTTTGCCTGTTCTTCAATCTGCTTTGAAATTTTTGGAGTCTGAAGCTGCTCCTGACAATCTTTAATGATTTTTTCGGGATTATACTGATCAAACAAACCGGAAACAGAATCTTTTAGTGTGCCCATTGCCGCATCTTTTTTGGAATCAAGCGAAACCATAAATGCCGATTTTTCATTTGCCTTTGCGGCTTTCTTTGCCTGCTTTTCCTTTTTCTTCTGAATCTTTGCAAGTTTAAGGGCAGAAATGTCGCCGGAATACTTTCTGTCTGTATTTGTGTCTACTCCAAGAATCGAAAGTTCATTTGCAACAAAACGGGCTTTGAGCAGCTGGTTCATATCAAAATCAAAAGTAATCGATTCAACAGAAAAGAGGTTTTTCATAGGTTCTTTTTTGTTTGCAACCTGCCAGCCTGTCATTTTAAAAGAAGATTTTATAAAGCTGATGTTCAGGTAATCAATATCACACTTGGCTTCAAAAATGCTCTCGCAGGTAGAAGTAATGATTTTGCGTGCAATAAAATTCTTTGTAAGTGTAAGAGCAACTATTACTGCGGCTATTGATGCAACAGTAACAATCAGCGGTAAAAGTCTTATGCGGCCTTTGTTTTCTTTGATTTCTGCAGCAATTGTAGCAAGATGATTGATTTCCTTCTTTTCAAAAAGAGAATCCTTTGGAATTGCATACAAGGCAACACCTTTTTTATTCTTTCCTGATTCTTTAAAGATTGATTCAATATATTTTTTATCTTCAGGAATAAACAGCTTTTTAAGGATTTTTTTGTCGAGCTGTTTTTTTGTATAAGTCTTTTTGAAAATCTTTGGAGCTTTTTTAGCTTCATAAGTTTTGAGCTGCTTTGGAGCCTTTGCTGGCTTAGCAGCCTTTTCAGGTTTTTTTGTCTCTTCTTTTTTCATGCCATTTCTCCTATTTTAACAATAAGCGGAAGTTTTGAAAGGAAAACCACCAGCTTTGATTTTCTTACAGCCGGAGCAAGGAAGGCACGCCAGTACTTTAAGAAAATTCTGACAAGGAAATAAACAGGTATGTAAACAGCAAGAGAGAAGAGCAGAGAACCCATAACTATTGTATTATTGAATTTTGTAAAGGCAACAAAAGGAATATCGAGAAGCCATGAGAAGAATGGGGTAAGCTTTTCTAAATTAAGGAACCACCATCCCATAGTGTCAAAAAGCGGATCAAGAAGAGGAGCCAGCAGAGAAAACAAGAAGGTAAACATAATAAAGGTTCCCTTGTTTATGCGTACAAAAAGAAAGAACACTGTAAGAATATACCAAAGGGCATTGGTTTTTGGCATAAAGCCTAAAATCATACCCAGACAAACTGCATGAGCTATTGCTCCCGGATGAACATTACTGTTCAATGCTTTGAAAAAACGAATTATGGCTTTGAGCATAAAAACTCCTAAGATTAATTGTCATTCCCGGGCTTGACCCGGGAATCGCTTTTATAATTGAGATTGTCGGGTCGAGCCCGACAATGACAAGAAATAATTATCTATATTATTCTATTCCATTAGTAGTCAAAATTCAATATTATTATTACAAAGGACAATGTTATGAAAAGAAAGAATCTGTTTATCTATATCATCCTGTTGATTGTAGTTTGTGTTGCCGGATATTTTACCTGGAATTATTTTGATTCAAAAAAAATCCAGGTGCCTTATTCTGATTTTTACAAACAGATGAGTCTTGGCAAGGTAGAGACAGTTACTATAAAAGAAAATCAGCTTGAGTATGAGCTTAAAGACCCTTCGACAAGCTCAGGGACCACGGGGATAATTTACAAAACAGAAAATCCGCATTCTTCAACTTTGGAAGAATCTCTTTTGAAAAAGGGTGTAAAGGTAACTGTAGAAAAAGATTCTGCACAAATTTTTTCACTAATTTTTGATATTATTTTTTATGTATTTTTCTTTGGAATTATTATTGTAGTATTCCGCAAATTCATTTCGCCAAATACATTTAAGGTTGTGCATAAAACAGGCGTAAAATTTGATGATGTTGTGGGTATGGATAATCTTAAACGCGATATGACTCAGGTTATGAAAATCATGCAGAATGCAAAAGAGTATGCTGCAAAAGGAATTCGTATGCCAAAAGGTATTCTGCTCGAAGGAGAACCTGGTAACGGAAAAACTCTTTTTGCAAAAGCTCTTGCCGGTGAAGCAAAGGTAAACTTTATTCCAGCCAAAGCAACAGATTTTGAAAGCATGTTTATGGCAATTGGTCCTATGAAGGTAAAGCTTTTGTTCCGAAAGGCACGGAAGCAGGCACCATGTATTGTTTTTATTGATGAGTTTGACGGAATTGGAACTGTAAGAAATTATACCGGCAGTGCGCTCGAAACAGAAAATACAAGAATTGTAACAGCGCTGCTTAATGAGCTTGACGGTTTTGAACCTTCAAAAGGTGTTCTTGTGTTAGCTGCAACTAACTCAATTGAGGCACTGGACCCGGCACTCATTCGTCCTGGTCGTTTTGATGCACGTTTTAAAGTTCCGTATCCAGATTACAATGCGCGTGTTGAACTTGTAAAAATGTATTGCAATGGAAAAAATCCAGATACTGCCTGTACACCGGAAACTCTTGCAAAATATACAGACGGATATTCTTGTGCAAAAATTGAATCTGTATTGAACCGTGCTGCCTTACTTGCAGGGCAGGATAACCGGGTAGAATTTGCAATGGATGATTTTAAGCAGGCCTGCAAGGATGTTAATTAATTAAAGCATCCGCCAGACAAGTAATCCATCCGGCTTTTTCTGTGTTTCTGTCTGCTACAAGCGGGATTGTCTGTAAAATATAATTGCCAAGTGTAATTTCAATCTTACCGTATTCAGCTCCTGCAGTAATCTGCCCTTGTAAGTAATCAGGTATAGTAACATTTACACTTATATTCTGAAGGTTTTCTGCAATTGAATTACCGGTTACAAAAGGCACGCACACACTCTGAGGTTTATATGCTGCCATAAGGTTAAGGCCTTTTTCTTTGGCAGCATAAAGCTTTACAAAATAAGAAGTCTGAAGATTGCTCAAATCATAATCTCTGAAAATGCTGAAGGCTGTTTCCATAATTTGTGTTCCATCAGCAACGCGCCCTGCCTGACCTTCTTTAGTATTTTTACCTTTGCCACCCATTGTTACAGAAAGAAAACGAGTTCCGTTTCGTTCAACAGTAAGGGCAAGATTATAGCCGCTTTCATCAATGTAGCCTGTTTTAAGTCCATCGCAGCCGGCAAGCCTGCCAAGAAGAGGATTTGTATTTTCCTGAGTAATTCCCATTGTAATAGATTCAGGAAGTCCGTTTGACCAGTCTTGAGCTCCATAACGATCCCCCGGAGCCATGTTCCTTTCTTTAGGATAAGTAAAGCTTGCTACAGAATGGAATTTTTTGAGCGAACCTGGATGTTTAAGAATATAAAGACGACAGAAGGCTGCCATTTCTCTTGCAGTTGTAACATTTAGTTCGCTGTAACCGGAACTTTCTACAAAATGTGTATGAGTAAGACCTGCATCAAGTGCCGCCTGATTCATTCGCTCTACAAAGTCTTCCATTGAGCCACACACTGCATAGGCAAGCGCATAAGCCGCATCATTGCCGGAACAAATGGAAAGTCCCAGTAAAAGCTCTTCAAGAGTAACAATTTGTCCTTTGCCCAAAAACATAAGGGAAGAATGGGGAGGCATATTACAGGCCCAGCATTCAGGTGGCAGAGGAATTACATCGCTGTAGTTCATGCGGCCTTGTAAAATTTCTTCTTCAACAACATACATTGCAAAAAGCTTTGTCATGCTGGCGGGAGGAATTACCTTGTCTGCATTTTTTTCATATATAATATTGCCGTTAGAAATATCTATTAAAATAGCTGAATCTGCACCTACCTGTATTGAAAGCTCCGGCAGAGTGTAGGGAAGAGAGGTTAAAAGTTTATTCTGTTCTGCATATTTGTTTTTAAGCTCAAGATTTAATTTAGTCTGCAGTTCAAAATCAAGAGGTTCAGCGCCTGTAAGCTTAGAAAAGCTGGACTTTCGTATACCGGCAAAAATAAAAAAGCCTGCAAAAAGAGCAAAAACAAGACCTGCCGCAAGCGAAAGCTTTATAATGCGTGATTTTTTCATTTTTTTATCCATATCTGCTATTTACTGAACAATATCTTAGACATTTTTGCCTATATTTACAAGAATACAATTTGAAAATTTTGAATTATGTGTTATAATTACCATAATATATAGAAAAAAGAAATTATGAAACTTATAAATATTACATTAGATGCATATAATATACTTCTTGGAATAATTCTTTTTGTAGCAATCAATATGCGGCACATTGTAAATGCTAAAGTAAAGAACGGCTTTAAGGCCATGGTTCTTGTAAATTGCTGCATGGCTGCTATGAATGCTCTTACACTAATTGTTGAAGGTTCTTTAAATCCAGTTTGTGTCAAAATACTTCCTGTCTCATTATTCCTTTTTTATATATTTTCCTTTTCTGTACTGGTAATTGCAGGTATAGAAATGATGTTTTACTTAAATCTTGCAAAATATAGAAAACCTTTCCTTGTAATTGTTCTGCTTGTTATTTTGGTTTATGTCGGACTTATTATTGCAAATACACAGTTAGGATTTTTATATTATATTGATGAAAACAATTTTTATTTCCGTGGAGAAAGGTTTTACAGTGCACAAATAGTACGTCTCTTCCTCTTTATAAACTTTTTTATCTATCTTATTATCAATGCTAAGTCAGTTAATAAGGAACATATTCTTTTTATTACAGCATTTATTCTTTTCCCACAGACAATGCAGCTCTTACAGATTGCATTCAGTGGAGTTCTGCTTTTAAATACAGGTTATACAATTTCGTTCCTGATAATGTTTATACATTCAAACCGTCACCTTGAAGAAAATCTGGATTCCATAGAATACGAGCTTGATGCCAAGGAAACGGAGCTTAACAACAAGATTACAGAAATTGAACAGTCAAAGCTTGAATTTATTAAAATGCAGAATCATACAATCGAAAGTCTTTCGAACCTTGTAGAAAACCGCGACGAAGATACAGGCGAACATGTACGCCGTACAAGGGAATATGTAGAGCTTCTTGCAGTTCAGCTTATGAAGAATAATCATTATCCTGATATTCTGACTCCTCGTTATGTACGATTCCTTAAGCGTGCAGCACCAATGCATGATATTGGAAAGATTATTGTACCAGATGCAATATTAAAAAAACCGGGACGCCTTACTCCGGAAGAGTTTGCCTTGATGAAGTGTCATGCTTCTGAAGGCGGCCGAATTGTTCATGAAATTTTTGACGGTTATGAAGACCCTGAATATATTAAAATTACAGCCGACATAGCAATGTACCACCACGAAAAATGGGACGGTTCCGGATACCCCTCTAAGCTCAAAGGAAACGCAATTCCGTTGAGTGCAAGAATCATGGCCCTTGCCGATGTTTTTGATGCGTTAGTTTCTCCTCGTGTATATAAATCTCCAATGTCTTATGAAGAAGCTTTTACTCTCATAGAAGAAAACAGCGGTATTCATTTTGACCCGGTTATAGCCCAGGAATTCCTGAACATCAAAGAAAAAGCCGCCGCAATTAACGAAAGCTATAGACGGGTGGATTAGAATTAATATTACAAGCTTAAAAAGGAGTTAGTAATGAGTTTTTCACATTTTCATTTAGTTCGTAACAAGTTCGCTGCCACTATACAGGGGGGGCGTTAATATGTATAGTATTTTTATTGACATCCTGCGATGATTTCTTAAAGGCAAAAGAAACAAGAGCAGAAATTGAAAAAGCTATAGATTATGCAAATGCCCCTGTTTATTCTATAAAAGTCGAAGCAGATAAAGACAGTGGTATTATCACAAAGCCAGCCGCCGGTGAAGCAAGAGTAAAGGTTACAGATACATTTAACCTGTCGTTTAATTCAGAACAAGATTACCAGTTTATAAAATGGGAAGTTTACAACGAAGCAACAAATCAGCCAATAGAAAATGGTCTTTATCTTCAGATAGAAGATCCTTTAAAAATTGATACAAGTTGTACTGTTTTAAACTATCCTGAAAATTCAAATATTACACCAGCGGTAAGGGCAATAGCAGCCGAAAGACCACAGATTTCTCTTGCCAGACCTCAGCATTCTGAAACAGGTGCTCCAAGAGTTTCAAATATTGAGATTTCATTTAATAAGAGTAACATGGACCCGGGCTGTATTTATTATAGTGAAGATGAAATGTCTGAACTAAAGCAGCAGCTTGGTTTATCAGATTCTGATTTTTTGCAGGGAGACGAAACTCTTTGCAATAATCAGTATTATGGCTATATAGATCAGGAAGGGCACAAGCATTTTAAGAATATTCAGTTCTCTGGGGTACAATTAAATAGTTATGGTGAGTATGATCCTGTATTTCCAGGTGATTATTTTTGTGATCCATATTTTACTGAAGATGCAGGATTTCCAGGTTGTCGTTTGATTTATCAGAGTACGAATCCGCCAATTGAAATAAATACAACTGTATATTATACGTTGAATAAAGAATTTTGTTATATACAGGACGGTATTCCTGTAAAAATGCGTGAATCAAAACCTTATGCATATTTAACAATGCCACTTGAAGATGAAAAGCCTGTTTTTCATAGAGATGTACTTCAATATATTCAAGTAAAAGTTGGTAATGAATGGAAACCTCTGGCAACATTTCAAGAATTAGGTGATTCTATGTTAGAAAATTCGTCTCAAATTCCTGAATCATCAGATACTCAAAATATTGAATTTAGATTCCAGTTTGAAGCAGAAGATCATGGTGGAAGCGGTTTGCAACCTACTTTTCAACTGTATTTAATGAAATCTTCCAATAATTCTTCTAAAACATATGAGATTCCTTATTCAAGTATAAAAATGAACGGTTCTAAAGGAACTCCTCCTAATTCTTATATAATAGAAAGAGGAACAGAATTACAGAATGCAGGAGAGTATAAATTCCAAATAATTATTTTGGATAATGATAATAATCAAAGACAAGCACATGAAGGCGATATTGATCATCCAATGTATGTATATTACAAACTTAAACTTACAAAAGCCGCAGCAACAAATTAAATTGTTACTGATTATATTTGTCAGTTTTGTTTCAGTATAGATTTTCAGTAAGAATCATGTTAAACTTAAATTAGGAGTTAACGTGATTTCTAAAACTATTATTCAGTCATTCATGCAGAAAATCTCATTGATTAAACAAGGTCAATTTGATGAATTTGTGTCGCATACAAGAGATGTTTTTGATTCACGTTTAATGACATATACTTCAAAAAATCAGAAATGGTTATTTGGTGCTGTAATTGGCGAGATAGGAGCGAATACTTTCGATCATAACTTTTCTTTTAAAAATGATGTTCCAAAAGGTGTTTTCTGCGATTTCGATTCAGAAGAGGGATTTGTTTATATTTGTGATTTTGGTGCGGGATTAAAGAAAACACTTTCAAGAGTAGTTTCATCAATTGCTGATGATGAACAGGCAATAAGAACAGCTTTTACACAACCAATTTCAGGGCGTGCTCCAGAAATGCGAGGAAACGGTTTGAAATTTGTAATCAGCTCTATTGTAGAGAGTAAATGGAATTTTTATTTTCAATCTGGAGATGCTTTTTGTGAGGCTGATGGAACTGGTTATGAATTTGGAAAAACATCTTTTACACATGATGGTTGTTTTTGTATAATATCTTGTAAGGGGGAATGAATGTTAGTAGACATGTCATCTTTTGGTGAAATGCTTATGTCTCGGCCTGCTGGGCGTGAAGCTTTTTTGGGAGCTTCTGCATATATCTTTAACGAACTCAAAGAAGATGAAGTTGTTTCCCTTGATTTTGAAAAAGTAAAAGTGCTGGCGCCTTCATGGGCAGATGAATTTATTACAGGACTTAAATCAAAATATAAAGTAAAAATTGAATATCTTAATACTCAGAACCCATCCGTTGAAGCATCTCTAAAGACAGTTCTTGAACCTGTTGATGTGACAAAATATCAGAAAGTAGTATAGTTCCTCTTTTAACATTATTGAATTTCTACTCAAAAAACTATAAAATATTCTCCAAAATATTTGAAAGTCCGCGCAGAAAAAGGGCTTTCACAGGAGGAAAAAATGAATATTTTTCGTGGTGCTTTTACAGCTTTAATTACACCGATGAATTCGGATGGATCTGTAGACTTTGAGGGCTTCCGCAAAAATGTCAAACATCAGCTCGAACAGGGCATCGATGGTCTTGTTCCTCTTGGAACCACTGCTGAAACTCCGACTCTGGATGAAAGGCCTGGTGAAGAAGAAGACAAGATTATTTCGATTGTTATGGAAGAGGTTCATGCTTTCGAAAAATCTACAGGCAAAAAAATCCCAGTCATTCTTGGAGCCGGTTCTAACAATACAAAAGATGCTGTTCATTACGTTGCACGTGCCAAGGCTGCCGGTGCAGATGCTGCTCTTGTTGTTACACCTTACTACAACAAGCCTTCAAAAGAAGGTATCTACCAGCATTTTGCAGCTGTAGCAAAGGTTGGAATTCCAATCATCGTTTACAACATTGCAGGTCGTACAGGTTTGAATATTCCTACAGACCTTCTTGCACGCATTGCAGAGCTTCCAAACATTGCCGGTGTAAAAGAGGCTAGTGGAAGCGTTGCACAGATGATGGAAGTAATTGGACAGATTAAAAATAAAAAGCCTGATTTTGCCGTAATGAGCGGTGATGATGGCCTTACACTTCCTTTGATTGCAGCCGGAGGGGATGGAATTATTTCTGTTGCTTCCAACATGATTCCTGCTTTGATGCACGAACTTGCAGCTGCCGCCTTGGACGGAGACTTTAAGAAGGCACGCGAGATTCACTACAGACTGGCCCCATTCTTCAAAGCCGAGTTCTGCGACGGAAACCCTTCATCAATCAAGTATGCAATGAATGTTAAGGGAATGCCGGCAGGTGCGCTCAGACTTCCACTTGTTGAAGTTAATGATGATGCAAAGAAGATCATTGAGAAGGCAATAAAGGATTGTAATTTGTAGAAACAGTCATTGCGAGCGAAGCGCGGCAATCTAGTGTGTGGATTGCCACGTCGTCCTTCGGACTCCTCGCAATGACAAAGGAGTTGATAATTATGAGTGAAAAGATAAAGGTAGGTGTGCTCGGAGCTACGGGCATGGTTGGTCAGCGTTACATCAAGCTTTTGGAAGATCATCCATGGTTTGAAGTAACTTATGTTGCAGCAAGTCCTCGTTCTGCAGGTAAGCCTTATTGCGAAGCTGTAAAGAACCGCTGGCTTATTGGAGCAGAAATTCCAGCCGGTGTTGCAAATCTAATCGTAGAAGATGCAAACGACGAAAAGAAGGCTTTGGGAAAATGTCAGTTTGTTTTCTCTGCTTTGGAAATGGGCAAGGATGAAATTAAAGCACTTGAAGCTGCTTATGCCGCAGAAGGTATTCCTGTAGTTTCTAACGCTTCGGCTAACCGCTGGACAGAAGATGTTCCTATGCTTGTACCTGAAATTAACTACAGCCACCTTGATGTTATTGCAGAACAGAAAAAGCATCACGGTTGGGACAAAGGCTTTATTGCCGTAAAACCTAACTGTTCGCTTCAGACATATATGATGCCGCTCCATTCTCTTATTCAGGCCGGATATCCTGTAAAGCGTATGATTGTTACAACACTTCAGGCAACTAGTGGTGCCGGATATCCTGGTGTTGCTTCTTTTGATATGATTGATAATATCGTTCCATTTATTGGCGGCGAAGAAGAAAAAACAGAAAAAGAATGTCTCAAGATTCTTGGTAAGGTTGTAGACGGAAAGATTGAAAATGCAGCTGGTCCTCTTGTTTCTTCTACTTGTACACGTGTACCTGTAGTAGACGGACATACAGCATGTGTTTCTCTTGAGTTTGATTTGCCTGATGACAAAAAACCAAGCCTCGAAGAAATTGAACGCGTATGGACAAGCTATAAATCAGTTCCTCAGGAGCTCAAGCTTCCAAGTGCACCGGAACATCCAATCGTTGTTCGCCACGAGGAAAATCGTCCTCAGCCACGCCGTGACCGCGAAACAGAAAAGGGAATGGCCTGCGTAATCGGACGCCTGCGCCCATGTAACGTATTCGACGTAAAGTTTGTAGCCTTGAGCCACAATACAAAACGCGGTGCTGCCTTGGGTGGTATCCTTAATGCGGAACTGCTTAAGGCAAAGGGATTTTTTGATTAATGGATTGCCATGTCATTGCGAGCCGAAGGCGAAGCAATCCATAACTAACATACTAGTATATATTTTTATAAAACTATGGTATCATAAGATATCATAGTTTTTTTTATTTTGAGATTCCCGGGTCAAGCCCGGGAATGAGTCGCACGCAAGCGTGCTTACCGAGTTTTGCTTTGCAAAACTCGCGTCATTGTCGGGCTTGACCCGCCAATCTCTTAGGAGTTCCAATATGAATATAACAAAATCACTTGTTTTCATGTGTGATAAAAACGAATTGTCGGGCGTAAAAAAGATTGCCGGCAAGGTTCGTAATGATTTTAAACTTGTTTTTGGTTATGAACCACAGCTTGTCGAAGTTGATTCCGGTAAGCCTATAGAAACTAATGATTCCTGCGTGATTTTTGGAACGGCCTCTACTTCTTCTTATTTTGCAGATCTTCTTGGCGCACATAATATTGGTAAGCGCGAAGTTTATACCTTCATCGTACGCAACAATCAGATTATCATTGCCGGAAGCGACAAGCGCGGTGTAATTTACGGACTTTTCCATTTGTCTGAACTAATTGGTGTTTCGCCTCTAGTAAACTGGTGCAATATTTTACCTGCTAAGAAAAAGACTTTTGAACTTGAAGAAGGAATTTTTGTTTCGCGTGAGCCTTCTGTTCGTTTCCGCGGATTTTTTATTAATGATGAATGGCCGGCCTTTGGTAACTGGGCAAACAAAAACTTTGGCGGCGTAAATGCTAAAATGTACGAAAACGTTTTTGAACTTTTGCTTCGTCTTAAAGGAAATTATCTTTGGCCTGCAATGTGGGCAAGCCGTTTCAGTGACGATGGTCCGGATCTTGCAAACGCAGAACTTGCAGATGAACTTGGTGTTGTAATGGGGGCAAGTCATCATGAACCTTGCTGCAGAGCGGGGGAGGAATACCGTTACCTCAGAGGTCCTGATTCAGTTTACGGTGACGCCTGGAACTTCCGCAGCAACGAGGCTGGTATTACAAAGTTCTGGGAAGACGGACTTAAGCGCAACGGAAAATTTGAAAATGTAATAACAGTTGGTATGCGCGGTGAAGCAGACACTGCAATCATGAAAAACGCAACGCTCGCAGATAATATCAACCTGTTGCGTGATGTCTTAAAAACTCAGAACCGACTTATCCGCGAAAATGTGAACGCTGACGTTATGCAGGTGCCAAGAATGCTTGCCCTTTACAAAGAAGTTGAACCATATTTCTACGGTGATAAACACACAAAAGGCTTGATGGGAGACCCTGAACTCGAAGGCGTAACACTCATGCTCTGCGATGACAATCACGGAAACTTGCGTACAGTTCCTACAGAAAAAATGCGTGCTCACAAGGGCGGCTACGGAATGTACTATCATTTTGATTATCACGGCTGGCCTTACAGCTACGAATGGCTTAATACAAATTATCTTCCAAAGGTAAAGGAACAGATGACTGCCGCTTACGATTTTGGAATCCGCGATTTGTGGATTGTAAATGTGGGCGACATTATGACAAACGAATTTCCGCTTTCTTTCTTTTTGAATCTTGCTTATGACTACGAAAAATATTCTGCTGTTGAATATACAACTCAAGGATATACAGCAGAGTGGGTAGAGCAGCAGTTCCCTGAATTGAGCTACAAACAGAAGGCAACAATAAATAACATAATGAACACTTACACAAAGCTTGCAAATATGCGCAGAACTGAATGTATCTGGCCGGATACTTTTGCTCCTGTAAGCTTTGGCGAAAGTGAAAAGATTCTTGCTCTTGCAGACAACGTTATAAAAGAATGCGAAAGCCTTAAAGCTGAACTTACCAAAAAAGATTACCCTGGATTTTTTGCACAGGTATATTTCCCTGCCTGCGGAACTATGAATATCTTAAAAATGCAGCTGCTTGCCGGACGAAACCGCTGGTTTGCCGCACATAATCTTTATGCCGCAAATGTTTACGGTGAACAGGTACAGACCTGCCTTGATTTTGACAAAAAGCTTGTAGACGAATGCGACAAGGTAGACGGAGGACGCTGGTATGCAATGGGCTGGTCTGAGCATTTTGGATTTGTTCACTGGAACGAAGAAGAAAACAGATACCCTGTAATTGCAAAGCCTGTTGAACCTCGTAAGGGCCGTTTGTGTGCCTGGGTAGAAGGTGTAGACTTAGTAACAACAGGCGGAGACTGGACACGCATTCCTCTGCGCTGCGACAGTTTTAAAAATCCGGAAACTGTTATCGCAAAAGTTTTTGTTGCAGGTGCAAATAAAAAAATGCTCCCGTACGAAGTAAATATTGACGGCGAAAACGACTGGCTGAGCTTTACTATTAAAAAGGATAAAACTCTGCTGATTGATACAATCATCTTGTCTGTAGACCGTTCAAAGCTTCTCATGGCTAAAGACCAGAAAGCAGTCCTCAAGATTACAGGCGACGGCGGTCACGGCTGCAGAATACGTATTGATGTTCTGATTGATGCCGAAGTTCCAAATCTTAATTACGACAAGGGTACATTCATCCAGACTTCAAATTACATTTCTATGGAAGCTGCACACTTTGCACAAAAACAAACCGGCAGTTGGAACGGTCAGACTACACAGTTTGAAGAACTCCCTGGTTACGGAAAAACTCTTTCTGCAGTAAAGGCGTTCCCTGTAATTGCAGAATATCCAAAGGGAAAGAACGCTCCTTATGTTGAATATAAGTTTGTAGCCGCAACAGAAGGCGTAAAGCAGTTTGATTTCTTCTTGAATCCTTCAAACCCGGCATACAAAGACAACAAGCTTGCCTTTATTGCAGAAGTGAACGGCGACAAAATCAAAAAGGATGTTGTAGATGAAAAGACATTTGCAGTAGGCGACAACCAGTTCCCATGGGGTGAAGATATTACAAACAATATCCGCATAAGCACCGTCTACGCCGATTGCAGGGAAGGGCTGAATATCTTAAGGTTCTATCCTGTTACACCAAATATCGTTCTGGAAAAGATTGTTGTGCACAACGCAAATGAACCGTTTCCACAGTCATACCTTGGTGCACCGGAGTCGTATTTTATTTCTTAGCGATAATTATCATTGTGCGAAGGTTCTGGTCATACGGCGACAAATCAAAGTCACCGTAGGCCTTTGCGCTTGAAAAACCACATTCCACAAGCCGCTTGCACAGGTCACTTGCAGAATACAAACGCTGTACAAATTCGTGTTCTATTTTTTTGCCGTTGTCATCGGTGAGCACCCACTTTGAACGAAGGCCTTCCCATGCGCCCACAACTCCAAACTCTGTGTGAACATGCCAGCCTGCACGATCAAAATCTTCACCAGGTGTCCAATACTTTATGGCACTTTCGCGGCTTGTACATTCCAGAATAAAAGTTCCACCCTCGCGCAAAGCTCCTGCAATACTTTTTAAAATCATCATATCTTCTTCAATCGTATCGCAGTAGCCGAACGAAGTATAAAGGTTTACGGCACAATCAAACTTTTTATCAGAGGTAAAGGTACGTAAATCTGCATTAATCAATGTGAGAGGAACGCCTTCGTCAGAGGCACTTTCTTTTGCGGCATCAAGTTCTGCCTGAATAATATCAACGCCGGTAACATCAAGACCAAGAAGAGCAAGCTCAACGCTTATGCGTCCAAGACCACACCCTGCATCAAGAACAGAATCTCCCTGCTGCAAGCCTGCAAGCTTTTGTACGTACTCTGCAACATCGGGAGCTTCGGCCCAGCGTGCGTCATCAAACATTATGGGTGCAAAGGTTATCCAGAAATCTTCTTTTTCAAACCATTCGGTTCCGCTTTTTTTGTTATCCATAATTACTGAATTTCTTCTGCGGCTTCACGGCTGCGTTTTGCAAGCTCGTCTGCATTTACAGAGGTAAAAATTTCGGCAGAATGTATAAAGGCTTCGCGGGCACGTTCTTTTTCATTTGCAGAAGGATTTCCCTTTATCAAAATCAATCCTACTGCATAATAATCAGTTCCAAGTCCCAGCGAATTTTCGGCAGCACGGTCATAGAAAATTGCCTGTTCCATTGCCTGTAAAGCACCATCTTTGTTTCCGTTTAAGGAACGGGCCTGGGCTGCTTTATACCAGCAGATTCCTATTTCAGAAAGATAGCGGCTGTCTGTAAAAGCTTTTGCTGCGGCAGTATATGCTTTGTCGGCTCCGGCATAATCCTGTTTAAGCTTATAAACATCACCTTCTACCTGAAGCACCTGAGCTGAATAATAATCATCACTCTTTAATTCTTTTTTGATATTATCAAGATTTCCGTTAAAGCTTCCTTTTGCAATGCTTACACGAGCCTGACTCAAATCAACTATTGCCTGCTGCTTTTTAGGGTCGGCACAGTTCTTTACAAATTTCTTTGCATAATCTACATATTGCTGAGCTTCGTCTACTTCAGGCGGATTAAGTGAAAGTTTTAAACTGCATCGTGCAAGTGCAGCGGCAGTGAGTAAATCATAATTATCAATAGACATTGCCTGACTTTCTGCAGCACTTAAAAAGAAACTTGCTTTGTCGTAGTCTCCGCTTAAGATACATGCATTTGCAGATTCAATCATTTCTGTTGCACTTGAATAAATTGTAGAAACCTGCATTGAGCGTTTTGGGGCAGAGGAACAGGAAATGAAAAGGGCGAGGACAACTATAAGTATAGATTGTCGGGTCAAGCCCGACAATGACACAGTCATTTTTTTCATTAGAAACTCTCCTCTCTAAGTTTTGGTGTTGCAGCCTGTTGTTCTGTTCTTTCAGGAACGCCTTTTTTCAACAAAGGATTATTCTTTAAACCAACCATTACATCCTGAACCTGCTTGAGCAATGTCTGAACCTGAGCAAGCAAGATAGATACCTGAGGCATTTCACTGTCAAGAGAACCAGAGATTCCGTTCAAATCCTGTATTGTTGTATCAAGGGCAGCGTAAAGCTTGTCAAAGGTTCCCTTGCTTTCTTCTGTTTCAAGCAGCTTAGGAACTAATCCCTGAGGATCGGCAGTCAATCCGTTTACGTCACTTAAAATAGAGTTAAGTGTATCTACAGTTGTATTAAGGTCATTAACAATAGATGCCATTGGAACAGATTCATCGCCGGCAAGCAATGCGCTAACCTGACGCAGAATCCTATTAACATTGTTGATTGTTTTTGCAAGAGGAATCTCTTCATTTCCGGCAATCAGTTCATTAATCTGCTGAACAAGCTCATCAATATGATTAATAAGACTTGTTACAGAACCAATGATTGTATTAATAGTATCATTTGTTTCGACAATAATAACTTGTCCTTCTTTTATCATTTCTTTAGCTTTTGCACTTGATTTTTCAGGAATAAAAGAATTGTCTACAATCAGCTTCGAAGAATTTCCCTGATAAAAAATAAATGAAGAACCAAGACCAATAGGACTTACAGAAAGCTCAACAATTGAACCTTGTGTTACACGGTCTATATATTCATCAAGTACATAAAAATATACTTGTACAGTATCATTTTCGCTAAGCGTAATTTTCTTTACTTTTCCAATTGCAAAACCTTTATACTGCAAAGACATTCCTTCGCTTACACTATTGGCCGATGAAATTTCTGTGAAAAAGTGATGCTTCTTAACAAACCATTTTTGTGTTGAAGCAATAAAGAACGTGAAGAATATTATTGCGGCAATTGCTGTAATACTTAGAGCACCTACAATTTGATCTGCAAACTTAATTTTAAATTTCATCGTAATCCTCTTGGAAATTCTCGTGTAATAAAATCTTATCAACGATTGTTCCTTTTGAAAAGTAATATTTATCATTATTAAAGGTATTTATAAATGCGTTATCATGGCTTACGTAAACAAGCGTGTTTCCGGCACTGCAAAAATCCTGAATGATTTTTATAAAAAGTGCAGCTGTTTTTTCATCGAGCGATTCTGTAGGTTCATCAAGAAAAAGAATTTCTGGTTCACAGATTAAGGCTCGTGCAAAAGCAATACGTTTCTGTTCACCGGTAGAAAGGGCAGCAGGACGTAAAGAAAGCGGCTTTGAAAAATCTACAAGCTTTGCAACATCCTTAATGCGTTCATCAAGCTGTTCCGGCGGCATTTTTGGAAAATGAAGTTTTAACGGAAGTTCAAGATTCTGGTAAAGACTCTGGTTGGCCCAAAGAGCAGAATTCTGGAACATAAAAGCCATTTTTTTACGAAAAGCAAGGTTTTCTTTTGAACTCATGTTAGAAATAATTTTGCCTTCATAAAAAACTTTGCCGCGTGTAGGAACAATAATTCCTGAAATAAGCTTTAATACAGATGATTTTCCGCCGCCCGGTTCTCCAAGAAAAGCTGTAATAGAACCTTTTTCGATTGAAAGCGAAACATCGTTTACTACAGAAACCTGACCGTCATAAAAGCTTGTGTTTTTCATTTCAAAAAGTGCCATAATCACCAGACCCCTTAAAAAATGTAAGTAATTACAGTTATGAAAACATAAGCCAGAATCAGGTATACAAACGATTTTGAAACCGCCTTTAGACCTGCCATTGGAATATCTGTAGACGCGCGTCCTGTAGAAAATCCGTAAAGTGTTGCACAACCCGAAATAATCATGCCGAAAACAAGACTTTTTATCATAGAAATAATAATTGTTCGTAATGAAAGGGCAGTGAACAGATTTTTAAAATATTCAACAATACTTGTAGTAGAAATAAACTGGATTACAATTGAAGGAGCCGCTAATCCAAAAATAGAAAAATACAGATTCAAAAAGAAAACAGAAAAAGTAACTCCTAAGAATCGTGGAGCGGCAAGATGTACAATTGGATCAATTCCTACAGAAATGTATGCTTCAATTTCCTGATTTACTACCATTGTACTAAGTTCTGTTGCAATAGCGGTTGCAGAACGGGCAGTTACAATAAACGCAACAAGAAGAGGGCCAAGCTCTTTTGTAACAATAATTACAAGTAAATCGTAAGTAAGCTTTGCCTGACCAATGGAAGCCAGAAATGTAGTTCCCATAAAGACTACGGCAGTTCCTATTACTACAGAAAGAATAATACAAATTGGAAGAGCCTCTACATAAGTAAAAAGCAGCTGCATTATAAGGATTTTTCGGGCAGTTTTTCCTCTGGAAGTAAATAAAAGCGATGCAGTTATAAGTTTTCCAAGGTATCCGAGCGAGTATAGAAAATTAGAGATTGAATTCCTTACATTCTGTCCTAGTTTTTCGACCATTTTTTACTCTTTTGTATAATTATATACTATCTTCTTATTATCGGCAAACAGATAGAGTTTCTGCATATCCCGGCCTTACGCATGCCATAGGTGAAATTACCTAAATTTTCTTAAAAAACTCTATTAATTTTCGTAATTAGGCATTATAATATCCTTTATATTTTGTATCATCGTCAGAGGTTTTGAATTATGTCAGGAAAGGTTAGAGAAGTTATTACAGTTGATCCGGAAAAATGTACAGCATGTCATCGTTGTATATCGGTCTGTCCTGCAAAAATGTGTAATGATGCTTCAGGTGATTATATTAAAGTAAATCCTGAGCTTTGTATTGGCTGCGGTCGTTGTATAAGTGCCTGTCATTTTGGAGCTCGTCAGGGAATTGATGATTTTTCAACATGGATAAACGATCTTCACGCCGGCGTTAAAATGATTGCAATCGTTGCACCGTCTTCGGTAGTTTCGTTCCGTGGTCGTGTTCTTGAATTAAATACCTGGCTTAAGTCTATAGGAATCAAGGCCGTATTTGATGTAAGCTTTGGTGCAGAACTTACTTCTAAATCATATGTTGAATATATAAAGAAAAATAATCCAGATCTTGTAATTTCTCAGCCGTGTCCTGCTCTTGTTACTTTCTGTGAAATATACAGGCCAAAGCTTTTGCCATATCTTGCTCCTGCAGACAGTCCTATGCTCCATACTATAAAGATGATTAAACAGTATTATAAAGAGTATAAAGATTGTAAGGTAATGGTTGTTTCTCCTTGTTATGCTAAACGTCGTGAATTTGATGAAACAGGTTATGGCGATTACAATGTAACAATTAAATCTTTGGATGCATATTTTAAGGCAAATGACATTGATCTTTCTCAGTTTGCAAAAACTCCATATGATAATCCGGAAGCAGAACGCGGAGTAACTTATTCTTCTCCTGGTGGTCTTATGAAGACTACAGAACGTTTTATGCCCGGAGTTTCTGATGTTACAAGAAAAATCGAAGGACTTCCTGAAGTTGTAGAATATTTTGTTCATCTTGAACGCTCCCTCAACCAGAAAATCAAACCGGTTTATAAACTGATTGACTGTCTTGGCTGCTGGCAGGGCTGTAACGGTGGTTCCGGAACTATTGCAGGTGAAATGACACTTGATGAAATGGAAACCTACGTTGAAAACAGAAGTCTCCGCAATAAGGAAACACATAATACAGTTGATTCAAAACCCGGTGCCATAAAGAAATTGAATAAGAAGCTCGATGCTTTCTGGAGCGAAGGGCTTTACGACAGAACTTATACTAACAACAGCACAATTTTTGAAGCAATGATAAAGCATCCTACAGAAGAACAGATTCAGGAAATTCACAATAACATGGGTAAGCTTTCTTCCCGTGATATTTTGAATTGTGGAGCCTGCGGATACCGTACATGCGAACAGATGGCTGTTGCAATTTTTAACGGCTTAAATAAACCTGAGCGTTGTCATCACTATAAGGGTGTTGAACTGGTTAAAATCACAGGTAACCATAAGAAAGAGCTTAATGATGCTATTGAAAACGTTAAGACAACAAGTCTTACACGCCTTGCCGAAAGCGATGCCGATGTAGAAGCAATTAATAATGCATCTTCACTCATGGTTGACAGTGTAAATACTTCTGCTGCAGCTATTGAAGCAATGATTACAAGTATTCAGTCTGTAAATACAGTTTTGAATACAAACTCTCAGAGTATGACTGCGCTTAATGAAGCAACAAAGACAGGTAAGGTTAGTGTTGAAGAAATTGCAGTTCTTGTAGGCGAAATTGAAAAGAGTTCAAACGGCCTTAGCGAAATGTCTACAGTAATTCAGCAGATAGCTTCTCAAACAAACCTTCTTGCCATGAACGCCGCTATTGAGGCTGCCCATGCCGGTGAATTCGGAAAAGGCTTTTCTGTAGTTGCGGATGAAATTCGTAAGCTTGCCGAAAGTTCTGGAAAAGAAGCAAAACAGATCAGCGAAGTTCTTAAAAAGGTTAAGTCGCTTATTGATTCAACCTTTGGTAAAACTATTGCAGTTAAGGAAGATATTGAAAATATCGTTTCTCTTGCAGATGAAGTTTCTAACCAGGAAACTGTTGTTAAGTCTACAGTTTCTAAACAGAGCGACGGTGGTCAGCAGCTGCTTGAATCTCTTGCGCAGATGAAAGAAAATACTCAGAGCGTATCTGATGCTGTTGAAAACCTGCGTGCTTCTACAGATTCTGTAAAGATTGCAATTTCGCAGATTAGTCTGAACATCTAATTTACTGCGGTTAAAACTATGGCTAAAAAATCAAAAAAGGTTTTACCGGTAATTCTCACTATACTCGTTATTGTATTAATTGCTGCGTGGTATCTTTGCGGTAAACCATACATTGTTCCCGACGAACAGGGCCTGATGCTCGTAATGACAGAAGAGCCGATTCTTCCGATTTTTGAAGAGGAGCAAGCTTCTGGTGGCCCTTCGACAAGCTCAGGGACCACAATACCTGCTGACGGGACCACAATGTCCGGGGTGCCTGAGCCTGTCGAAGGCCGCGTAAATAAAAACATTTCCTCGGGAACCGCCGACCTTGGTCATGCAGAAAACTCTTCACTTTATTTTGGAAATCCTACAGATGCCTTTACAGACACTGCGCTCACAGAAAATTATCTTATGATAAAACCGCAGTATACTCTTTCATATAATACTCAAACTTTGTGTCCTAACTGGGTTGCCTGGCATCTTGATTCAGAAAATATGGGAGACGCAGACCGCTCAGATGATTTCCGTCCTGATAAGGAGCTTCCGGAAGGGTGGTACGGTGTAAAAAAGGCAGACTATCAGTTTAATAAATACGGCTTTGACAGAGGTCATGTTTGTCCTTCGGCAGACAGAACTGCAACAAAAGAAGACAACTCAATGACTTTCCTGATGACAAATATGGTTCCGCAGACTCCTGATAACAACCGCGTAATCTGGATGCACTTTGAAACTTTTGAACGAGAACTTGTACAGGCCGGAAACGAAGTTTATATAATTGCGGGGCCCTACGGAACTGGTGGAACTTCACCAAAAGGTACCTTTGACAATATTCCGATCAGTTTAAAGTCTGGTGAAACATATTATATGAATGTTCCTGCTTACACCTGGAAGGTGCTTATTGCAATTCCAGCCGGCACCGATGACCTTGAACGCGTTGATTCTACCGCAACAGCAATTGCAATAAATGTTCCGAACCAGACTGGCATGCAGAAAACAGGCGACTGGGAACAGTTCCTATGCTCAATCGACGACATCGAAGAAATGACAGGCTATGACTTTTTCGAGCTTCTACCTGATAATGTGGAAGATGTTTTAGAAAAAACGGTCTATGTTCCATAAGAAAAAATCAATTATGGGGAAAGTTTTGTGCCCGCGTGAGTGATGGGGCGAAAATGAATCACTCACGCAGACACAAAACTTTCCCCAAATGGAGTTTTTATGATTAAAATTCTTGCACGGCTTTTTATAAAAGATCATACAAATTATCAGAACGAACAGGTTCGCAGCCAGTACGGCATTTTGTGCGGCAGCTTTGGTATTTTTTTGAACATTCTGTTGTTTGCACTCAAGTTTATTTTTGGAACACTCGCTGCGTCTGTTGCAATGGTGGCAGATGCGTTCAATAACCTTTCTGATGCGGCTTCGTCTGTGGTGCAGATTCTTGGTTTTAAGCTTTCTACAAAAAAGCCTGATCCAGACCATCCTTTTGGTCACGGAAGAATTGAATATATTTCGGGGCTTGTCGTTTCGTTCCTTATTCTTTATATGGGAACTGTGCTGCTCAAGGATTCTGTGCTTTCCATAATTCACCCGGAAGCTATGAACATAAGTGTTTTGTCCATAGTTGTCATGGGTATTTCTATTTTTGTAAAGCTTTACATGTACCTGTACAACCATCTTACTGCCAAAAAAATCAATTCAGTGGCAATGGAGGTTGTTGCAAAGGACAGCCTTAATGATGTGATTTCTACAGCTGTAGTTATTGCCGCCTTAATAGGCAGCCGTTTTACAAGTCTTCCACTCGATGGAATTGGTGGAGTAGTAGTTGGAATCTTTATTATAAAAACAGGCTTTGAAGCCGCAAAAGATACAATTGCACCACTGCTTGGTTCAGCTCCTTCTGCAGAACTAGTATCTCAGATTGAAGAAGAACTTATGAAGCATAAGCCTATTGTTGGCATGCATGACCTTATTATTCATGACTATGGTCCCGGCCGTATGATGATTTCATTGCATGCAGAAGTTCCCGGCAATATGAATATCTTTAGTCTTCACGATGTAATCGATATTGCAGAAAACGATATTGCAATGCGCTTTAACTGCCACGTTGTAATTCACATGGACCCGGTTGATACAGAAAATAAGCGTCTTGCAGAATTAAAGCAGGTACTTTCTGAAGAGGTTCCTAAAATTAATCCGGAATTGAAGTTCCATGATGTCCGTATGGTGCCGGGAGATACACATACCAATTTGATTTTTGATGTCGTAAAGCCGTATTCGTGCATGCTTACAGACGAAAAGCTAAAGATGGTCATTCACGAAGCGGTGCATTCAAGATGTCCGGATGTATTCTGTGCAATTACCGTTGATCAACCATTTGTAAAATAGCGCGTCATTGCGAGCGAAGCGTGGCAATCCAGGTGTGACGATAAGTCATATATCTATACACAATCCCGTTTTCTTCATGAGTTTCATCAACGGTGCCAGTCCATCCATCTTCGAGTTCCGGGAAGAAAACGTCACCATCAAAGTCTGCTTCTATTTCTGTGGCATAAATCTTATCGGCATAGGGGAGTGCCTGCTCATAAATGTTGCCACCACCGGCTATAAGGATTTCTTCCTGCCCTTGAGCTTTGCAGTAGTTAATTGCAGCGTCTAACGAATTAAAATAGCACGGGGTCCCTGAGCTTGTCGAAGGGCCACTTGATACAATCACCAGCGTACAATAACTAAGCGGATGTCCTATTTCCTCATAAGACTTTCTTCCCATGATTACATATTTACCGCGGCAAATCTCTTTAAAACGATTGCGCTCAGAAGAAAGCTTCCATGGAATTTTCCCCTGAGCACCAATTACTCGTTTATTTTTTGTATAAGCAACCAGAAGACTGATCATTAGGCTTCAACTTCTACTAAAGAAGCAACTCTCTGTGGCTGAGCATAAACACTCTTGATGTTTTTGTAAGGATTTTTGAAATTCTGAATCTGAGTGCGGATGCTTTCAATATGTTCGCGAAGTAAATCTCTGTTAATCTGATTCTGCTTGAGTACTCTTGTCTGCAAATCATTAAGTTCATTCTGAATCTGTTTAATATCAGAATCTTCATTTGTATGAGCCATTGGAAGAGAAGCCTTATACATCTTGCTCATAGGAATAATTACCTTCTGAAGGTTTGCAATATTCTTAACAACCTGCTGTTCTAGTTCTGTATGTGCAATCAGATTTTCAGGGTTTTCCTTTGTTATAGAATCCTCTTGTTTTTCAAGTACTGTAAGATATTCCTGAAATTTATTTCTCTGCTGCTCCAAAAGACTTCTGAATTTTCTGAGCAAAGCAACTCTTTCGTCTAATTCCTTCTGTGTGATTTCTGCCATAGGATTCCCCCTTTATTCCCCTTATCCCTGAATATTAAGTGCATTCTGTACAGTTGCAGCCGGTGCATTCGCTACACTGTTTGCAATCTGTCTCCAGCTTTCTGTAAGATCTTTAACCATTCTAAGTACAAAATCAAGCTTGTCTTTATTATGATTAATGTTTGCGGCAAGCAGCTCCTCATTAAAGAACACATAAAGCGACATAAGGTTACGTGCAATTTCGCCGCCTTTTTCCATATCAAGCGAAACCTGCAGTTCTGTAATGATTGCCTGAGCTTTTTGAATGCAAATTCCGTATTTTTCTATGTTTTCTGGCTTGATTTTGCCGTCATTTTCTATATAAGTACCAGCAGTAGTAAGCTGCTTTATAATTCCTTCGTAAAGTAATACAACCAATCTTCCCTGACTTGCTGTATTGATGTTAGTTTTCTGATAAGCGCTGTAAGCATTAGAATATCCCATAGGGTCCTCCTTGAAAGAATATAATCCTATATCCCTCTCTGATTTTCGGTAATATAAAAATCGACTTTAGTAAAAATTACATAAAAAAGTATAAAAAATTCTAAGATTTTATTAAGAATTCCTCTATAAAAAACTGCGTAGCCCGATTTTCAATTTTGCGGAGATTCATACTCGTCCATCGGAGCAAAATTGAAAATCGGGCGGGAGCAGTTTTTTATAATTTGAAGAGATTTTTAATATATAATTTTTTTTTATAATGACAATTTTGCATATTATTAGTATATTTAATAATATAGTAGGATTTATTTATATGGCTGACGAAAAACGCGAAAATAATGATAACAAGCAGGACGAAAACGATCCTTATAAGTTTTTTAAATTTGCTGGTCCTGAAAAAAAAGATGATAACGATAAGGACAGAAAAAACAGGAAGAAACCTAAAATTTCTTTCTTTACTGTATTGCTGATTCTCTTCTGTACTTTTGCAATTGTTGATATTTTCTTTATGTCCCGCAACGATGATTATATTGCTTATTCAGAATTCCGTGATAAAGTTGCAAACGGACAGATTGTTTCTGTAGAAATTGGTGAAAATACAATTATTGGTTATGGTCCTGGCGTAAGCATGTCTTCCGATTCTGGTAAAGGATTACGCCTTTTTACTCCAAGAACAACACGCACAGGTCAGCAGTATAAAACTTCTGCAGTTCTTATGCAGAGCTTTATTGATTTGCTTGACGAAAAAGGCATTCCTTATAAATTTACTGTAAAATCAAGTGGTATTTTCTGGCAGATTTTAGGCAGTCTTATATTGCCGCTTGGTTTCCTTATTTTAATTTACTTCCTTTTCTTCCGCAAAATGGGTAACGGCTCCGGCGGAATGGGCAGTATTTTTAATGTTGGTGCTTCGCGCGCAAAGGTTGTAGAAGAGGGAAAAATCAAAACCCGTTTTACCGATGTTGCCGGTGTAGATGAAGCCAAGGAAGAGCTTGTAGAAGTTGTAGACTTTCTTAAAACTCCAAAAAAATATACAGATATTGGTGGTAAGATTCCAAAGGGAGTTCTGCTTGTAGGAGACCCGGGTACCGGTAAAACTCTTCTTGCCCGTGCAGTTGCAGGAGAAGCCGGTGTTCCTTTCTTCAGCATTTCGGGTTCAGACTTTGTAGAAATGTTTGTTGGTGTAGGTGCCAGCCGTGTTCGTGACCTTTTTAAGCAGGCACGCGAAAAAGCACCTTGTATTATTTTTATTGACGAAATTGATGCTCTTGCAAAAAGCCGTGCTAACGGATTCAGTTCAAACGACGAACGAGAACAGACTTTGAACCAGCTGCTTGTAGAAATGGACGGCTTTGATAACGAAAAAGGTCTTATTGTACTTGCTGCAACTAACCGCGTAGACGTACTTGACCCTGCAATCCTCAGACCAGGCCGCTTTGACCGCCAGGTTCCTGTAGAAAAACCTGATGTTAAAGGTCGTGAAGAAATCCTTCGCATTCACGCAAAGAATGTAAAACTCGACAGTGATGTAGATTTTGAATCAATTGCGCATGGAACAACAGGCTTTGCCGGTGCAGATCTTGCAAATGTTGTAAATGAAGCTGCTCTTCTTGCAGTTCGTAACGGACGCAAAAAGGTAACAATGGAAGACTTTAATGATGCAATCGATAAGGTTAGCATTGGTCTTAAGAAAAAGAGCCGCAAGGAAAATAAAAAAGAAATCCGTCTTGTTTCTGTACACGAAACCGGTCATGCCCTTGTTGCAGCCTTTACTCCGGAGCATGAGCCTGTAAATAAAATTACAGTTGTACCAAGAAGTCATGGAGTAGGCGGCTTTACCCAGTACCGCGAAGAAGAAGAAAAATTCATTATGACCCGCAAGGATATGATGAACGAGGTAGACAGCCTTTTGGGTGGACGTGCCGCAGAACAGATTATTCTTGGAGATATTTCTACAGGTGCTTCAAACGATATTGCCCGTGCAACAGATATCATCAAGCGCATGATTACCGATTTTGGTATGTCTGATAAATATAAGAACGTAACTCTTGGAAAAGGCGTTCTTGGAAACCGTGGCGGAGACCCAAGTCTTGTACGAGAATTTAGTGAACAGACTCAGAATTATGTAGACGAAGAAATTTCACGCATAATGAATGAGCGCTATGAATATGTATTAAAGCTTTTAGGCAAGCACAAAGATTTGATTGACTATATTGCCAACCGCCTTATGGAAGTAGAAACAATAGACGGTAAAGAATTCTACGAAATTGTTAACGGTGAAGCTCATTGCAAGCAGCTGGAAGAAAAAGCAGAAAAAAAGGCTTCAAAACCTCGTAAAACAGCCAAAAAAGCAGAATAGACAATGCTTTGATTTAATTGTATAATAGAATACTATGAAAAAGATATTAATTGCATTGTTTATGCTTTTTTCTGCATCGTTATTTGCCCAGAGCATTACGACTGCAAGTGCATATTTTAAAACAATTTCTGAATATTATTCCACATTAAAAGACTACGAAGTTAATTTTGAAATTAAGGTAGATAAACAGGAAACAGCCGGACACCTTTCTTTTAAAGCACCCGACCTTCTGCGTCTTGACTACACAAACCCGGAAGAACAGGTAATCTGTTATAATGGTGACACACTCACAGTCTATCTGCACGATAAGGATGCTGTACTTCAGCAGAATATCACCAGTGATATAGGAGCTGGTGCCCTTACTTCGCCACAAGGACTTTCTCTTTTAAGCCGCTATTATACAGTTCAGTATGAAACTGGTCAGAATGCCGAACCACTTGATGATGAATCTGATGAAATGGTAGTTAAGTTTACACTTTATAGAAAAAGTTCTACAGAAGCTTTCTTGTATATCAAAATTGCAGTAACAGAATCTACAAAACTTATCCGTAGAATAGAAGCAGTAACCCCAAAGGGCGAGGTAATTCTTTTTGATTTCTTTGACTATGTACTTAATCAGGGAATAACAGATCAAAGATTTATTTATGATCCTCCGTCATCTGCTAACAATTATAATAATTTTCTGTTTTCGGAGTAGGAGAGAGAAATGGATAGTTACGGAGAATTACTGCGAAGTGCTCGAGAAGAAAAAAATCTTAATATAGATAAAATCTCGCGTGAAATTTCAATAGAAAGCAGATATTTAACCGGACTTGAAGAAGAAGATAACGGTGCATTTCCAGGCGAAGCTTACATGGTAGGCTTTTTAAGGAATTATTCAAATTATCTTGAACTTGATACAGACTATATTCTTAAGCTTTATAACAACAAGAAAATTCAGGAATCACCGGTTCCGGAAGGTCTTATTATAAAACGCCGTCCTATAAAGCTCATTCTTGCTATTGCTATTCCTGCATTTGTTGTACTTCTTACTATAGGCATTGTTCTTGGTGTTGTTCTTTCAAAGAAAAAGACTCCTACAGATGATTCTGTAATCTTAAGCAATACAACAAAAAACAGACAGTTCGAACTTGATAATACTAAGTTCTCTCAAAGAGTTTACAAAGGCGACCAGTTTATTGTTCCAACAAGCAATGGACAGATTGTTCTTACAGTCAGAGACACTCTTACTTCTTTTGGTCTTGATACACCAAGCGGAGTTTTCTATACAGATCTTAGCGAAGAAACAGAAATTGATATTAATGGTGACTCAACCCCGGATCTGATTGTTTATGTTTCAGATATTTCTGCTACTGACGATTCACGCGGTGCCGAAGTAAGCCTTCTTCTTAGACATGGTGTTCCTTCAGAAAGCAACGGCGTAAATGTTGATGAAATTCCATTTGAAACAGAAATCAAATCTAAGCATCCTCAGAAGGTTATCCTCGAAGACAACCGTGCATATCCGTTTACTATAAATGCAAGCTTCCGTGGTTCATGTCTGTTCCGCGACAAGGTAGATAACGATAACTCTGTAGAATCATATTTTACAAAGGGTGAAGTATTTACTGCAAACCCTCACAACGGTATAAGACTCTGGATTTCGAACAGCAATGTAGTTAAGTTCACTATTGTTGCCGATTCACGCACCTTCGACCTTGATATTGGTCCTGCAGGCCAGGTTCTTGTAGAAGATATTAAGTGGATTAAAGATTCAGACGGCAGATATAAGCTTATAGTTGTTGAGCTTGATTAAACTGCTGTGTTCAGTTGTTTATGGCAAGTTTTTTTATTGATCAGTACGGATGCGCAAAAAATCAGACAGACGGCGAATTATTATCTACATTTCTTGAAAAAGCAGGCTTTAAGTACACAGAAGAACCAGCCAAAGCAGATTTTATCATAATTAATTCCTGCGGTTTTATTCAGTCTGCAAAACAGGAATCTATAAATGCAATATGTGAATTAAAGCAGGCATATCCAAAAGCAAAACTCATTCTTGCAGGCTGTCTTGCAGAACGTTATGCAGATGAACTTTATGAAGTAATGCCCGAGCTTGACGGAATATTCGGAAACGGCGACCTTTCAAAAATCACAGAATATATGAAACAGGTGCGTGCTGCTATAAAAAAAGAAGAACGCGCAAAGCCGGCACTTTATCCTCAGCAAGGAGTCTGCGCCAGTGAAAGAACAAGGCTTTTTGGTTTTAAAGGTTCTGCTTATGTAAAAATCACCGAAGGCTGTTCAAATAACTGTTCGTTCTGTGCCATTCCGCTTATTCGTGGTGCAGTAAGAAGCCGCCTTGCAAAAGATATTGTTGAAGAAATTAAAGCTCTTGTTGCTTCAGGCATTTACGAAATAAATCTTATAGGTCAGGACCTTGCAGCATATTCAGACAAAAAAGACGGACTTGCCGAGCTTCTTGCAAAAATATCTAAACTCAAGGGCAAATTTATTGTCCGCACTCTTTACATTCACCCGGATCATTTTAATACAAATATCCTTGAAATTTTTAAGAACGACAAACGTTTTGTTCCATATTTTGACATTCCGTTCCAAAGCGGCGACGACCAGATTATTCAGGCAATGAACCGAAAAGGAACTGCAAAAAAATATGTTTCACTTGTAAAGAAAATCAGAAAGGAATTACCCCAAGCTGCCTTAAGAACAACCTTCCTTACAGGTTTTCCGGGCGAAACAGAAGAAGCGGCAGAAAATACAAGACAGTTTTTACAGAATATAAAGCCTTTGTGGTCGGGCTGTTTTCCATACAGCAGGGAAGAGGGTACGGCAGCTTATTCCTTTAAAAACCGGGTTCCAGCCGGCACTGCAAAAAAACGCGCAAAGCTACTCGAAGAGCTTCAATCAGAAATTACAAGGGCTCAGCTTGAAAAATACTGCGGTAAAGAAATAGATGTTCTTATAGAAGAAGTCTTTACTCATAAGGAAGACGAAGGTCTTGCACTTGGAAGAGCATGGTTTCAGGCTCCGGAAGTAGACGGCTGTAATGTTATCCGCTACGATTTAGACGATCCAAAGCAATGTGAAAAGATTAAGTGCGGAAACGTTGTAAAAGTAAAGGTTCTTGCCTGTACCGGACCAGATTTAGACACAAGACTTCTATAAAAACGCAAAAATTTGAATAAAAAAAACTATCTTATTATTTAATGTTAGGTTATAATATTATTTGTTATTGGTGTTCAAATGAAAAAGATCGGAGTTATAATACCTACTTTCAACATTGAGTACAGTACAGAGTTTTTGCACGGAATCTATGACTATTTTGATGGCAAAGATGTAAGTATTATATATACCCAGACAAAACTTCCGCACAGCACAGTTGGTGTATACGATTACCAGTATTGGCAGAGTGCAGAGCTCCTTTTTTCACAGGAAATTGATGCACTTATAATTGCAACCGGTGTTTATTGTGCAGGTATGACTCAGGAAGAACTTGAATCTGAGCTTTACAGATTTGGCAGGCGTCCGGTTATTTCTACAGCAATTCCTCTTAATCTTCCAAACTGCTACACAGTTCAGGCAGACTGTAAAAAATCATATCTTGAAGTTATTACACATCTTAAGAATGTTCACGGCTGCCGAAATATTGCATTTTTATCTGCGGCAGAAACAAAGTCTCGCGAAGCAATAGAACGATTTGAAGCTTTTAAAGAAGCAATGTCTGCAAATAAGCTTAAAGTAAATGATAAATTTGTTTTTGAAGGAAAGTTTACCGATTTTGATGCAGAAGCTGCCCTTAAAAAAACACTCAAGACAAAGTCAGATGTTAAATTTGATGCAATGGTTTGTGCAAATGACATGATGGCAATTGGCTGTTACCGTGTTCTTAAAGAGCTTGGTCTTTCTGTTCCTAACGATGTAAAGGTTGTAGGCTTTGACGATGCACAGTTTGCAAACAGAGCTAATCCAAGACTTTCGACAATCAATCAGAATATTTATAATCAGGGTTATGTTTGCGCACAGACAGCATTTTCTGTTTTAAATGGAGAAGAAGTTCCACGCATTATTAATTCAGACCTTGAAACAAAATTCCGCCAGTCATGCGGATGTATTCCACTCGACAGTTCCGAAGACGTTTACCGCAGTCCTTCAGGCGAAATAAAAGAAGAGGGTGCACACCTTATTTCACGACTTAATCAGTATATGAATGACCTTGAGGAAAGAAACAACATAATAATTCTGCTTGATATCCTTAAGGGTGCAAATACAATGAGGCAGTTTTATTACAACCTCAAATATATAATTCATCTTTGTGCAATGGATAATATGGCAATTAATCTTTATCAGATGCCTGTTTATCTTGATTATAACGAAGATGTAATTGTCCCCGAAAAAATGGAACTTAATATGTATTCGGATATTATCAGCAATAAAGAAGAATTCAATCCGGGTACAAAGTTTAATCCAAGCAATATAATATTTTCAGAACCATCGCTTGATAACATTCCGGGGCAGTATATTCTTCATCCTATTTTTACCGGTGAAACCTGTTATGGTTATCTTATCTGTAAAATAAATAAAAACAAATTTGCAGATTATACTATTTATCTTAAGATTCTTATAAATGCAATCTGTTCTTCCATTGAATATACAAACCGTCTTATGGAAACAGAGCGCCTTACAAATAAATATACAGAGCTTAAGGAAGATAATACTTCGCTTACAAAGCAGTCTAAAACAGATGAGCTTACAGGCCTTTTGAACAGACGCGGTTATTATGAATTTGGTCAGCGCACTCTTGATATTATTCAGGAAATGGAACACGCCGGAATAGTTTTCTTTGCCGACATGGATAACCTTAAGAAAATTAATGATACTTACGGCCACGACGCAGGTGATGAAGCAATTAAACTTCTGGCAGAAGTATTCAAGAGTGTATTCCGTAATAATGATGTAATCGGACGTTTGGGCGGTGACGAATTTGGTATTGTTGCCCCTGGTATGATAATTGAACATGTTCCGTTAATCCGTAAGAAAATTGATGAAACCTGCAAAAAGGAATCTAAACGACTTAAGCTTCCATATACACTTTCGGTAAGCGTTGGTTATGCCAGTCTTGAAAAATCATCTTTACTTAAACAGCTTATGAGTGAAGCCGACGTAATGCTTTATGCAGAAAAGAGAAAAAAGCATGGCCGAAAGTACACTTGATGAATATCTGTCTGTGTTAAATGAACAGCAAAGAGAAGCAGTTATTCATGAAGGCTCTCCCTTGCTTATTCTTGCAGGCGCCGGTTCTGGAAAAACACGCGTAATCACAACAAAAATTGCATATCTCATTGGTCAGAAGAATGTAAATCCATATTCAATTCTTTCTGTTACTTTTACAAAAAAAGCCGCCAACGAAATGCGCGAACGTGCAGTAAGAATGGAACCGCAGGCCGAAAAGGCACAGATAAGGACGTTTCATTCGTTCGGGTCGTGGTTTTTAAGAAAGTATTGTGATGAAGCCGGAGTAGAGCAGTCGTTTACTGTTTATGATGACGATGATATGGCTATTCTTGTTCGTAAAGCAGTTCCGGCACTTAGTCAAAAAGAAGCAAAACTTGCAGCACATCAGATTGCTCTTGCAAAAGATTACTGTCTTACACCAAAGGATGATCTTGCAATTGTAGCAAGTGAATTTGATTTACCGGATATTTATGCAAAATACGAGGCTCGTCTTCGTTCAACAGGAAACGTAGATTTTGGCGACCTTATTATGATGCCTGTTACTGTAATGGAAGAATGTCCGCAGATTGCAGCACAGATTCATACACGCTTTGAAGTTATCATGGTAGACGAGTATCAGGATTCGAACATTGCCCAGTACAAGCTGCTCCAGAAAATTTCAGGAGTACAGGAAGGCTACAACAATTATGTTTGCGTAGTAGGTGATGATGACCAGTCAATCTATAAGTTCCGCGGTGCCGAAGTACAGAATATTCTTACCTTTTCGCAGAAATTCCCGGGAACACAGATAATCCGTCTTGAACGCAATTATCGTTCTACTTCTGAAATTCTTGATGCGGCGTCTCTTGTTGTAAATAAAAACAGCGACCGTCTTGGAAAAACTTTGATTGCCGACCGTGGTAATGGCGGTATGCCTGTTCTTGCTTATTTACCTGATCAGAATGCAGAAGTTATGTTTGCATCTGAACTTATCCGTAAGCATGTTGAACAGGGTGGAAAGTACAGTGACTGGGCAATTCTATACAGGACAAACGCTCAGTCACTTGGCTTTGAAAAAGATTTTTTACACAAGCATATTCCGTATGTTGTAGTAGGTTCGCTTAAGTTTTATGAGCGTGAAGAAATTAAGGATGCTTTAAGTTATCTTGATCTTTGTGCAAATCAGCGTGATGAAATTTCTTTTAGACGCATTGTAAATAAACCAACCCGAGGCCTTGGTGAAAAAACTCAGGATAAGATTTTAGATTCAGCAAAAATAGTAAACGAAGACGGCACAGTTTCATATAAAAGTCTTCTTGAAACTATGAATGCGTTAAAACCGGAGCTTTCAAAAAAGGCAGCAGAAGGTGCAGACAGTTTTATAAAACTTTATGAAACACTTGATAAAGCCTTTGATAATTCTAAAAAGCTTTCTGATTTTATTGAAAAGGTTATAAAAGATTCTGCTCTTGATGAATATCACAAAGAAAGTGATGAAATTGAAGGAACACAGCGGCTCCAGAACCTTCAGGAACTTATAAACAGTGCAGTTCCTTATGAATGCAGTAAAGAAGGTCTTGTTGCTTTCCTTGATTCAATAAATCTTGACCGTTCGCTTGAGCTTCAGAGTGAAGAAGCACAGACAGATTCAGTAACTTTAATAACACTTCACAATACAAAAGGTCTTGAATATAACAATGTAATCATTACCGGGCTTGAGCAGGGAGTCTTCCCTCGTGAAAACAAAGTAGGAGCCGATCTTGAAGAAGAACGCAGGCTTTTTTATGTAGGCATAACGCGCGCAAAAGATGAACTTTATGTTACTTCTACGGGGCAGCGCGTGCTTTATGGACACACTCAATTTATGTCACCAAGCATCTTCCTGAACGAAGCCGAAGAAGCATTTAAGGTAGTAGGGCAGAAGCCTCGTGCTCAGCAGATGTGGGGTTATGGCGGCTATTACAGAAAAAGTCCGGGTTCCGAAATTGAATCAAAATGGGCTGTTGGAACAAAGCTTTATCACGATGATTACGGCTATGGTGTTGTAGTTTCCGCCCGTATGAACGGGTCAGATTACATGATTGAAGTTCAGTTTGAAACAGGAGCCGTAAAAAAGTTTCTGCCGGAGTATCAGGCTAAATCATTGCAGATAATTAAATAACCATTTATAATAATATTAATGGAACAAAAAAGAATCAGAATCGGTTTTGTTGCCGATTATTTGAACTCGGAATATTCGGAATGTCTTATCAGTGGAATTACAACCTGTTGTAAAGAGCATAATGTAGAACTGCTTATTTACCAGATTGGTAAAATTAAGCCAGATAATTTTACAGGCTATGACTATCAGCACATGGCAATTTCGTCACAGATAAATGAACACAATGTTGACGGAATCATTATTTCTTCAGGCACTCAGCTGCATGGAATGTCAAAGGCCACCTTTACTTCTTATCTTCGTTCCTATAAACCACTCAAAATGGTTAGTATTGCTCATGAAATTCAGGGAATTCCTTCAATAATATGCGATGCACGAAAATCAATGGAAACACTCGTTTCGTATCTTGTAAAAGAACAGGATTGTCAGAAATTCGGAATTATGAGTGTAGACAGCGAATCAAAAGAAATGAGCATCAGAACCGAAATCATAAAAGAAGAGCTTAAGAAAAATGATATTCCTTCTTCGAATATTGTTTTATGGAAAAGTAGTTTTCATTATGCTTCGGCCTACAGTATCTTAAGCGATTATTATACAAAAAAGAAAAACCGTTTTGATTTTGATGCAATCATTGCAATGAATGATGACCTTGCTTTTGCCTGTCTTGATTTCTGTTCAAAGCGTGCAAACCTCAGAGTTCCAAAAGACATTCTTGTAACAGGCTTTGACGACATGCAGAGAGCTTCCTTCTTTACACCAACACTTACAACAATAAATCAGAAGGTTTACTATCAGGGCTACAAAGCAGCACTTACACTTATTAATCAGATAAACCTTGAAGAAGTTCCAGATGTTCAGACAATCGAAGCAAAGGCAATTCTTCGGGAATCAACAAACGGCAAGAAAACAAGTAAAAAACAGTTTTCAGAAAATGAATATATTTCGCTTGATCTTCCAGAAGATTTTATTGGAAACAACAGATTCTCTGTAACAGAATGGTTCAATAAACGTCAGCAGGTTTTTCAGGCCGCACTTATGGACACTTATGTAATGATGAACATAAGCTTTGATGAAGTTGGTAAGCATATAACACATGCGCTTGCTGCCTTTGGACTTCTTTCTGCCGCAGTTGTAGTTTATGAAAATCCTACAGAAGTTCTTAAGCCTTTTGAATATTTTAATCAGCCTCAAAAAGCAAAACTGATTGCCTATTTTGACTATTCAAATAAAGATAAGCCAAAGGAACTTCACCATGTAATTGAATTTAATCCTGCAAAGGGACTTTTTCCGGATACAGTTCGTGATTATCCTGATGAAGGTGTAGTTGTAATGTCTTTGTTCCATAAAACAATTCAGTACGGTTATATTCTTATGAAGCGCGGACCTTTTGATACTGGTGTTTATGACCTTATTGCAAAGGCAGTTGCAAGCCAGCTTAATGCAAGCTTTGAATATTCAAGGCGATTGAAAAACAGAAGGTCAATTACTCAGGATTATGTAACACTTGATGAAATGGCACATATTGATTACCTTACAGGTCTTAAAAATCAGCGTGGATTTCTTGAACTTGGTGAAACTTCGCTTAAATATGCACAGGCAATGGGGCAGAGCGGCTTATTGCTCTACTTTAATATAAAAAATCTGCGCAAGGTTAATGATTACTTTGGCCATTCTGCCGGTGATGAAGTAATAAAAAGTGTTGCCACCTTCCTTCAAAAGCATTTCCGCTCTAATGATATTATTGCGCGTCTTGACGGCGACAAGTTTGGAATAATAAGTGCCGGTTTGAATGTAGATAACTACAAGAAAGTACTTAGAAATGTTTCTGAAGAATGCCGCAAATGGAAGGAAGAAAATAACTATCCTATAGAGGTAGATGTTTCTGCAGGCTTTGCAATGTTCCCGTCGCAGAAATACGGCTATGCTCTTGCTCCTCTGTTAGAGAAAGCAGAAAGCACAGTAAAGGGATAATTAAAAAGAGACTGTACTACCAGTCACGCTGAATATAAGTTGCTCTTGGTCTTGCTGTAATGTAAACGCGTCTGTTTTGAGCACGGCCTTCTTCTGTATCGTTAGAAGCGATTGGCATTGTTCCACCGTAGGCCTTGTATGTAAAGATAGCCGGATCAAGCCCTTCATCAATAAGTACATCTCGTACAGTTCTTGTTCGTTCAATAGAAAGATTAAGCTGACCAACAGGTTTTCCAACATCTGCAGTATGGCCTTCTACTAAAATAGTGTATCCGTCGTCAATAAGGATTTCCTTTAAGATATCTGCAATCTGCTGAAGTCTTGCTATTTCGCCAGGAAGAAGAACAGGTGAGTCTGGATAGAAATTAAGATTGATTGCAAACTTAAAGCCTCCATCACTGTCAGTAAATTCAACATCTGGAATTACGTTTTCATACATATACTGTTTAACAGCTTCGAACTTTGCGTAGTATGTTCTGTCTTTTTCAGGGGTTGCAATATTATAAACAAGCTTTTCCTGGTCCAGAAGAATTACGACTTTTCCCTGTTTTAGAAGTTCAACGTTTTCCGGGATTGTAAGAATCTTAAGGGCATCGCTTCGTTTAATTACAGGATCTGTTCTGTTTATTCCGTAAACTTCTGTTGCCCTTATATAAAGAGGATCAGTTCCAACTCTTGAAGCATAACGGTCTGTGTTATTTGAATAATCATATGCAACAAGACCTGTATCTATAACAATCTGCGGGTCGGCACTGTTCTTTTCGTAAATTACATTCATGTTTTCATCCCAGATAGTAGGGAAGAAGCAGGCATTTGTCTGTTCGCTGATAAATTCTCCGTGAACAGGAAGGGCGCCGCGGGCATCAATAATAATTCCTGAATAAGCGCGTGAAGGAACAAGATCAATCGGCTCTTCAGGTGAGTAGCCGTATTTATGTTTTACAAGATTCTGACCAAGTTTATCAATTTCGAGTGTGTTTGCAGAGTAAAGAGTTGCGGCATCCGGAGTAAAAACATCAGGAGTTTTGTAGCCGTTCATTATAAAATAGTAAACTTCATCAAGCGAAAGCTCTTCATTTATAACATAATCTTCGAGAGTGCTTGAAGAGTCTGTGTACAAAGCAAGTAACGGCGGCTGAATAAGCTGCGACATTTTTGATTTTATGAGAGCAGAGGCCTTCTTTTTGCCGGAAGGCATTTCGAGTCCTGCCTTTTTAGTATCGAGTGAAAGGTTAGAGGTAAATCGTCGTGTAATCCAGTTAATTTCGCTTGTAGATTCAAGGCTTGGTTCGGCTGCAAATGCTCCAAAAGGGCCTGCTAATGCAAGAAACAACGAAATTACTGCTGTTTTAAAAAGAATCTTTTTCATTAGTTCATTATCGACTTATTTTGAGGGAATATAAAGAATTTTTCCTATTTTAAGGATTGCGTTTTCCTGTATGCCGTTGAGCTCGCAGATCTGACTTACAGTGCAGCCATAGCGCCTTGAAATACTCCAAAGGGAATCTCCGCTTACAACAGTATACTTGATCGGGAAATCTATAGGCTCCATTGTTTCAAGGGCTGCGCGTGCAATTTCTTCTGTTCCGGCAGGCAACCTTATAGAAGATTTTGCAGAAGGATGAGTAAAACCAAGTATAAAAGAAGGATTAAGCCGCTTGAGTTCTGCAGTATCTATGCGCATATTCTGGGCAAGTGTTGTAATTGAATATGCTTTGTTTACAGTGATGTAATCAAAAACAGCATTTGTTTCGTTATATAAAACTTCGTATTCTTCTTCGTGGCTTGGAATATCAATTTCGTAATATTCACAGTTTAATGCAAGGTCTGCAATTGCTAAAAGTTTTGGAACATAAAGTTGTGTCTGGGAAGGAATAAGGTTTTTGTCACACAGATACCAGAAAGTTTTTTCTTCTGCTTTTGCAAGAGCTCTTGTCATTGCACCGGCTCCACAGTTGTAAGCACCTATTGCAAGAAGCCAGTCTCCGAATATATCGTAGTTTTCTTTGAGCTTTTTAATTGCGGCGTCTGTTTCTTTCCAAGGGTCAAGTCGTTCGTCTACATAATCATTAAGGGTAAGGAACGGCTTTACGCTGTTAGACATAAACTGCCATAAGCCCAGTGCTCCCGACCGTGATTTTGCATTTGTTTTATAGTTTGACTCTACTACAGGAAGGTATTCAAGCTCCGGCGGAAGTCCTGCAGCTGCAAGTTCTTTCCTTATATAAAGCCTGTAATCTATTGCACCTTCAAGTGCGTCGTAAAGAACCTTAGTCCATTTAGGGTCAAGATACTGCTTACGGAACCGTTCAATTTCTGCACGCTCCGGCATAGGCAGGGTCAAAGGCTTTTTTTCAAGGGCAGGGGTGTTGTCGGTGTTTTCTGAGTCGTCTGTGGTCCCTGACTGGAGTGTGGTCCCTGAGCCTGTCGAAGGGTCACCTTCACCAATGCCTTCCTCTGAAATATCTTCATCTTGAGGCCCTTCGACAAGCTCAGGGACCCCAAGGTCTTCAGATGGTACAACTTCTTCTTCCTGCGCAACCGCTGCAGCACACAAAGAGAAGCAAATCAAAATGCCAATTAATAGCTTTTTCATTACAGCTTGTTACCAATGTAAATGCCGGCCCATTCCCAGTTACCGTTGATATCAGGGTCAAGCGGGAAATTTACCTTGCGGAAGTAGAGGTACCAGGTAGAAACGTAATTGCTCCAGCCCCAGGTTTTAAGATATGCTTCGTTTGAGTTAGAAGATTCATCAAAAGATTCTGCGTAATGGATTTTTCGACCCATCCAGTTACCCATAGAAAACTCTTCCTGCGAGTTAGGGTCTGTTTCATCCTGTCGCCATGACATACTAAAGAAGTTTACCTTAGCCTTATAGCGGTCAAGAGCACGCCAGTCTCTTCTGTCAATTGCAGTTTTAACAGCTTTTTCAAGCTCCTGCAGTGTTTCAAAGGTCCAGTCTTTAGAAGAATTGTTAAAATCAATAAGGTGGCGGGCATTCTTATAGGCATCGGGCTCACCAGGAATCTGAATTGTAGTTGCATCAGGCTGCTGAACAAAAAGTTCACAAGCTTTTAATGCCTGATCCCACTGGTTATCATTTTCATATTCAAGTGCAAGACGCAGATAAAGCTCTGTTGTGTTAATATCATTAGGGAATCTGTTTATAAGTTCATTAAAATATTTAATTCTGTGGCTTGGAGTTTTACTAATCTGAATAAGGTTCTGCAGGCACATAAAGTGAATAGAGTTACCTTTTACAAGTAAATCAGGGCATTTTTGCAGAATTCTGTCAAAATAATACTCTGCAACTGGTTCTGCTCCCAAAGAAAGGTATGCGTGCGCTGTCATCAAAAGCCAGTAAGAGTTATACATGTCATCAGGGTTCTTTTCTACCCATTCAGTTAAAAGAAGAATTACCCCCTGGTAGTCCTGTTCGGCCAGAAGGTTAGTTGCCAGCTGATTTATGATTGTATAGCGCTGCTTTGAATCAAGTTCCTGTGTTTCAAGCAGTATATTAAACTGTTTCTGGGTCTCTTCTGCTGTAAAAGAAGAGGTATATGCCCTGTTTTTGCACGAACAAAGTACTGTACAAGGAAGAATAAGGCACATAAATATTGTTGCACACATTTGTTTTTGAAATTTCATATTTTTTAATCTAACATAGTGATTTATTATTGTAAAGATTAATTTTTATATATAAAATAGAATTATATAATTATAGATAGAATTTGGGGCATACTATGAAAAAAGACATCTCATTTTTTGCAAATCTCATGTTATATTTTGGCTCCGGATTGTTAGTTTTTCTGGTTATTTTAAATTGCATCATTCCTTTTGACAACCGTTATTATGTTATTAATTATCTTCCTATTATTGCAGCTTTAAGCGGTATTGTTCTTATTATTTTAAGCATCCGCAATACAAAACGGCTTCATCAGATTTTTATTGGCTTTGAGCTTTTATTCTGGGGAACTTTTGTAGTTTTGTATGAATTAAAGATTCTTCCATATACTTTTATCCAATGGTGGCCGATGATAGGAGTAACAGCAGGTATTTTCCTATTTATTGCAGGAATGGTTAAATACCAGAGGCTTCAGTTTGGATACGTTATTCCCTCAATTTCATTCTTTTTGATGGGAATATGGTTTATGCTTTTTTCATTAAAAATCATAAAAGTTTCATTCCGGATTGTTGCCTTAGTGGGTGGTCCGTTGTTTATTATTATGGCAGCTATTTTTATAATAGCGTTCTTCCTGCTTCAAAAAAATAACTCAAACCTTGTTGTTAAAGACGATGAGAATATAGATCAGGATACAGAAGAAATGAATGGTGTTGCTCCTTTTGAAGAAGAACCAATAGACTGATTTTCTTGTGGTGGGTTGCATTGCATACAAAGGCTGATTTTTTTTGCAGATTCAATTTCTCTCATTTTACGACTGCGCTTCTTCTTATTTTTGCGCTGTCATTGACTGCATGTGCATCTACAGAAAGTTCAGATTCTCAGGAAACTGGTCATACAAAAACTTCATATGAAGCACCTGTTGTTTCAGAAAAAACAGAAGAGGGTGAAACAAATCAGACTGCCGATGCAATTAAGCTTCCTTCTGCTTCAAAACCAAAATCATATTTTGCAAAAATCAATGATGAGATTGTAAAAAAAGTTGAAATTGGTTCTCCGGCCTCTTTAACAGAAGCTATGAACTCAATTCATAAATCAGAAGCAGACCTTACACAAAACGAAAAGGTTCTTATATATATTGCTTCAGAAATGATGCGCATTTTGTGGTCATCGCAAAAAGTCAGCTGGACAACTTACAGCGTTTCTGATGAAACTCCATATACAGGAGCACTTAAATCTGTAAAAAACGGAATCTACGACACAAGTACTGGAAATACAGATTTTCTTTCGACATTCCTTCCGTCACTTGTATACCTCACTCCTAATATTACTGCCAACGTACAGGCTCAGTGTGAACAGGGCATTCTTGCTTCTTTAAAAATCAATCCAGATTCTGTTGCAGCAAATTATCTTGCGGGGCTTTATTACGAAAGAAAAACTGAATATGTAAAAGCCGAGCCTTATCTTAAAAAGGCATACGACGGTTCAGATACAATAGAAATTATTCTTGAATACGCAAAGGTTTTGAGCAAAAACGGAAAGTCGTCTTTAGCAGAAGAAGTTATGAAAAAGGCAGGGTCGAGCAACGCCTCTAATACAAGTCTTGCAGTATTAAAACAGAATGCTTACATTGCCTTTGAAAAAGGTGATTACACTGCAGCAGAAGAAGCAGTTGCCCGTGTTTTGCAGCAGACACCGAATGATCTTGAATTTGTTTTGTTCCGTGCACGCATATTTATAGAAAAGAACGATTATATTCACGCTGTTTCACTTTTGGATATGTATGCACGCCAGAATGATACTAATATTGATTATTTAATTCTGCGAGCCAGAGTTCAGCTTGACTGGAGTAAAAATACAAACGCCGCTACAGAAACAATCGAAAAAGCAATGCAGCTTTACCCCGACAATGTAGACGCTCTTTTAATTGCAGCACGCATTTCTTCTATGACAGACGGACCTGTTGCCGGAAAGTATGCAGACGAGCTTGCAGCAATTGTTCTGGAAAAATCTCCATCTAATAATGACGCACTTATTTATGCGCTTGACGGTCTTGTTCAGCGCGAAAACTGGCAGGAAGCATATAACATTAGCAGCGGTCTTGTAAAAAAGCAGCCTGATAATGAAAACCTTATCCTTAAGCATGTAACTGTCTGCCTTAAGCTTGGTAGAAAAACAGAAGCAATGGAAGTTGCTCAAAGAGCATATAATTCAAATTCTTCAAATGAAACAATAACCCAAGCCTATATTCTTGCAAGTACACAGGTTCTTTCGCGTGATGAATCAATAAAGCTTATAGATTCAATGCTTCCGAATGCCTCTTCAAAAATAAAAAGCTATTTGTACTACAGAAGAAGCTTCCTTGAACGCAGTGAAGAAACAGCTCTTGCCGATTTACGCTCAAGCCTCATTGCAAATCCACGTAACAGCGATGCACTTTTCCGTCTGTACGAAATCTATTACGACAAAAAAGACTACCGCAAAGCCCAATACTATCTTAAGCAGGTAGTTGCCATAAATCCTAATGATTCTTCTGTACGAAAACTGAATGAGGCGTTAACTCAGCTTATTCAATAACTGGATTGCCACGTCGCTGCGCTCCTCGCAATGACGTATCATTCCTGTCAGCGTCATTGCGAGCACGAAGTGCGTGGCAATCCAGAGTTTATCACTAGACACACCCCCGTATAAATGATATTCTAGTAAAATTGATAATAATATCAAAAAACATATTTAAAATAGGACGGAAAATATATGTCTTTCATTCCATTTTTGACTGCCGGCGCTGAACAAGCTGCAGGTCCTGCTAGTATGGCTACCGGTTTTATTCCTTTATTACTTATCATTGTAATATTCTATTTTTTCCTTATTCGCCCACAGAATAAAAAGCAGAAGGAAACACAGCGTATGCTCTCTGCTCTTAAGAAGGGTGATAAAGTAATTACAATTGGTGGTATTCATGGTGTTGTTTCTTCTGTAAAAGAAAACACTGTAATTGTAAAAGTTGATGACGACTGCAAAATCGAATTCAACCGCACAGCAATTTCTACTGTAGAACTTACAGACGCAGAAAAAGCTAAGCTTGCAGAAGAAGCTGCTGCTAAAAAACAGAAGAAATTTGCATTTGGTAAAGCAAAAAAATCAGACGAAGCCGCTGAACCTGTAAAAGAGACAGCCGCTGCGGAAGAAACTAAATAAATATAATTCGGGGTTAAATAAAAATGAACAAACGAACACGCTTGCTTATTCTTCTTGCTGTTCTTGCTATTTGTTTCGTTTTCCTCTGGCCATCAATCAGCTGGTATGCACGAACTCCTAAGGAAGTTCAACAGCTTGCTTTGGGCTCTACGGAAAATATCAAGAACTATGCCGAAAGTAAGGCCGCAGAAGATGTACGCACAATCAAAAGCATGGCAAAAGATGCCGAAGCCGTTCTTGACGGTGAATTTGCATGGCTTAATAAAGAAGCTGCCAAACAGTACAAATCATACGGACAGAATGTTCCAGAAACAATGACAGTTAAAGCTGTTCTTGGTGCTTATGACACAGAGCTTGATTTTATGAATGTAATTCAGGCAAAGTATCGTGATGAAATTCTTAAGGCTAAGAAATATTACGATAACTCTGTAAAGCTTGGTCTTGATCTTTCTGGTGGTATGAACGTAATTGTTAAGGCAGATTTGGATGCAGCGCTTGAATCTCAGGGAGACACAGTTGCTGCAGACAGCGCTGCTGAATTCAAAAAAGAAGCAATGGCAAATGCTATTGAAAACCTTACAAGCCGTATCGATAAATTTGGTCTTACATCTCCTGTAATCAGACAGCAGGGTGATGACAGAATCTACATTGAAATTCCAGGTGCTGCTCAGGCAGATGCTATCAATACTTTGATTATGGGTAAGGGTATCCTTAATTTCCGTCTTTCAGATATGACTGCCACAGAATCATTTAAGACATATTATTCACAGCATCCGGCTAGCACATTCAATGCAGCTGGTGAACTTATGGATCCTTCAATCATCCCTGAAGACTGCGAAGTATTCGGTGTTTACGAAAAAGATTCATATGGTCTTGATGAACGCAAAGACTGGCTTGTTGTTAAGAAGGATATTGCTCTTGACGGTAAGCATGTTCAGTCTGCAGAAGTTCGCTCAGACCAGTACACAGGTCAGCCACAGGTTTGCTTTAATCTTGATGCAGAAGGAACAACAATTTTTGGTGAATTCACTGCTGCTCACGTAGGTGATTATCTTGCTATCGTAAGCGACAACAAGGTTAAATCAAATGCCTGCATTCAGGATGCAATCAACACTGGTGCCGTTCAGCTTACTGGTGCATTCAGCCAGGAAGAAGCTAACAATATTAAAAAGGTTTTGCAGACAGCTTGGCTCAACGTTCCACTTTCTGTAGAAAGCCAGCAGGTAATTGGTGCATCTCTTGGTGATGAAGCAATTCATCAGGGAATCATGGCAATTATCCTTGGTTTGAGCCTTATCCTTGTATTTATGTTTATCTTCTATAAGAAATCTGGTTTGAACGCAGTAGTTGCACAGATTTTGAACCTCTTTATGATGTTCTCAATCCTTTCTGCTTTCAACCTTACTCTTACACTTTCTTCTATTGCCGGTATGATTCTTACAATTGGTATGGCAGTAGATGCTAACGTTCTTGTATTTGAACGAATTAAGGAAGAGCTTAGAAACGGTAAGAGCCGCCCTGTTGCAATCTCTATGGGATTCGACAACGCATTCTGGGCAATTATGGACTCTAACATCACAACCTTTATTGCAGCAATCTTCCTTTCATGGCTTGGAACTGGTGCAATTCAGGGATTCGCAGTTTCACTTGCAATAGGTGTTGTTTCTTCTGTATTCACAGCTTTGTTCGTTTCACGCTTGATTTTCGACTTTGATACAGATGTCCTGCACGCAAAGAAAGTTAGCATTGCATGGGGGATTAAATAATGAAAAAGACACTTAGCTTTAATAAAGGATTTATTCCTTGTGCAATTATCAGTTGCGCAATCATTATTTTTGGAATTGTTGGAATGTTCACACGCGGAGTTAATCTTGGTATTGACTTTAAGCCTGGTCTTGTTGAAGAAGTCCGCGTTGCTCCTCCGGTAGCAGAAGTTACATACAGTGGTGCCGCGAAGGTTTCTCTTGATTTGAGTGCCGGACAGCTTGATGTTGTAATTACTGGTGTTGGAACAACAAACGAAACACGTTCAATCAACTTTAATGAAGTTACAACAGTTGGTGCACTTGCAACAGAAATGAACAAGATTGATGGCGTTAGCATGGTTGCAAAGAACTCATCTTTCCCAACAACAAAATTGTTCTTGAACTCTGCTGCTACAAATCAGCTTACAACAACTACACTTTATATTTACCCTGCTGGAACATCAGAAATCACAACTGACGATGTTCGCGATGCTCTTTCTTCAATCGAAGGCATTTCAATTAAACAGCTTGGTAATGGTGCAGATGCAAGCTATCAGATTCGTGCCGGTGTTGACGGAGAAGAATCTGGAGACGTGACTGCAAAAATCAACGAAAAACTTTACAGCAAGTTTGGTAAGGAAAAGGTAGCAATCGTAAAGACAGACTTTATTGGTTCTTCTTTCTCTCACTCAATTGCAATTAAGTCTATCATTATGTTCGTGCTTACAGTAACACTTATCTGGCTGTATGCTGCAATCCGCTTCCACTGGGATTTCGCTCTTGGTTCGGTAATTGCCTTGATGCACGATACATTGATTATGTTTACTTTCATCATCTGGACACAGATGGAATTCTCTACAACTGTTCTTGCCGCTGTTCTTACAATCATCGGTTACTCAATCAACGCTACAGTCGTTATTCTTGACCGTATCCGTTATAACCTTAAGTTCATGACAGAAGCAAAGAACTTCAACGAGATTTTGAACAAGTCTTTGAGCGATACTTTAGTACGTTCTATTTTGACAACTGTTACAACATTGTTCGCAGTTGTTGCTTTGTTCGTATTCACAACAGGAAGCATCAAAGACTTCTCTCTCGCTCTTATCGTAGGTTTGATAAGTGGTGCATATTCTTCTATCTTCATTTCAAGCGGTTTCATTTCTGCATGCCGCAAGAACTGGAGACCAGAATTTGGTGTACATCACTCATTGAAGGCTGCTAAGAAAGACGAGTAGTTTATAGATTCATCTGGGGTCCCTGAGCCTGTCGAAGGGCCCAAAAAAAAATAAACGTCATTGCGAGCGTAGCGAAGCAATATACTCTCGCAATGGCGTTTTTTTTATGCTATAGTGTTTTTATGAACGTTATTCGTGCAAAGGTACTGGGTTTCTGTTTTGGAGTGAGACGTGCAGTTGAACTTGCAGAACAGGCTCTTGAAGAAAATAATGGAACAGTTTATTCTCTAGGTCCGCTAATCCATAACGAAAGTGCTCTGGCCGATTTACAGAGCAGGGGACTTTGTACTGTTGAAGAAAAAGACCTACAGACAATTCCCGACGGAGCTACAGTAATAATTCGCGCACATGGAGTTTCTCCAAAAGTAACAGATGCTCTTGAAGCAAAAAATTGCAAAATAATAGACGCAACCTGTCCCCGAGTAAAAGCAAGCCAGAAAATGGTAGAGCGTTACACAAACCAGAACGATTTCGTAATAATCAGCGGTGACAAAAATCACGGCGAAATGATCGGCATAGCAGGTTTTGCAGGCCGCAATTTTATCCAGATCCAGAACGAAGAAGAAGCCCGTTCAGTTGATATTCCCTGTAGCGACAAAATAAACGTAATCTTCATGAGCCAGACAACCTACAGCCCAAAAGAATTCGAAAAAATAGAATCAATTTTCCGTTCAAAGTTTAGGAACCTTGCAGTCATGAACACAATCTGCCCCGCCACAAACGAACGCCAGGAAGCCCTGCTGGAGTTATGTAAACAAGTAGAAGGAGTGTTAGTAATAGGAGGAAAAAACTCCGCCAACACAAAACGTCTCTACCAGACCGCAAAAGAAAATTGTGTTCATACAGCACATATTCAGTCGGCACAAGACATCCCACAGGAATTTTATAGCTTAAAAACAATCGGTATAACAGCCGGTGCATCTACACCAGATTCAATTATTACTGCTGTAGAAAAGGCATTGCACTAAAAAACTCGGTCACAATAACAATCATCTACTCATTAATAAAAGAGATGAAATATAATCTCAATAAATATATATAATCCAATTTGAAAAATACTGACTGCGGAGTGGAAATTGGCTGGCTGCTGCTTCTGAGTTGTGCCGGCGGCATAGAAAAAATCCGAGGATTTACGTAGTAAACCGCAGGATTTTACGATAACAAGCTCAGCCCGCAGCAGACAGACAATTTCCACGGGAGCAGGCAGTATTTTTCCACATGAAAGCATTTATAAACCCCTTATTGATTACATTCCACATCTCCATTATAATAATAAGACTATGAGTAGATGTTTTGTTATGTTAAAGCCAGGTGTTGTAAATCGCCGCCTGGTAGGTGAGGTTATTGAACGCCTCGAGAAAAAAGGATTCAAACTTGTTGCAATGAAAATGGTTCACGTTTCACAGGACCTGGCTAGCAAACATTATGCAGAGCACGAAGGTAAGCCGTTTTATGAGGGTTTGGTGGATTACATTACTTCGGGTCCGGTTATTGCAATGGTATGGCAGGCAGATGATTGTGTTGCCTTAATCAGAAAATTTGTTGGTTCTACAAAGCCTAGCGAAGCTGCTCCTGGAACTATCCGTGGAGACTACTGTATTCATACAGAACGCAATATTATTCACGCTTCTGACAGCGACGAAAGTGCAGCACGCGAAATCGCACTCTGGTTCAAAGAAGACGAAGTATTTGACTGGAAAGACTGCGAGGACGGCTGGTACTAATCGATAATCGAAAATCGGAAATCGCACGGGAGGAACTATGTCAGAAAAAACTGTAGGAATCATAGGTGGCGGTGCCTGGGGAACTGGTATTGCTCAGGCGCTTGCACGTGGCGGACACAAGGTTGAAATTTGGGCTCTGGAAGAGGATGTTGTTGCTTCTATAAATAACGAGCACGAAAACAAACGCTTCCTTCCTGGTTTTAAGCTTGAGCCTTCGATTACCTGTTCAAATGATATCTGGCAGGTAGCCTTTGGAAAAGAATTCATTTTTGTAGCGTCTCCATCAATCTTTTTGGCAAGCACGCTCGAAAAAATTAATACTGTTCCAAACATTGTTGATGGTTCTACAGTAATTGCAGCTCTTACAAAAGGTTTTGTTCCTTCTAAAAGCGGTCCAAAGCTTATTCTTGAAACAATAGAATCGGCACTCCCTGAAGTTTATAAGGACTGCACTGTTTATGTTGCAGGTCCAAGTCATGCAGAAGAGGTTGCAATGGGCAAAATCACAGGTCTTGTTGCAGCTTCTTTAAATCCAAAAAATTCTATCCGTGTCCGCGAGCTTTTAAAAGTTCCGGGTCTTATGGTTTTTTCAAGCTTTGATATTATTGGTACTCAGATTTGTGCCGCTGCTAAAAACGTAGTTGCTGCAGTTTATGGTGCAATGGATGCAATTGCAGAAACAAGTGATATTGTAGGAGACAACACAGAATCACTTTTGCTTGCTGCAGGCTTGAATGAAATCCAGACTCTTGGTTTTGCAATGGGCGCAACTCATGCAGAAACCTTTACATCTGTAAGCGGAGTAGGCGATCTTGATGTAACCTGTAAATCAAAATACGGACGCAACCGCCGCTTTGGACAGGATATTGTAAAAACAGATATGCTTTCACGCTTTAAGGATATTGATGACCTTATTGCAAACGTAGGAAAAATCGGCTACCTGCCGGAAGGTGCAATTGCCTGTAAATATGTTCACGAAATTGCCCAGAAAAAAGATCTCAAGCTTCCTTTGTGTAACGCCCTCTACAAGGTTTTGAATAAAGAAAGCACAGTAGAAGATATGGTAAAAGAGTTATTGAATTTATAGAATAACTGGGGTCCCTGAGCTTGTCGAAGGGCAATTTAAAAGGGGCCCTTCGAGAGCCTCAGGGACCCCAGCGGAGTAAAAATATGCTTGAAAAAATAACAAATACCTTTAGTGGAATATTTCAGAAAATCAGTGGAAAGTCTACTATCACTGAAAAAAATATAGAAGAAACAGTAGAAGAAATTAAAATGGCCCTGCTCGAAGCCGATGTAAACCTTCGTGTTGTACGCCGTTTTGTTAATTCTACTATTGAAGAAGCCAAGGGAGAAAAAGTTCTCCGCTCAGTAAATCCGGGCCAGCAGTTCACAAAGATCATCTATGACAAGATGGTCAGCATGCTCGGTGATACCAAGACAGACCTTCACCTTAAAGGCCCTGATACTCAGTCTGTTATCCTTATGCTTGGTCTTCAGGGTGCCGGTAAAACTACTGCTGCCCACAAGCTTGCTGCACGCTTAAAGAAGGATGGACGCAAAGTTCTTCTTTCTGCATGTGACTTAGTTCGTCCTGCTGCCGTAGAACAGCTTAGCCAGCTTGGTGAAAAAATCGGAGTTCCTGTTTATAAAGAAGATTCAAAAGATGCCGTAAAAAATGCACGCGATTCAATTGATTTTGCACGCAAGAATGGTTACGACACAATTATTATAGATACAGCCGGTCGTCTTCAGATTGATGAAGAAATGATGGCCGAGCTTGTGAAAATTAAAAAGGCTACTGACCCTGTAGAAGTGCTCCTCGTTGCAGATGCAATGACCGGTCAGAATGCCGTTGATATTGCAAAGAGCTTTGACGAGCAGCTTGGACTTTCCGGAGTTATTCTTACCAAGTTTGACTCAGATGCCCGTGGTGGTGCGGCTCTTTCTCTTAAAACAATTACAGGTAAGCCAATCCTGTTTATTGGTACCGGTGAAAAAACAGACGATTTTGAAGTATTCCATCCTGAACGAATTGCAAGCCGTATTCTTGGCATGGGTGATGTTGTTTCCCTTGTAGAAAAAGCACAGGAAACAATGGACGAAGAAGCTGCCCTCAAAATGCAGAAAAAGCTTCAGAGGAACGAGTTTACACTTCAGGATTATCTTGAACAGTTCCAGCAGGTTAAAAAAATGGGAAACATGCAGTCTATCATGGATATGATTCCTGGTATGAGCGGCATGGATGCTTCCCAGATGGATATGAGCGGCATGAAAAAGAATGAAGCTATTATCCAGAGTATGACCTACAAAGAACGCCTTAATCACCTTATCATTGGACCTAGCCGCCGTAAGCGTATTGCAAAGGGTAGCGGTACAACTGTAGCCGATGTAAACAAGCTCTTAAAGCAGTTTGAAAAAACAAAGCTCATGATGAAAAAAATGTCACGCAATAAGGGCATGCAAAACCGCATGATGAGCCAGATGGGCCTTGGCGGTATGGGTGGTATGGATCCAAGCTCTCTCAAAGGCATGGACATGAGCAAACTACAGGATCTGGCAAAAAGGTTTAGGTAAAACATCTTCCGTCATTGCGAGCGTAGCGTGGCAATCCATAATAGAAAAAAACTCTTGCAAAAAATCAAATCACTGAGTAAAATTACTCAATGTACTGAGTAATTTTACTCAATATAATGAGTATTTTTACTCAGTCGCAGGAGGTGTCCTCATGGAAAGAACATTCTATATTTCTGAATTAAAAAAGAGACTTGCAGAGAAAAGAAAATTTATTCAGGTTGTAGCAGGTCCTCGTCAGGTTGGAAAAACAACAATCATAAATCAACTTTTGGAAAAAACAAAGTATAATTATATTTATGAAACAGGTGATGCCATTGAAGGAGATTCTTCTGCATGGATTGAACAAATCTGGAATACTGCAAGGTTTAGAATAAAATCCGGAACTAAGGAAGTTATTCTTATTATTGACGAAATACAAAAACTGAATAACTGGAGTGAAATTGTAAAAAAGCTTTGGGATGAAGATACTCGTAGTAAAACAAATATAAAGGTTATTTTAAGTGGTTCTTCAAGGCTGCTAATTAAGAAGGGTTTATCAGAATCATTGCATGGACGATTTGAATTAATTCAAATTCCTCACTGGACTTTTGCAGAAATGAAAAAAGCTTTTGGTTTTTCGTTGGAGCAATATATATATTTTGGTGGATATCCTGGTGCTGCTCATCTTATCAAAGACGAAAATCGATGGAAAAACTATATGAGAGATTCAATCATCGAAACAAGTATATCAAAAGATATTCTTATGCTCACAACAATCACAAAACCCGTTCTATTACGACAGGTTTTTGATTTAGGAACTAAATATACTTCACAAATCCTTTCATATAATAAAATGCTTGGAACATTAACAGATGCAGGTAATACAGTAACAATTGCACATTATCTGGAACTGCTTTCGCAAAGTGGATTACTTGGAGGATTACGAAAATATTCTGGCAGTGAACAGCATTCAAAATCATCCAGTCCAAAGTTACAAGTCTTCAATAATGCTCTTTTTTCTGCTGTAACAAATAAGACTTTCGAAGCTGTAAAATCAACTCCAGATCTTTGGGGACGGTTTGTAGAGTCTTGTATAGGTATACATTTAATAAACAATGCTCCTTTATGTAATTACAAGCTTCTTTATTGGCGTGATGGTAATGATGAAGTTGATTTTGTTATTACCCGCGGAGAAGAAATCTGTGGCATAGAAGTTAAAAGCGGACTTAGAACGACAAATCAAGGAATGTCTGTGTTTAAAACCAAATATCCAAAAGCAAAAATGTATGTAGTAAGCGCAATTCCTTCAGAAAATTCCGGCTGCATCAAACTTGAAGAATTCTTAAAGCTTTCACCGGATGTGTTGTTTTAGAAATAAACCCCATGCTCCTTAGGAGAGGGGGCAGCGGAAAACACCGCAGGTGGTTGAAGCGAGGGGCAGGGGTAGATTGCAAAGTCAAGTGCAACAATAGACTTCAATCGGTGACTTCAACCCTAAACATTTTCTAGGACGGTTATTTAGGAGAGAAACAACACTTTCTAAATAGCCGTCATCCAATTTTCTAAAGTCCATGCCTCTCGGC
>JAGCDP010000009.1 GCA_017651065.1 Treponema sp.
CAGAAAATGTACGAAATGGTGGACGGAAGGAAACTTCAGTTCAACGTAAACAAAGAGCTGGGTGCTGTTGTCGTACGCGTAGTAGATTCCAATACCAATCAGGTATTAAAGGAGATTCCGTCGGAAGACATGCAGAAGTTAAAACTCAGACTTCGTAAAGCAATCGGCAACTTGTTTGATGCAAAAATTTAGAAGTCCGGGTCTTTAGTCTTTAGTATTATTCTGACAGGTATATTATGGCTGGATTATCAATACCAGGCGTCACAGATACATATAATACAAATGAAACTGTGGAAAAACTTATGCAAATCGAGCGGATTCCGTTAACAAGGGAACAGAATCAGCTCGATGAGTATAAGTCACAACAAACTGCCTGGCGTGAAGTAAATACACAACTAACCTCTCTGCGCGACAGTACAAAAGCATTATATTCTTACGAAAATCCATTCAATAATAAAATCGCTTCCTCAACAGATGAAAATGCAATAACTGCAACTGCAAATCGCGGTGCAGATCTTCAGTCTTTTAAAATAGACGTAATTCAACCTGCAACTGCAGACCGCTTTTTATCTGATGAGCTGCCATCTGATTACAAAGTTCCGGCCGGAGTTTACACCTACAAAGTTGGTGAAAAACAGCTTACTGTAAACTGGAAAGGCGGAACACTTAAAGATTTTTCTAACGCAATAAACAAACGAAGCAACGGAATTGTTAAATCAATGCTTGTTGGTGCAAGCGCCGGTAAAAAAACACTTCTTATAGAATCGCTTACAACAGGTAAAGAAAACAAACTTATATTTGAAGGTGCTGCAAAAGAGTTTGCTCTTGAAACAGGAATGATTTCTCCTGCAAAAGGAAACACTTCTACATTTGGTTCAACAACAGCAGAACTTCAACAGGTAAGTTTTAAAGAAACAGGCAGAAACGACAGAATGCCCGAAGTTTCTGTTACACGCACACAGATTCTTGAAGGAAAAGTAAATGTAGCTCCACGAGGCGGTTATGAAGTTTCTATCCCGCAAAGTGCGTTGAACAATTCCAACACTCATATTTCTTTTACTCTTAAAGCAACTGCAATTCAGGATATTACAGAAGAAATAAATAATACTTTACAGGAGCCTGTAATTCCTTCCGGAGGCTTTGCAGAATTCGGCGGCATTACAATTGACAATGCAAGCTCCGAAACTCTTTTACCAAAAACAACAACTAAAATTGAACCTATTGAATCTGTTACTTCAAAGAATGTTATTTATGCAGTATTCAACGACGGAACAGAACGAGTTATTTCAACTCCAGATATCTTAAACGAAAAAGAACAGTCACTAGATATAGATCTTTCTGAATATAAAGGGATAAAATCTATTTCTATAAGGAATTTCAATACAGGCTACAAGCTTGAAATTTCTGAATTCACTTCTTACGATTCGGCATCAAATCTGGGCTACTCCCCTAACCACGCAATTGCCGAAGCCGGAGATGCAATTATAAAATATGAAGGCATTACAATTGTCCGCCCTTCAAATGAAATTGATGATGTTGTTCCAGAAATAACTTTAAATCTTCATGATAAAACAGAAAAGACTGCGACAATTTCTATAAAGGTAGATAAGGAAGCAGCAAAAAATGCTCTTATAGAATTTGTTGGTAAATATAATCAGGCTATTGCAAAAATAAATGTTCTTTCGCAGAACAAGCCTGAGCTTATAAATGAACTTGACTATCTTACTGATGATGAAAAAGAAAAGCTTACAAATCAACTTGGAATGTTCAGTACAGATTTTTCACTCACAAATATCAAAAGTAATATGCAGACAATTCTTTCTTCAAATTATAAGTTCGAAGAAAACTCTATAATAACAGCTCTTGCTCAGCTTGGTATTGCAACTAACGCTTCTGGATATTCAGGTTCTTATTCACAAAGTAAACTCCGCGGATATCTTGAAATTGATGAAAAGAAACTTGATGATGCTCTTGAAAATCATCTTGAAGATATAAAAAATCTTTTTGGTTATGACACAGACGGCGACCTTATTATTGATGAAGGAATTGCCTATAAGCTCGACAAACAGATTACAGCCTATACTCAAACTGGCGGAATTATTGCTCTTAAAACTTCAACGCTCGATTCAAAAATTAAAAGTTCACAAACCCGCATTACAAAGCTTGAAGATCAGATGGAACAGAAAGAAGCAGAACTCAAACAGAAATACAGCTCTATGCAGGGTTCTTTGAGCAATCTTGAAAATCAGCAGACAACAATATCTAACTTTACAAAACAACAGAATAAAGACAGCAACTAACTGGGAGGAATAGATGATTAGTTTTTATATAAACGGGGATCCTGTAGAGGTTCAGCTTGAAGGCGAAGAAACTATAGGTGATGTTTTAAAATCATTTGAAATTACATGCGAAGAAAATGCCGCAGCAGTTATTGGAATTACAGTAGACGGCAAAACAATTACAGCAGACACCTTTGATGAAGAAGCAACAAAGCCACTTGGTAAAGATACAAAATTTGAATTTTCTGTAGTAACAAAAGATTCTATTAAACAGTCTTTTGCAGAACTTTCTAAACTTTTTGATGAACTTTCGCTGCAGATGGAAGATGTTCCTGTAGCACTTCAAAGCGGAAAAAACAAAGAAGTAAGTGATTCAATTAAAAAGGTTGCAGACAGCATTGATAACTTCTGCCACATTGCAGCACTTGCCAGTCTTTTCCCACAGGATTTTGGTTCAACAAAAATAGACGGCAAGCAGTTCGGAGATTTCTTCAAGGAATTCTCACCTATCCTTTCAGATTTTGAACAAGCCCTTACAAACAATGATACAGTTCTCATTGGGGATTTATCAGAATATGAAATCTGTCCTAGACTCAAGGCAATTTCGCAGGCATTAAAAGCAATGTAGATTTTTAAGGAGGCTGTAAGATGGGTTCATTTTTTCAAATAGGTTCTGGTTCTCCAATAGCTGCCCGCTCGGGTTTTCCAATAGGACTTTTTATTTTAGGTGTTGTTCTTGTAGCAACTCTGGTAGGCGGAATCTGGTTTTTAACAAAACATCTTATGGACTACAAAAAATCAGATGCTTATATTAAAAAGCAACTTGAGCGTCTTACAACTCAAAAAGATGTAAAGAAGTTTTCTGAAACAAACAGACTTACCCCAGACATGCAGATTCTTTTGTGGGATATCTGTAAAACAATGAAGCTGCCTAATATCAATTATCTTATTAAGCAGGCAGATGTTATTGCCGAAAACTGCAAGCAGTATTATTACAAAATTAAAGAACAGAATATAAGCGCACAAGATCTTAATCTTTTTTTTGAACTTGATTTTACACTTGAAAAAATTTCTGCTGCTACAAAGGGACTTTTATCTACAAAGCAGCTTCCACTCGAAAGCGTTGTATTTTATCTTACACAGGACAGTGAACAGTTTCCTTTTTATGTAAAGGTTAATCACAATGATTTTCTTTCTCTTGAAATTCCAAAGTTCATGTATGATAATCCACGCTTAAAGCCACCTGTACTTGAACGACTCAGATTTATTACAAAAGCCGCAAACGGAATGACATATCATTTTACTTCAAGAGCAATGCGCTATCAGACTAATCCTGATGGAAAAATAAATCTTATTATCAAGCACTCAGAAGATCTTGTTAATCAGGCACACCGAAACTCAAAGCGTGAATTCCTTGATACAGAATGTCTTTTCTCTCCGGCACATCTTGTTCATACTCTTGAAAACGAAAAGAAGAAAAAGCATAACAGCGAAGAAGATTTTGTTGTCCGCGAAAAAGAATACGAAGGACGCATTACAAATATTTCTTCGGGAGGATGCTGTATAAAAACTACACTTCCAATTAAGGAAAAACAGTATCTTTCTTTGAGAGTTCCTTCGCTTGAGCTTCACGAACACATGATTGGAATTATCCGCAAAACAAGAAAGCTTATAGACAATTCATATAATCTGCATATTCAGTTCTTAAAGATTTCTCTTGAATCTAAAAACAGAATTAACGCTTATGCATTTAAATATGAAATATAAAAACATTGTTTAATTTTCATTTTTCTTATATAATTATTTATCTATGAAGGTTATGGAACTGGCGAATCTGAAGCGTGAAGACGTTCAGATTTTTTATATCAGAAAATATGCCGCAACAGCTGTACTGGACTTAACTGCTAGAACTGCAAATGTCGATATTGAATTTTCAATTGAAATGAACAGCTTTGGCAACAAAGATTTTTCTCTTTCCATAAAAAACCAAATTGATTACCCGCTCATTCCAATACGAAAATCAATTCTTGAATATATAACAAAATTAGAAATGGAAGGCAAATTACCTTGCTGACATTCACAACCTCTTCTGCTGAAGAAACAATCGAACTCGGAAAAAAAATCGGAAAGCTTCTTAAAAAAGGCGACATTATTGCAATGCAGGGAACTCTGGCCGCTGGTAAAACTACAATTACAAAAGGAATTGCCCAGGCTCTTGGAATTACAGAAACAATAACAAGTCCAACCTTCTGTCTTATAAGTGAATACGAAGGAACAATGCCTCTTTACCACATGGATGTTTACCGCCTTGATGGAACAGAAGATTTTATAAATCTTGGAACAGATGACATGCTTTACGGAGACGGTGTTTCAATTATTGAATGGAGCGAAAAAATTATGGACGAGCTTCCGTCTTCTACAATTATTCTTAAGATTACTCCTCAGGAAGACGGCAAGCGCCTTATAGAAATTGATAACTGGAATAACGGAGAAATAAAATAAATGAAAGCCCTTGCAATTGACTGCGCCTGTTCACGCCTTACTGTGGCAGCAAAAAATGAAGATAAAACCTGCACCGCAATTTACGACATTGGAATGAGACAGTCAGAAACTTTAGTTCCTGCAATTGATTTTGTTTTAGAAAAATGCAGTCTTGCAAAAAATGAATTAGACTACACTACTTTGACAATTGGCCCTGGAAGCTTCACAGGATTACGTCTTGGTATTTCAGCCCTTAAAGCAATTGAATGTGCAGCCGGAACTCCAGTTTATGGAATCTCTTCTTTAGAAACTTATGCCTTTCCATACGTATCTCTTGGACTTCCTGTTCTTTCCTGCATAGACGCCAACAAAGACAGATTTTTTGCAGGTGTGTATTTAAATGGAAAGTCCATCCTAGAAGACGGCGACTACGACATCCCCTTTCTTGCAGAAAAACTAAAGGACACATCAAAAGTAATTCTCACCGGCTTTGAAAAAGACACTACCAAATTAAAAGGACTTCTTAGTACTGCTCTTCCTGGAATTGAATTGCTCCAGCTGCCTGTAACTTCAGTAACCACAGATTCATTATTCAAACTTGCCGAAAATAAAAAAACCGCCGGAATCTCACCTTTGCAAGATTACGACGGTCCTGTTTATTTACGTGCCAGTGAAGCAGAAATTAAACTTACTACTTCTTAAGCAATTTCGACAATGCGCTTACCGCATCAATTGCATTAGATGTAGCCGGTTCATTAGGTGCAACCGCAGCCTTATTTTCTTTCTGAATTGCATCAAAAACTTCCTGACGAAACACCTTTACATTTTTAGGCGCTTCAACACCAATCTTCACCTGATCTCCGTGAACATCAATCAGCGTAATGGTAATTTCATCACCAATCTTAATTTTTTCATCAATTTTTCGCGAAAGAATAAGCATTAGTTTTCTCCTTTCGCTTTTAATGCATCAATAATATTAACTTTTGTAGTCCAGCGGTTGTCACTCAATATTACCTGAATGCACTTCCTGTTTGTTTTATTAATAACAAGAGGGCCTTGGAAATTGGCAGTAATTGCAGAACCATCCTGTGGGACTGTAACTATTGTCATTATGATAATATCTTCCGGTTTTTCAATTCCGATTTTTGCAAGCGATTCATCATCAATATCTGTTTCGTAATTTGAAGAAATTAAGAACGGATCAACTATTAAAAAGGCAAGATTCATATCTTCCAGAGACTGAAGCCACAAAAAAGGTTCATAATCAGAATCGCACAGTGCAAATTTTGTGTACTGTTCAAAACCGAATAATCCCTCTGGAATTGTGAGAATTTTTTCCTCAGGTATATCAATTCTTCCTTTTGCTTTTGTCATTACTTCCATTTTGTTTACTTCCTTTGTTTATTATTTCATGTAATTCAATAAAGTTGAGCTGTACATTTTTCCTGCCTGACTAAGGGTTGCCTGATTTGTATAATCAAGCATCTTGAGGTTTGTGATTGCCTCTGTGTAGTCAAGGTCGCCTTCTCGTGAAATCTGCTGTGTTACATCAAGTGCTAACTTTGAGCTTCTTGTTGCATTCAACTGAGCTCTTTCATATTCACTGCCAGATTTTGCAAGACGAGTTACAAGACTATTTATTCCCAGGTCAAGCACTCCAAGTACTCTTCCACCAATTGATTCCTGATCACCACTAAGCAATGCGTTTCTGAATGCAATTACTGCATCAAACATAGAACCGCCTGAAACACGAACACCATCACCTAAATTATATGGAGGGCGCTGTGAAGCATCTTTTATAATTCCAAGTTCATTCAATACAGAACCGTCAACATCTTCGAGCCAAAGCTGACGTGCATCTGTTGTTTCAAAATTAAGTCCGTTACGAACAGGATCAAGGCTTGCTTTTACAGCAGCACCGCTGTTATTGATTTTGCTGATTACTGAATAAATGTTATCGCCTTCTTTAATCTTAACTTCTACGCCATCTATTCTTATAATTCCGTCGCTGTTTGCCTGCCACTGAGAAGCATCTCTAGCTCCGAATATCTGCTGATTTTCTGCCCAGAAAGTTTTGTTTCCTGCATTGTCGTTTACAAGATATTTGTTTTCATCAACTTCTACCTGATTAACATCAATGTTTCCGTTGTAGCGCACATTCTGAATAAGAGGAACTCCAGAACCTTCTACATTTCCCATTTCAATATCAAAGGCAGTTGTTTTTGTATTTGTTCCGGCAAAAATTGCTTTACCGTCTGCATCAATTGCATTTGCATTTTGAATAAGTGACTTCAAAAGTTCATCAACTTCTGTTGCCATATTCTTCATATCTTCTTCGTTATAAATACCGTTTGCACCTGTTACTGCAAGCTCACGAACTCTCTGCATGATTTCCAAAGAGTTCTGCATGTAGCCTTCGCGTACAGCAAATTCATCAGAAAGAGTAAGTGCATTTTTTTCAAAGTTCTTTACGCGTCCAAGATAAGACTGATATCGTACAAGGTGACCTGCTGCAATTGGATCATCACGCAGATTCAAAAGCTTCTGCTGGCTGCTGATCTGATTGTTAGCGCGGTTGAGCTTAGACTCCTGCAATCGCAAGGCACTCTGAGTATTCATATTGTTCATATTACTTGAAATTCTATGCATTTTATCACTCCTGTCATGCTGAACTCGTTTCAGCATCTATTTATTCTTAATGTAGATCCCGAAACAAGTTCGGGATGACATTGAATTAAACTCCTAATTTATTAATAATTGTATCAATCAACGAATCCCATACAGTAATGAACTTTGCTGCGGCATTGTAACCATGCTGGAACTTCATTATTTCTGCAAGTTCTTCATCAATATTTACACCACTGATTGATTCTCTCAAGTTGCGAAGGTCATCCATAATAGCTGCCTGGCTAAGATGATTTGTTTCTGCCTGTTCACCCTTAAGACCAACATTTGTAACGCTATCTGCAAAGAAGTCATCAAAAGTTCTCATTGAACCAACCATAATGCTTGTATTGCGGATAGCTGCAATTTCTACTGCTGCACGTCCGTCACCTGCAAAAACATCACCACTTGGACTAAGGTAGCCGGCTGCAACACTCTGAACATCACTTGTAATTGCTTCGTTTACTGCAATGTAAGCACTAGGATTATAGTAAGGTGCAACACCAAAATCTGATCCGGCAGCCAAAGCATTAACTGCATCTGCCTGAGCAAAATCATAAGCATTAGCAGCGCCTATTCCAGCAAGGATTCCTGAATAATTTGCAAGGAAATATCCTGAATCTTCAACATGGCGGATTACAAAATCAGGATTCTGTGGATCTACCGAAGTTGTTGCTTTAAGAACAAGACGATTATTGCGGTCAAGATAAGCTTTTACTTCGCTGTTGCTGTCATTAATACGGTTGATTACTGTTTCAACTGTATCTGTATGATAATAAGGAATATCTACAGTTCCTGTTGTGCTGGCCAAAGTCATTACACCATCAATACCAACCTGTTCTTCTTTATTAAGTTCATTTGAACCTGTAAAACGGAATACATAAGAAGTATCAAGATCTCCGTCTCCGTTGCGGTCAAAGTTTCCATTGATATTTTCTACAAATGGTGTCTGCACAAAGAAATCAAGACCTGTAACTTTATTTGCACCAACAGCACTTCTGTGAATATCATTTACAAGGTCTGCAAAGTTCATTGTCATTGTATTAAGCTGCTGAATTTCGTTTCTGATATCTACATCACGAAGTTCTACAAGTGCACCAAGCTTTCCGCCTGTGAAAATTGCATCTTTTCCTGTATCTTTCCATATAAGTTTGTTGTATCCAGAGTCATCATCACGGAGCTGGAAGCCTATTTCTCTTGCAATTCCACCCTGTACAAGAACAAGACCATCTACGTGAACTTCAAATTCATCTGGGTCACGGTGATCTACAGTTACATTTACAAGTTTTGCAAGCTTATCTACTAAAAGGTCGCGGCGGTCAAGAAGATCGTTAGGACTGTCACCTACTCCCTTTGATTCAACAATTGCGGCATTCAAAGCTGCAATCTGGCGTGCAAGATCATTTACCTGTGCTACAGTTGCTTCAATATCTCCATCAACAAGGTCGCTTACACCTTTAAGGCTTTCCCAGCGCTGATTGATAGATTCTGTAAGAGTCTGTCCGCGTGTAACAACTGCCTGGCGAGCTGCCTGACTTTCAGGATTTACAGAAAGTTCCTGCCAGCTTTCCCAGAACTTATCCATATTAAAGCGAACGCTTATATCATCCGGCTCGTTGTAAATCTGTTCAAGCATTGTGTAATAGTCAGAACGTGTCTGCCAGTATGTTTCCTGATTTGCCTGAGCTACAATTCTTTTATCAAGTAATTCATCGCGAACACGTGTAATACTCTGAACATCTACACCCTGTCCAATCTGTCCCGGGCGTTCTGCACGTGTCATATCTGGTCTGTAAAGAGGGTCAAATTCCTTAATCTGAACTCTCTGGCGTGAATAGCCTTCTGTATTTGCATTTGAAATATTGTGACCTGCAGTTGTGATGGCATCTGTCTGTGCCATTATGCTGCGCTTTCCTAATTCAATTCCAGAAAATGTTGATCCCATATATTACCTCTTAAAAGTCCAGGTTCAAAACCACGCTCTGTGGCTGTGGCTGAACAATTTTTCCGCTTTTTGAATAAACTTTATTGCCAGATTGTGGTAAAGCATTTTCTACTACACCCTGAATAAAGTTCTTTGTTATATTTACGTATTTACTTAATGCCTGATTTTCGATTTTGCACTTAAGAAGCTTTGCACGCATGTTGCCGAGTCGTTCAAAATAAGGTTTGATTTCATTCATTTTCATCATATCCTGAAGAACTTCGCGGCTTGTATCTGCTTCTAAGAAATCTGATGATATTGTATTAATATTATTGATTATTTTTGTAAGGCTTTCCCAGTTTTTATCTGTAACAGCTTTTTTGAGCAAATCCTGACTATGAACCAGACTGTCCAGAATCTTTTCTTCCTGATCAAGCACAGCTTCAAATTCAGCAATTCTTTCTTTCATCAACCTCACCTCGTAAAAATAATTATAGTTATACGATATCAGTTGTTTATCGGCAGCAGAAAATTTATGTTTAGAAAAAAAAATAAAAAAAATTACATTATTTATAGTAAATAATTGATTAAAATCTTTTGTTTTTATATTAATTCATGTAAAAAATCAGACCTCTCCCGTAAGAAATGCCTTCGGCCAACACAGAAAGTTGTCCTCAGTCATTTCTTACTTCGAGCAAAGTTTGTTCAATTGAATCAATTTGTAACATTTTTCTTTAATTTCTAACATTTTCATTTACAAGTTCATTCATATTTGTTATCATTTCTTAAAATTCAAAAAAGTGAGGTGATTTGGCGAATTATGTTCAACCGTGGTGATTATGTCAGTGACAAGGAATGGCAGAGATTTCTTGACTTTTCTAAGGATTTGGAAACTCCAAATGTTGTAATCAATCTTAATACAATCAAAACTAATTACATCAGACTTAAGGATTCTTTTCCTTATGCACGCATTTATTATGCAATGAAGGCAAATCCTGGGGAACCGGTAATACAGATGCTTGCAGAAATGGGTTCCTGCTTTGACATTGCATCGCGCTATGAGCTTGATATGATTTCTAAATTCGACGTTTCACCGGACCGTCTTTCTTACGGAAACACAATCAAAAAGCCAAAAGATATTAAATATTTTTATGAAAAAGGTGTGCGCATGTTTGCTACAGACAGCAAGGATGACCTTAAGGCAATTGCCGAAAATGCACCAGGTTCACGCATTTATGTTCGAATCCTTGTAGAAAATTCTGTAAGTGCAGACTGGCCTCTTTCACGTAAGTTCGGCTGCCACCCTGATATGGCTTATGATTTACTTGTCCTTGCACGAGACCTTGGACTTACTCCTTATGGAATCAGCTTCCATGTAGGAAGTCAGCAGCGCGATATTGGTCAGTGGAACGACGCTATTGCTAAAGTAAAATATCTTTTTACATCTCTTGAAGAAGAGGAAGGAATCCGCCTGAGCATGATTAATATGGGTGGAGGTTTTCCTGCAAGTTATGTAGAACCTACAAATACACTTGCTGAATATGCTTCTGAAATTACACGCTATATTGAAGAAGACTTTGGTGATGATATTCCTGAAATCATTCTTGAACCAGGCCGTTCTTTAGTAGGAGACAGCGGTATTCTTACAAGCGAAGTTATTCTTACTTCACGAAAAAACAATACTGCCCTAGCCCGCTGGGTTTATGTAGATGCAGGAAAATTCAATGGTCTTATAGAAACTCTGGATGAATCTATTAAATATCCTGTTGTAACAAGCCGGGACAAGCCTGGTGAAAAAGAAGGAATTGTAATAATTGCAGGTCCAACCTGTGACAGCATGGATATTATGTATGAAGATGCCAAATATAAGCTTCCTGTTTCCCTTAAAGCCGGAGACAAGCTTTACTGGCTTTCTACAGGAGCATATACTTCAACTTATGCCTCGGTAGCCTTCAACGGATTCCCTCCAATTAAGACTTATTATATGTAAGCACTTGCTAATAATTCTTATTTTTGATATATTAACTTCACTTACGGTGCCTATAGTTCAGCGGTAGAGCGCCAGATTGTGGATCTGGTTGTCGTGGGTTCGATCCCCACTAGGCACCCGTTTTTATTTAACGCGATTGTAGCTCATCTGGATAGAGCAACGGACTTCGAATCCGTAGGTAGCACGTTCGAATCGTGTCAGTCGCAACAGACTGCCTTATCTTAAGGCAAATACATTAAATACATGAATTATTAAGGCGGGTCCCAGCGACGGAAAAAAAAATCAAGGTATCCCCCGGCATCCGTGCGCCGTCCGGCCTAAAGGCGTCCGGCCCCCTGCCGGTCCCCCCTTAATTTCTTTTTCCTGCGTCCCGCATATTGCTTTATCCTTTATAATGTATTTCCCTTAATTCAATACCTTACTTATTTAATAAAAAAACATTGTTTTTATCCAAATTGAGTATATAATTAAAAATATGAATAATGAAATTACAGGTCCAATAATCGGTTGTGGCGCATATCTCTTTTGTGCCCTTTGTTTTATAGGTTTAGGTATCTATGCAATCAATTCAAAAAAGCCAATGAATTTTTGGGCTGGGGATAAAATTCCTCCGGAAAAAATCAATGACCTAAAAAAATACAACCGAGCAAACGGCATTATGTGGATAATCTATGGCCTACTCTGGCTTCCTGGTTGCGTAATTACTTTTTTCAACGATTTACTTGCAGGAATGATCTGTGGTGGTTTATGTATAATTGGATTACCAGTTTTAATCTATATTTATATTGGCGTAATTAAAAAAAAATATTTTATAAAAGAGGAATAATATGGGAGTTTTTTCAAAAATACACCGCTTCCGCGAAGCGGGACAGGATGCTAATGTTAATAATGTAGAAAAGTTTGGTGTTCCAGCACTTTCGCTTTTTACAACTACAAAGGTTTTTACCCTTCACCATCACATTGATGTTGTTGATAACGAAGAAAATGTAGTTTATGAATCAAATTCAAAATTTATTTCACTTCATGATAAAACTGACATAACAAAAGCCGGCGTACATGTAGCCCACATTGAACGAAAGCTTCTTACCCTTCATGAACGCCACTACATTACCATGAACGATGGAACAAAGTTTGAACTTTCCAACGAGATTTTCCACATAATCAAAGATATAACAAACATAGAAGGCCTGGGCTGGCAGCTGCGCGGAAACTGTCTTGGCTTAAACTTTGAACTCTACGACTCCAACAGCGAAATAATTGCCATAATCAGCCAGAAAATGCTCTCCATCCACGACAAATGGTGCGTAGACATCTACAAAAAAGAACACACCAACATCATCGTTGCTATACTCATTTCATTGCAACACATGATCAAAGACCGCCAAGCCACCTCTTCCGGCTCTAGTTCCGGCGGCTCTTCAGGAAACTGATGTAGAATAATATATCAACAAAAAATTCAAGTTCGTTACAAAGATTCTAAAGAAATAATTGCATCTTGGGAAAAAATGCGGAGTAGAAAACACCCCCGGACAGGTTTCTCAGCTGGCTGGGGGTGTTTTCTACGGGAGCACTTTTTTCCATACATGTATACATTTTTTAAAAAACCACTTGAAACAACTCATTCTTTTTGATATATTATTCTACATCAACTTTGTTGATTACGGGCCATTAGCTCAGCTGGTAGAGCAACAGACTCTTAATCTGTGGGTCGCAGGTTCGATCCCTGCATGGCTCAAAGCCTTTAAGTTTAGCGAGAGTGGTGAAATTGGCATACACGCTAGACTTAGGATCTAGTGCTTCGGCGTGAGGGTTCAAGTCCCTCCTCTCGCACAATTCAAATAAATCAATCTGCGGGAATAGCTCAGTGGTAGAGCGCCACCTTGCCAAGGTGGATGTCGCGGGTCCAACTCCCGTTTCCCGCTCTATTACAAAATAGAGACCTGAAAACGCAAGAAAATTATTTGCGGGAATAGCTCAGTGGTAGAGCGCCACCTTGCCAAGGTGGATGTCGCGGGTCCAACTCCCGTTTCCCGCTCTAAAGTGAAAAGCGATTCAGATACAGTCTGAACCGCTTTTTTTTTAACATTTAGTCTTTAAGAGGTGCAACGTGAAACTCACAAAAGAATTCACAAAATTGGAAAAATCGGCAGTAAAGCTTACTGTTACTATTGGCAAGAAAGATGTAGAAGAATCTTACAACTCAACACTTTCTAAATATGTTAAAAGCGCACAAATTCCAGGCTTCCGCAAGGGTCATGTTCCTGCAAATGTTCTTGAAAGAAAGTATGGCGAAGCTATTAAGGCAGACACACTGAGCGAACTCATTGATGAATCATTCAAACAGATTTTTGATGAAGAAACAGAAAACAGACCTCTTCCATATGCACAGCCGGTAATGGATACTGTTCCAGAATTTGACCTTTCAAAAGACCTTACTTACACTGTTACATACGATATCTTCCCTACTGTATCTGTTAAGGATTTCTCTGGTATTTCTTACAAGGAACCACAGGTTGCTGTTTCTGATGCAGATATTAAAGACGAACTTAAATCTATGCAGGAACGCAACGCTCTTGTTGTAGAAAAGAAAGATGCAACTGTTGCAAAAGACGACATTGTTACAATCAACTACTGCGAGCTTGATGACGAAGGAAAAACAATCAAAGGTTCAGAACGCGAAGACTTTGTATTTACTGTAGGTTCCGGTGAAAATATCTATAAGATTGATGACGAAATCATTGGTATGAAAAAAGATGAAACAAAATCAATCACAAAGAAATACAAGAAAGATGATCCAGATGAAGAACTTGCAGGTAAGACAAAGAATATCAGCGTAACAATTAAGGCTGTAAAAATCCGTGATCTTCCAGCTTTGGATGATGACTTTGCACAGGACTGCAACGAAAAGTTCAAGACTCTTGATGACCTTAAAGCAGATATTAAACGCAACATGGAAACTGCAATTACAAGACGGCTTAAGGAACTTAAGAACAATGAAATCCTCAGCCAGCTTGTTGAAAAATATAAGTTTGATATTCCGGCTTCTATGCTCGAAATGGAACTTAAAGGCCGCTGGGATATGATGGCTCAGCAGTTCCAGACAAGCCCTGAACAGCTTGAAAAAATGATTACTGCAAGTGGTCAGACAAAAGAAGCTATGCTCAAGGAATGGACAGGCGACAGCGAAAAGATGCTTAAGTCTCGCATTATCGTTGATTCTTTGATCCGCGACCGCAATATCAGCGTAACTCCGGAAGAAATTGAAGCACAGTATGCAGTAATTGCAGAACAGGGCGGAATGTCTGTAGAAGAAGTTAAAAAGCACTACAGCGATGCTCGTGCAAAAGAATATCTTATTGACGACACAAAAGAAAACAAATTGTTCGAACAGATTTACGCAGAAATCAAGATTTCTAAGGGTGATAAGAAAACCTTTAAGGAATTGTTTGAAAATAGATAAAACTTCGGAGTCCCTGAGCTTAGCTTGTACTGAGCTTGTCGAAGTGAAGGGGCACAATTAATACGTCATTGCGAGGAGCGTAGCGACGTGGCAATCCACTAAATTAAAGGCATTTTTGTATATGGTTTGCCACGCCTTCGGCTCGCAATGACGTTTTTTTTTATTTTTCTATATTCTTTTTTCAGAAAAACCATTATATTTATATATATAGGAATTTTTATAATGAACGAAATGATGAATAACAACATCCCTAGTGTTTGGGAACGAACTGGTAACGGCGAAAGAGGCTATGACCTTTTTTCCAGACTTTTAAAAGACCGCATTATCTTTCTTGACGGTGAAATAAACGAATACAATGCAGACCTTGTTGTTGCACAGATTCTTTTCCTTGAATCTGAAAATCCGGACAAGGATATAAGCGTTTATATTAACTCTCCAGGTGGTGTTGTTACTGCAGGTCTTGCAATTTACGATACAATGAAATATGTAAAATGCGATATTCAGACTATCTGTATGGGTCAGGCTGCAAGTATGGCTGCTATTATTCTTGCAGGTGGTACTAAGGGTAAACGCTACGCTCTTCCTTCAAGCCGTGTAATGATTCATCAGCCACGTGGTGGAGTTGAAGGACAGGAAAGCGATATTTCTATTCTTGCAAAAGAAATTATCCGCCTTAAGAAATTAAGCATTGAATATCTTGCAAATGATACAGGCAAAACTGTTGAACAGATTTCTACAGACATTGAACGCGACTTTTACATGTCGGCAAACGATGCCCTTGAATATGGAATTGTTGACCACGTAATGCCTTCACGAAAAAAATAGACTTTAAGATTTACTTTATATAAAGAGGAACTTTTATGAAACGCTTTAATCCACAAACCTGTTATTGTTTTTTTTGCGGTAAACCAGCAGACAGAGACAGAAGATTAATTGCAAGTCCAACAGGCGCTTTTATCTGCGACAGATGTATTTCTGCCTGCCAGGATAAGCTTGATTTACAGGCTGCCGAGCTTGCACCAATTGAAATGAATGAAGTTCCTACTCCAAAAGAATTCAAGGAATATCTTGACCAGTATGTTGTTGGTCAGGATGAAGCTAAAAAGGTTTTGTCTGTTGCTGTATACAATCACTACAAGCGCATGGCAACAAAGTACAGTATGGACACAGTTCAGGATACAACAGACAGCGTTCAGATTGAAAAATCTAACGTTCTTTTGATTGGTCCAACAGGAAGCGGTAAAACTCTTCTTGCAAGAACACTCGCACAAAAGCTCAAGGTTCCTTTTGCAATTGCAGATGCCACTACCCTTACAGAAGCAGGTTATGTTGGTGAAGACGTTGAAAATGTTCTTCTTAAACTTATCAACGCAGCAGACGGAAACATTGAAGCTGCTCAGCGCGGAATTATCTTTATTGATGAAATTGATAAGATTGGACGCAAGAGTGAAAACACTTCTATCACCCGTGATGTAAGCGGTGAAGGTGTTCAGCAGGCACTTTTGAAAATTATTGAAGGTACTCTTGCAAGCGTTCCTCCACAGGGCGGAAGAAAGCATCCTAATCAGGAAATGCTTCAGATAGATACAACAAACATTCTGTTCATTCTTGGGGGTGCTTTTGTTGGTCTTGATAAAATTATTGAACAGCGTATTGCAGCTCACTCAATGGGCTTTGGTTCAAATGTAGGCATGATGAACGAAGAAGAAAAAATGACTCTTTTGAATCAGACTACACCTGATGACCTTGTAAAATTTGGTCTTATTCCAGAGCTTATTGGTCGTATGCCTATTACTGTTGCACTCAAAGAGCTTACAAAGGATGATCTTGTTTCTATTCTTACAGAACCAAAGAACGCAATTACAAAACAGTTCCAGGCTTCTTTTGCAATAGACAATGCAGACCTTCAGTTTGAAAAAGATGCTATTGAAGAAATTGCAAATGAAGCAATCAGACAAAAGACAGGGGCTCGGGGACTTAGAACAATTGTTGAAAAAATGCTTACAGATATTATGTTCGAGATTCCGGATATTGAAGGTAAAAAGCAGCTTGTCGTTACAAAAGATATTGTTACTCAATCAAAGAAGCTTGATATAAAACAGATTATAAAAAGCATTCCAGAAAAAACTGAATCGGCATAATATGCTAGATTTCTTCAATCGATAACAATGTTTCTTTTATTGTATTCTCCCAGTTAATTCTGCGGGAAACTTCAAGGCCTTTCTGAACCATCAGAGAGGCTAATTCTTTGTCTTCTACTACTTTCTGCATGTCTACGGCAATTTCTTCTACATCATCGGAATTGAAATATAATGGAGCCATGCCTGCCATTTCTACAAGAGCACCCTGGTCTGAACAAAGAACAGGTATTCCGCAAGCCATTGCTTCTACTACAGGAAGCCCTACTCCTTCGTTTACTGCAGGGAAAATACATGCTGTTGAACCGCAGTATAATTTTTTAAGATTATCCTGCGGGAAATGTCCTGTTATAAGAATTTCAGATGCATATTCAGAATCATAGGCTGCCTTGTGAATTACTTCTGAATAATCTCCGTCGCTTCCTGTAAGCACGAGCCTGTGCGGATAATTAGTTCTCTTCTTAAAAATCTCAAACGCTTTAATAAGTTCAACATGCTTTTTACTGCTGTCTGAAAGTCTTGAACTGTAAATAAAATACGGGCGCTTAATTGCAAAAGGTTTTATATCAACAAATTCAGAATCAAAATCGGTAAGAGGGAAAAATACTTTGTGATCAATTCCATAATGAACAGGAACAATTTTTACTTCGCCAAAACCGGATTCTAAAAGATCCTGCCTTACATATTCCGAAGAAGCAATAATAAGCGATGCCCGGAGCAATGCCTTTTTAAGAAGCTTTCGTTCCTTTCTGTTTTCAATAATGCTGTATGGACTGTTTATAAGCAGAATTGATTTTGTTTTTATTTTTCTTGGAAGCACCTGCATGGCAGATGGGAAAATTACTGCGTCGTATTTATTTTTTTTACAGAATTGCTTAAGGCGTCGTTTGTGCCAGCGGCGGATTGCCTTAATGTTATCATCAATTGTAACTGAACTGAATGGAATTTCTGTATCACCAGTATATGTGTAACGGTCTATTTCAAGACCAAAGAGTTCAAAATCAGTTGGAGAATCCTGTGGTATGTTTTTTACAATATTCAGTAAATAGGCGCCCGTTCCAGACTGCCCGTGGTTACATCCAAAGGAATCAATTCCTATTTTCATAATATAAAATTATAGCAGATTTTTTGAATGTGTGCTATATTTTGCTCATGAGTGAAAAAAATCAAAACTGTTTCGAAAAACTTACTGATGATATTTTGCAAAAGCTGGCTGCTCTTGGTATTACAGTGCCTACTAAAGTTCAGAATGCAGTAATTCCTGTAATTTCAGAAGGTAAAAGCGTTCTTTTTGAATCAGAAACCGGAACCGGAAAAACTTATGCATATCTTCTGCCCCTTGTATATAAAATTGAAGCAGATTCAGATACAACAAAGCTCCGTGTAATTGTCTGTGCTCCAACCTTTGAGCTTGCAAGCCAGATAAATGCAGCAGCAAAAAAAATCACAGACAGAAAAACAGCACTTATAATTGGTGGTGCTCCTCTTAAAAGACAGTTTGAAACACTCAAGGAAAAGCCTCAGATTATTATTGGAACGGCTGCCCGTCTTGTGGAATTAATCCGCCTTAAAAAAATCAAGGTACAGGATTTATATTGCGCTGTTTTTGACGAATGCGACAGACTGCTTAAAAAAGAAAGCTTTGAAGATACAGATAACCTAAGGAATTGTCTTTCAAAAGAATGTCAGATAATCGGTTGTTCGGCAACTATAAATAAACCTGCACGCATTTTCTTTGTAGACGCAGAAACTATTAAAATGCCTCAGGAGTTTATCCTTTCTAAAAAAATAGAACACTGGGCAATATACGCAGAACTTCGTGAAAAAATTGATTTTCTTCGTAAGTTTCTTGCAGCAGAAAATCCTGGAAAAGCGCTTGTTTTTACTTCACGCTCAGATCAAGTAGAAAACATTTATAAAAAACTCACTTACAAGCATATAGACTGCGCTGCCCTTTATGCCAAAGCCGACAAACAGGAAAGAAAATCGGCAATAGACAGATTCAGAAGCGGTAAATGTAAGATTCTTATTACAAGCGACCTAGGGGCCAGAGGTCTTGATATTCCTGATATCACTCATATAATCCAGATGGATCTTCCGGAAGACGATGACTTTTTTATTCATAGAGCAGGACGTACAGCCAGAGCTGGAAAAACAGGCATAAATGTTGTAATCGGCGACGAATTTGAGCTTCAGCGCTATGCCTCTCTCGAAAAAAAACTTGGACTTACCGTGTATCCTAAGCAGATTCGCAATGGAAAGGTTCTTGCTCCAATATTGTAAAATACTCAAAAATTCACTATAATAGATAAGATATTTATAATTTTCGAATTTAATGGCGGAAAACTAAGTGTTTTTAAAAAGTCTTGATATACATGGTTTTAAATCGTTTGCAGATAAAACTCACATTGATTTTGCAGAAGGAATTACTGCGCTCTTAGGCCCAAACGGCTGTGGAAAAAGTAACGTAGTAGATGCAATCAAGTGGGTACTTGCCGAAAACCGATCTAAAAATCTTCGTGCCGAAAAAATGGAAGACGTTATCTTTAATGGTACGGAAAAACGACCGGCATTGAACACTGCAGAAGTTACTCTTACCCTTTCAAATGAAAACGGACTTCTTCCGCTTGATGATTCTGAAATTGCAATTACACGCCGCCTCTATCGTTCAGGAGACCAGGAATATTTTATAAATCAGCGCCCTGCTGGTCCTACAGAAATCAGACGTCTTTTTATGGACACTGGTGTTGGTAAAGCCGCCTACTCTGTTATGGAACAGGGAAAAATTGACCAGGTACTTTCGAGCAAGCCAGAAGACCGCCGTTACCTTTTTGAAGAAGCAGCCGGAATCAGCCGCAGTAAAGCTGAATGTGCCGAAGCAGAACGAGAGCTTGAAAAAACACGCATTAATATGCAGCAGATTGAAATTTCTCTTAACGAAATTAAACGTCAGTATGATTCGCTTAAGATTCAGTCTGAAAAAACAAATAAATACCGTCACTTCAAAGAAGAAATTTATTTAACAGAGCTTGACCTTACACTCCTTCGTCTTAAGAATTTTGTTCAGGAAAAAGCACGCCACGAAGAAGAGCTTAAAAATGTTCAGCAGAAACGAGACAAGGTTCGCCAGGAAATTGAAGAAATAAATAATACAATTTCTGAAAACATGGACAAGGTAAAAGACCTTCAGAATCAGGTTTATGAAAAGCAGGGTCTTCTTCTTAGTATTGGTCAGGAAAAGAACGGTAAGCTTGAACTTATTAAACAGGCAAACTCACGTGCTTCAGAAATCAAAGAAAAAGTTAGTGGACTTGAAGTAAAGATTTCTGCAATTCAGGAACGCATTGATAATCTTCAGGAAGAAATTGACGACCACAATGCAAACCTTCATGAAAAGAACAAGCAGCTTCAGGGCATTAAAGATAATATTGTTTCATTTGAAAACAACATCAAAACTGCAGGCTCTCAGATTACAGAAAATGATGTACGCGCAGGTCAGTTAAAGGAACAGATTGAAGAGCTTGATGAAAAACGCGCTGAGCTTAGACAAGAGCTTGCTGCCATTACTGAAGACATTGTAAAAGAGCTTGATGAAAAATTAAAGAATGCGGGCTTCAGCGAAGGAGCAATGCGCATTGCAAAAGAAAAGCTCGACACTTCTCTTGGTAAATTAAAAATCTATCTTGAAGGCCGCAAAAATATTTTCCTTGATTTTGCAAAGCAGAATCATTCAGCTGATGAAAGCCTTTCTACTGTAAAAGAAGCCGGACTTGCTTTTGAAGAAGCACAGAATCAGTTTGAAGCAGTACAGGATGCTTTTAAGGAATATATAAATGCTTCTCCTGCTTTTATTACAGATTTCCTTTCACCACAAGGTATCATGACAAAGAAGCGCGGCATTGATGAAAAGATTGCTCAGAACATTGCAAGCATTGAAAAGCTTAATGAACAGATTAAAGATCTTAATGCTCAGAATGTTGATCTTGATAAAAAAATCCGTGAATACAATGACACCTGCAATAAGCTTCGTATGAATGAAGTTCAGATGCAGGAACAGATAAATGCGGAACAAAATCAGATGTCTATTTTGAACCGCAACCTTACTTCTGAAAAAACTCTTCTTGGCGAAACACAGGATGAACTTTATTCAGAAAACAAACGCGCTGATGAAATTAAAGAACAGATAATGGGACTTGAAGAAGACCTTGCCGAAATTGAACAGCGTGGTACAAAGCTTGCTGCCGAAATGAATGCGCTTGATAAAGAGATTGAAACTTGTAACAAAAGCGTTTCGGGTAAGAGCGACACCCTTAATAAAAAACGCGAAGAACAGAATAAATATCAGGAAAAGGTTGAAAGCCTTACCCTTTCTCTTAACTCTTCTGACAACGACATTAAAAACGTTAAACAGAATTTCCAGGATAAGTATTCACACGACCTTATGGAATTCGAAGAGCGCATGTATAAAATTACAACTCCAGCTTCGGATTTGCGTGAAAAACTTGCAAAGGCCCGCGAAAGCTTTAATGCTCTTGGTTCTGTAAACTTAATGGCTCCAGAAGAATTCAACGAAGTAAAAGAACGCTACGAAAGGCAGAAAACAAACTACGAAGATACTCAGCGCTCTCTTGAAAATCTTGTACGCGTTAGTGAAGAAATTAAATCTAAGTCTGCCGAAATGTTCATTGAAACATATAACCAGATTAAGAAAAACTTCCACAACATGTTCCGCCGACTCTTTAATGGTGGACGCGCTGAGCTTAAGCTTGCAGACCCTGCAAATATTCTTAGTTCCGGTATTGATATTTACGCACAGCCTCCTGGAAAGAAACTTGAAAATATTGCACTTCTTTCTGGTGGTGAAAAAACAATGACTGCAGTTGCCCTTCTCTTTGCAACATATCAGGTACGACCAAGTCCATTCTGTCTGCTTGACGAAATTGATGCAGCCCTTGACGATAAGAACGTTTCAAGCTTTGTAACAACACTCGAAAGCTTTGCAAATGTAAGTCAGTACATTGTAATTACTCACAATAAGAAAACTGTAATGGGTGCCAGCACAATGCTTGGTATTACAATGGAAGAGTCTGGTGTAAGTAAAGTTATTGCTCTTCGTCTTGATCAGGATATTAAACTTGGTGCAGAAATTGACCGCACAAGTTCTGACTTTGTTGATGAAGATGTTCCGGAAGAAGAAGGAGTTGTTATTCCTCCACGCCCTCCACGCCGTATTAAAGGATAATCTATGGATTTTAAAGGTTTTTTTGAAAACTTAAAAGAAAAGATTGTTTCTCTTTACGAGCTGATCCGCGATTACTGCACTGAAAATAAACGCAATGCAATTCTTATTGGTTCACTTTTAGTGCTTGTTCTGCTTCTTATAATTCTGCTTATTTGCATTCCAAAAAAGAAAAAGACTGCTGCTGTTCAGGAAAAGCCTGTTGTTCTTACAGAAACACTCCTTATTCCAGATGGTCCTGAAATTAACAGAGATTATAATATTTCAAGAGAAACTCAGGAAAAATGGAATGATGAACAGGCAGAAGAATGGTTTGAAAAGCCTTCTGAATATGATATTGAATCACTTGAAAAAGCAAATGACAATATAATTTTAGAAATTACAGGAGCCGCGCCATGATGAAGAAAGGATTATTTGTTTTAATAGCCGCTGTTTCATTTTTGTTTTATTCTTGCGGCTCTACAAAACAGAACACAGATGCTAACGAAACTTTAGAACCAGAAATTCAGGCTGAAGAAGTTTTAGACTCAGAGAATACTCATGAAACTGAACAGGAAGAGGAACAGGCACAAGATTCTGCAGAAAGTGAAAATGCTGATGAAACTTCAAGCGATTCAGAAAATATAGACGAACTCTACCCTCCGCTTGATGAAATTGAAGATCCTGAATTTATTGATATTTCTCCTGAAGAAATTGAAGCACAGGCTGCAGCTGTTCAAAAAGAAGCTGAGCAAAATGAAAATCAAATTACAGAGCCTGTTGTAGAAGAAGAGGAACTACCTCCTTTACCAGAGGGAGAAACTGTAGTTTCCGAAGAAAATCCTGCAGAGTCTCAAGCCGAAGGTCAGACAGACGAAACAACTTTGGAAGCTCAGGAAAATATTGAACCAACAATAGAAATCCAGACAGAAGAAGAAACAGAACCGGAACCGGAAATTCTTCCTTCAAGAAGCGTTACACTTAAAAAAGGTGAAACACTTGTAATCACATATCCTGGAAGCGGCTGGATTTATATGGGTTCTACTTCTGAATACAATAATCTTGCAAGCCGTGGACGAAAGCTTGGAACAACAGATACAAAATATACTTTGCTCGCAAAAGAAGCCGGAACTCAAATTCATCATTTTTACAAGATAGATAATCTTACCGGCGAATATATTGATGACTATATTGAAGTAACTGTTCTTGAGAAAAAAGGAAGTTCTTCTACAGTTGTAAATGCACCTGACTATTCACAGGTTGTTCCAAAAAAACCGGAAACTCCTGCAAAGGCTACTCCAAAAGCAACAGAAGAACCAAAGACAACTTCTACAGCTCCTGAAAAATCTGTTGAAACAAAAACTCCACCTGCTGTAACCCCTGTACAAGAAGTAATTGAAGTAGAAGCCGAAGACACAGTAATTGTAATAGACGAAGACGAACAGGAAGAAACACCTGACCTTACTCCGATTCTTGAAAAAGCACGTTCTGGAGTTTCTTCTAAAAAATATGACGACGCATATCTTGCCCTTACACAGTATCTTGAGTTTTCAACAGACAACCGTGATGAAGCACTTTTCCTTTTAGGACAGGTTCTTGAATCAGATTCAAAATACAAGGACATTAAAAAAGCAGTAGAAACTTACCAGACCTTGTGCGACAGTTATCCGGCAAGTAAATACTGGGATCAGGCAAATAAACGAATTGTATATCTTAAACGCTTTTATATAAACATTCATTAATGAGGAGGAAAAGAATGTTAAAAAGATTTTCAATTTTAATAATTGCTGCAGGAGCTTTGCTTTTGGCATCGTCCTGTACTGTAAATAAACCAGAGGAAAAACTTAGAACAATCACTGTTACAGGAACAGGCATTGTAACTCAGCCGGCTGATCAGCTTACTGTAAGATTTCTTGTACGTACAAATGAATGGAATGTAAACCTTGCACGTGACAAGAATGCAGAAATCACAACAAAAGTGATCGATAAAATCAAAGAAGCTGGAGTTAGCGACGCAGATATTACTACTGTAGATTACAGAATCAGTCAGGACAACTCAAACACTTATCCTGGAAAATATACTGTTACTAATTATGTTCAGGTTCTTATACGCGACCTTTCAAATGCAGGTAACGTAATTGATAACGCTATTGCCAATGGTGCAAACGGTCTTACTTCTTTCTCATACTCTGCTACAGAAAATCCAAATGCTTTAAGAGAAGCTCGCACCCTTGCAGTTCAGAATGCACAGGATGCTGCATCACTTATTGCCGGTGCAAGCGGCTGTAAGGTTGCAGATGTTATTGATATTCAGGAAGGTTATAATCCTTCTTCATATACAAGAAGCACAAACAGTGCAATGCTTAAAGCAGTAGGAAACAGCTACACAACACCAATTGAAGCAGGTAACATAGAAATAACTTCAACAGTAACAATTACTTTTTCACTTGCAAACTAATACAGGAGACAAATAAAAATGCTTGACTATAAATTTATTAAAGACAATCTTGAAGCTGTAAAACAGAATATCATCAACCGCAATATGACAGCAGATGCAGATAAGGTTGTTGAACTTTTTGATAAACGAACTGCCTTGGTAACAAAGCTTCAGGGACTTCAGCAGAAACGTAATGAAAACGCACAGGCTATGAAACAGAAGCTTGATAACGATAAGCGTCAGGAACTTATTGCAGCAGGTAAGGCAATTAAGGATGAAATCTCTGCAGTAGAAGCAGAAACAAAGGAAACAGAAGCTGCACTTGAAGAAGCAGCACGTCAGATTCCAAATATGGTTCACCCAGATGCTCCAATTGGAAAGCTCGATACAGAAAACCTTGAAGTTAAAAAGGTTGGAACTCCACGCAAGTTTGATTTTGAACCAAAAGATCATGTTCAGCTTGGTGAGTCACTTGATATTATTGATTTTGACCGCGGTACAAAAGTTAGTGGTCCTAAATTCTACTACCTTAAAAATGAAGCTGTATTCCTTGAACAGGCACTTATTATGTATGCCTTGAACACACTCCGCAAACACAACTTTGAAATGTTTATTACTCCGGATGTTGCAAAGGAAGAAGTTCTTAAGGGAATTGGTTTCAACCCACGCGGTAATGAAAGTAACGTTTACTCAATTGAAGAAGAAGGAACTTGTCTTGTTGCAACTGCAGAAATTACTCTTGGTGGTTACCATCAGGATGAAATCTTGGACAAGGCTACACTTCCTCGTTTTTATGGCGGTCTTTCACATTGTTTCCGCCGCGAAGCCGGAGCTGCCGGTCAGTTCTCTAAGGGCTTGTACCGCGTTCACCAGTTCGACAAGGTAGAAATGTTTGCCTACTCTACTCCAGAACAGTCAGACGAGATTCACGAAAAACTCCGCCAGATAGAAGAAGAAATTTTTGAAGGACTTGGACTTCCATTCCATGTTGTAGATACATGTACAGGTGACCTTGGTGCTCCGGCTTACCGCAAGTGGGACTTGGAAGCATGGATGCCTGGACGTAACGGTGGTGAATATGGTGAAGTAACTTCTACTTCTAACTGTACAGACTACCAGGCTCGCCGCCTGAACATTAAGTATAAGGACGATGATGGAAAGAACAAGTATGTTCACACCCTCAACGGAACAGCAATTGCCGTAGGACGTGCCATGCTTGCAATTCTTGAAAACTACCAGAACGCAGACGGCTCTGTAACAATTCCACCAGTGCTTATACCGTACTGCGGATTTGATAAGATTTTGCCAAAGAAATAATGGAAAGAGACTATAGTAAACCAATATTTTTTGTTCTCTTGTTTTTTGCATTTATCCTTATGGGATTCTTATGCAAGGTTTTGTCATCGGTTTTGATTCCGGTTGCAATTGCAATTTTTATGGCACTGGCCTTTTACCCGGTTGTACGCAATTTAGAAATAAAAGCTAAAATCAACTGGGTAGTAGGCTCACTGCTTATTGTTCTTGTAATTCTTGTAGTTATATTTTTTGTTTCAGGAATTCTTGTAAAAGGCTTTACCACAATTGCAAACGAATATTCAAAATACGAAACACGCTTTATGTCTATTTACAAAATGATTGCCCAGCAGTTTAATCTTGCAATAGACGAAGAAAAGAGCTTTGCCAACAACATGTGGAATATTCTGGAAGTTCGTCAATATGTACAGGAGCTTGCGCTTGGTATTTCAGGCGGAGTCTTAAGCTTCAGTAAATCACTTCTTCTTATTCTTATTATGTTTTCATTCCTGCTCATAGAAATCAAAGGTCTTAAACGCAGAATTACAAATGCCGTTAAAGATGAAAACAAACAGACTGTACTTAATATTTCACAGCAGATTGCAGAAGATGTAGTTCGCTTCCTTTCTATAAAGTTTTTTATTTCACTTGCAACAGGCATTCTTGTTTATTTTGCTGCTTTAATAATCAAACTTGATTTTCCTATTGTATGGGCCTTCATTGCCTTTTTAATGAATTTTATTCCAACCTTTGGTTCAATAATTTCTACACTTCTTACAACAACTTTTGCTTTGCTGCAGTTTTATCCTCATTACGGTAAAGTGATTTTCATATTCCTGTTTATGGTTGCCGTAAACTTTATTCTGGGACAAATTCTTGAGCCTCGTGTCGAAGGAGAACGACTTGGACTTTCACCATTTGCAATTCTTGTAAGTCTTGCCTTGTGGGGTTATATCTGGGGCTTTATAGGTATGATTCTTGCAGTACCAATGATGGTAATCATAAAGATTTTCTGCGATAACATTCCTTATTTGAATTTTGTTGCAGTGATTCTTGGTAATAAAAGAAGAATATCACACAAATAATCTCTTAGTTGCCTTTTCAAACAAGTAACGCAAATCCTCTTCCTGAAGTGTTGTGTAAACAAAATCAATACACTTGCGGCTTTTGTCATCATTTGTGTAAACGTTATTTACAACACAGGTAACAAAAATATCGCGCGAAAGAATAGGACTGTTCTTTATAGAAAAGCAGAGTTTAAGACCATATTCATGTCCAACCTCGTAGTTATCATTTTGATTCTGACTTCCAACTACAATTCGTTCATGATCAACATAAAGAATATTGAGCGGTTGAACACGGTTTTCAATTGACTGAACCTTCTGCTCAGATTCATAAGTAATATAGTTGCACACAGGAATAAGCTGGATTCCGTTTCCTGCATTCTTCTTAGCCTTAGCAGCTTCTACAAATTTTTCAAGATATTCCTTTGCTTTCTTTTGATTTTCAAGCGGAATTGATTTCCATACAGGACGAGAAAATAAATCCTCATGTTCCCATGGAATGCATGAAGTATTAATATCTTTTTTGTTATTGCATTCAAAGAAAAGCACTGCAGAAAAATCGTAATCTGTTTTTTCTTCTACATCCTTTATGCGGTTCAGGCTTTCAGGGACAAGAATATACAAGCCCTTTTTATCTTTATCTACAAGCGATGAAAAATACAAGCCTACGCGATTAAAATAAAATTCTACACGTACTGTTTTTCCTGAAAAACCAATTACAGACTGTGGTGGATTTTCAAGATGAATCTTTCCGTTTTTCTGAACCTTTATATGTTCAGGCTTTAATGCTACCGGAAAAATCTGCGATGCCAGTGAATGAATTTTTTCATCTTCTTTAGAGGCATTTTCTTCATTTACAGGAGTTAATGTTACCGGGACATTTCCGTCCATGAGGTATTGAAGTACCAGTTCTCTTTCAATTCCCGAAAGTTTTTCGTCATTGTCCGGTTGTTTCTTTTTTTGATTCTCCATTTGTGTTCCCCCACCCATTAAACTGTGAATCAATATCTATCTGTATAATCTTATATCCATTATGATATGTCAGATATACAGATAAATCAATATGTTCTTTTTGTTTATAAAAACGTACTGGAACCTGTGTTAAATTTTCATTTTCAAAGGCCCGGCAGATAAGATATCTGTCAAATAAATCTTCATCTTTCTGCGGCTCTTTAAACAAAAGATTTAAGTCATTCTTAAAGAAAACATAATTGAATATGTAATCTTCAAAGAAGAAATCTTTAAGATTGTCTGTGCCTTTGCAAAGCTGCTGGCAGAATTTGTCCATTGTAGAAAGCAGCGAAGTATTCATTGCTGTACAATCAAGACTTTCTAATCCTTTTATTTCCGGATAAACTGCCGGCTGAAGCTCTTTTATTGTGCTGAACATTTGAGGTGAATTAAAAACTTTTTCCGAAGTTTTTATATTCGAATTAATTGTTAATGAAAGTCGTTCCGGCTCAAGTTCATTTGTCCACAAAGTACTATCTGCTTTAATCTGGACTTCATTACGAAGTGTTTCTTCCTGTGAAGTTAAAATAATAACCTGAGGATTAGAACAAGAAATGAGACCAAATAAAATTAAACAAGGCCCAAGCCAGACAATTTTCTTCATCCGTATTATTATAAACGAAAAATGACGAATATACTAGAAAAAAGTAGATTTTAAAGCAAAAAAATCATAATACAATTTCTGAACTATTGACACAAATAGTGTATTCTGATATATTATTAACATCACTTAAGAGTGATTCGGGCAGTTAGCTCAGCTGGTACGAGCGTCTGGTTTACACCCAGAATGTCGGGAGTTCGATCCTCTCACTGCCCATAACCTGGTCAATGTGCCAGGTTTTTTTATTTTAAATATCCTGAATTACCATCTTATATTTCAAATGCTGCTTTTCAAAATCCTTGCATTCTAAAAGTCCGCAAAAAACACTGCTGCTTGTAAAAACAGCAAAAATATCCTGAGCAGAAGCAAACTGAACTTTTTCTGTAAAGAAGGTTTTATGAAGCGGGCGACCAAATCTAAAATCCTGTTCAGACTGTGAATCTTTTAAATGAAGAATCTTAAATCCGCATAAGGCTGCTGTCTGTTCATCAAAATCCTTTGAGGTTTGAATGATTTGTTCCTGAATAAGTTTATCATCTGCCTGAGTTTTGAGTTTTTTCTGCTCTGCAAACTGTTCACAGGTTTTAATATCAAACACAGGCATAAGTGAATAACCTGCAGACTCTTCTATATTAAAATTTCCAATTCTTGTTCTGTAAAGGCCTATTAAATGAGCAGCCGAACCGCAGGCCTGGCCAATATCACGCGCAAGACAACGGATATAAGTTCCTTTTGAAACAGAAAAATCAATAAGGCAGGTACGAACTTTGCCATTGTCATCTTTTTCAATTTCAAGAATTTCTGAACTGTATACAAAAATCTTTCTTGAAGGAAGTTCTACGTCTACACCTTTTCTAACAAGTTCACTTGCACGTTTACCATCAACATGAATGGCACTGTAAACAGGCGGCTTTTGATCCTGCGCACCGGTAAAAGATTCTACAACTTTTCTTACAGTTTCTTCATCCGGTAAGTCTGCTTGTTTTACAACTTCACCTTCGTAATCAAGAGTGTCAGTTTCTATTCCGAATCTTATTACTGCTTTATATGATTTATCAAATTCAATAATATTTCCGGCAAGCTTTGTAAGGCGGCCTGTACAAACAACTAAAAGCCCTTGAGCAAAATTATCAAGGGTTCCGGTGTGACCGACTTTAGTTGTATTGAAGGCTCTCTTTACATTATAAAGAGAAGTAAAAGATGTGATTCCCGGCTGTTTGGCCAGGAGGACTATTTTATCCATTGTTGTTTGGCTGCCCTTCGACAGGCTCAGGGACCCCAGATTCATTTCTTTCTTTTTCCAGTTCGTTCAATTTCTGAACCATTTTAAAGCCCTCTTTCATACCAGAATCTACTACAAAAGTGAGCTTTGGAAACTGACGGATTCTAAGTTTTTTGGCAATTTCTCTCTGTATAAAACCGGCAGCAGCATTAAGACCGCTTACACCATTCTTTAGGTCGCCGTCCGGCAAAAAAGAAGAAACATAAACCTTTGCATAGCTTAAATCTTTTGTAACTTCTACACGGTTTATGCTAAGGAAAGAGTTTACACGAGGATCTTTTACATCCCCGCGCATTATGAGACTTGCAATTTCATCACGCAGCTGATCATCAAGCCGCTGGATTCTGTACTGTCCCACTACTCTGCTCCTTCTGAACCTGCAGCTGTAACATTGCGTTTAGCAGCTTCGGCTTCTTCTTCGGCAATTGTCTTACCAAGCTTCTTTGCAACTTCAACAATTTCAAAGATTTCGAGCTTATCGCCAACCTGAATATCCTGCCAGTTTTCAAGACCAATACCACATTCGTAACCTGTTGTAACTTCCTTGGCATCGTCCTTAAAGCGCTTGAGGGAAGAAATCTTTCCTGTAAACTTAACGATTCCGTCACGAATAAGGTTAACGCTTGAGGTTCTGCGTACAATACCTTCGCTGACCATACAACCGGCAATAACACCAACCTTTGGTACCTTAAATGTATCTCGAACTTCAACCTGTCCAATAACTTCTTCTTTAGTATCAGGCTGGAGCATACCTTCCATAGCGGCCTGAATTTCTTCAACACACTTATAGATGATATTGTACTTACGGATTTCAACCTGTTCCTGTTCTGCAAGAGTTTTTGCTTTTGGAGTTGGACGAACATTAAATCCGATAATAATAGCATTTGAGTCAGCAGCAGCAAGAGTAACGTCCGATTCGTTGATTGCACCCGCACTTGAGTGAATAACCGAAAGACGGATTTCTCTTGTAGAAAGCTTTTCCAAAGAAGATTTAAGGGCTTCTGCAGAACCCTGAAGGTCTGCCTTAATGATAACCTTAAGTTCTTTAACTTCGCTGTCTGCAATATCGCTGTAAAGAGATTCCAAAGTTGTCTTCTTAACAGCCTTAGCAGCTTCTACACGCTTAAGTTCCTGACGTTTTGTAGAAATAGAACGTGCATCCTTTTCGCTTTCTGTTACCTGGAACGGATCACCTGCATTTGGCATTTCTTCCATACCAAGAACTTCAACAGGGCTTGAAGGACCAGCTTCTGTAATGCGGCGGCCTCTGTCATCAAACATAGCACGAACACGTCCTGAATAAATACCAGCAACAAAAGGGTCTCCCTGATGCAAAGTACCACGCTGAATGATTACAGAAGAAACAACACCTCGTCCCTGATCAACGCGTGATTCAAGAATCTTACCTTCGGCACGGCATTCTTCATTTACTTTAAGCTCAAGCATTTCGGCCTGAAGAAGAATTGCATCAAGCAAATCATCAATACCTTCTTTTTTCAAAGCAGAAATGTGAACGTACTGAGTGTCTCCGCCCCATTCTTCCGGAGTAAGTCCAAGTTCACTAAGCTGAGTCTTAACACGATCCGGATTTGCTTCCGGTTTATCTACCTTGTTTACTGCAACAATAATAGGAACCTTTGCATCTTTAGCATGTGCAATAGCTTCCAATGTCTGAGGCATTACACCATCATCTGCAGCAACAACAAGAACAACAATATCTGTTACCTGAGCACCGCGGGCACGCATCATTGTAAAGGCTTCGTGACCTGGTGTATCAAGGAATGTAATCTTTCCTTTTTCGGTTGTAACTGAGTAAGCACCAATTGACTGTGTAATACCACCAGCTTCGCCTTCTGCAACATGTGAGTGACGGATAGCATCCAAAGTTTTTGTCTTACCATGGTCTACGTGTCCCATTACAGTTACGATTGGAGGACGAGCCTGGAGTTCTACTCCATCATCCTTTTCGCTTTCAATTACAGTTTCATCATAAAGGCTTACGAGGTGAACCTCACAGCCATATTCTGCAGCAAGAAGAGTTGCAGTATCAGAATC
>JAGCDP010000002.1 GCA_017651065.1 Treponema sp.
TCTGAGCCAGGATCAAACTCTCCATGATTATTTCAATACCCCGAAGGGTAATGATTTACCATAAATAAGTTCAACCCAGCCTTTCTGTATTTGCTGAATTGATAGACTTAAGTTTTACAAAAAAAACTTAAAAAACATTGTAGTCAATGTACAGAACAAAAACTAACGTCTTCGTTCATAGAACCTTACTTGTTCTATTCTTTCCTTCCCTATTCTGTCAAAAAACTGAAGATTTTTTACCGTATCGCAAACTTGTGATGCGACGGTGAGAACTAATATATTCCTATTTTTAAATTATGTCAACAGTTAAATCATATTTTTTTAAAAAAAATTTCAAAAAATATCCGTTTTTTTTTGAAAAAAAAATATAAATAATATATAATAGAAAGCAATCATGAAAAAAAATATAGTTGTGCTGGCAAGTGAAATTTCGAATGATTATTCATTTTCAGTTCTTGACGGCATAAAAAGTTATTTCGAAAAAAAAGATGTCAACCTTATTATCATCTCGGCAAGAATCGGAGACCAGCTTGCATCAAAGCATACACAAATTGGTCTGAAGCTTGCTGAAAGTGAACACATTGACGGCATCATTGTATTCTCTGCTATTTTTCTTTCACGATTACCAATCAATCAGCTTGCAAAACTTCTTAAAGGAGTAAAGACAAACAATATCGTTTCTCTTTCTGCACATCTTCCAATTGAGGGTTCTGCTTCAACTTATGTTTCCTGCGACGAAGCCTACGACAAAATAATAAAACATTTAAAGAAAGAACACGGCTGTAAACGGTTTGCATTTATGTCTGCTACAGCAACAGGTTCCGAAGAAGCAAAAGATCGCTTTGAAGCTTTTAAAAAAGCATTAAACAAAAATGGTCTGAGCTTTGATGAAAGCTTAAAGTTTGAAGGTTATTTTGTTTATGACAGAGCCCTTTATGCACTCCAGGATCGATATCATAAAAAAGAAGACGTAGATTTTGATGCAATTCTGGCTGCCAATGATATGATGGCTTTTGCAGCAATTCAGGCAATAGAATCACTCGGACTTAAAGTTCCGGAAGATGTAAAAGTTGTAGGTTATGATGACATAATTCAGGCACAAACTGCAGAGCTTTCTCTTTCAACAATAAATCAACAGATGGAAACACAGGGAAGGACTGCTGCAGAACTAGTCTGGAAAAAAGCAAACGGGATTGAAATACCGGAAAAAACTCCTATTAAAATTAAGCCTATATTCAGAAAGTCCTGCGGATGCAATGGAGACGAATCTGAATTCCTTTCTAAAATGCTTAAGCATACAGGAAACAGAAATATTTCAGTTTCACTTCATCTTGAAAAAAACTTGATTCAACAGAGTATTTATTATCTGCTTGAAAATCTTCAGAATGAAATGACTCTTGAAATGCTTTTTGATTCTCTTGATTCAATACTTCCAGACAGATATATTCCGGGAATTGTTGTCTGCATATATGATGAACCAATGCATGTTTCCGAAAAAGAAAAACTCAAGCTTCCAAGAAAAGCAATAATCAGGGCACATGTTGATAAGGAATACAATATAAAAGAAACAAACTTGCAGGAAACCTTTAACCCGCATAAAAAAATACTCCCTAAAAAGTATTTTTGTGATAAACCAGGTTCATTTCTGATTCATCCGATTTTCTTTGGACACAAACAGTACGGCTACATTGTCTGCAGAACAATTTCTTCTGAATATCTGTTCACAATGATTTATCTTAAAACTTTTTCAACAATCATTTCGCAGGCATATATTTACACTATGCAGCTCGAAGAAAATGCTAAATTAACTTCAGAAAACCTTATGCTGCAAATGGATAACTCTGAGCTTAACCAGATATCAATGTACGACAGTCTTACAGGTGTTTTAAACAGACGAGGCCTTATGGTTATGGGAGCAGAATCAATGAACCTTGCTCTTAAAATGGGAACAACCGGAGTTGTTTTCTTTGCCGACATGGACTTCCTGAAAATAATAAACGATGAATACGGTCATGACATGGGTGACCTTGCAATAAAACTCGAAGCAAAAATCTTTAAAACTGTTTTCCGTCAGAATGATATTATTGCACGACTTGGAGGAGATGAATTTGCAGGAATTATTCCAGGCCTTCAAGTTATGCACATTGAGAAAATTAAAGAAAAAATCAAGGATGTTTGCAAGCTTGTTTCTCAGGAAAACAAACTTCCTTTTGAAATAAGCATAAGCTTTGGAGCTGTGGAATTTAACAAAGACAACCACAACCTTGAAGCATTAATAAAGCTTGCGGATAAAGAGCAATACTCTTCAAAACGACGACACCACTTAGCCCGCAAATAAAAATCATTCAGGTGAAATATGAAAAACTCATTGAAAAATCTTTTAGGAAGTACACCACTCTTTTTTGATGGTGGAACCGGAACAATTTTACAAAGCAAAGGCCTCAAGCCCGGAGAATTACCGGAAACCTGGAACATCAAACATCCGGATATTATTGAGCAGCTTCACTATGATTATTTTACAGCGGGTGCAAATATCATAAAGTCAAATACCTTCGGAGCCTTTATAACAAAGTTCCCGCTTAATCTTAAAGCAATAATTTCTGCTGCGTTAGTTAATGCTAACAAAGCTCGCGCCCGTGCAAAAAAATCGGCCGAAGATAAAAATCTTTTTATTGCATTTGATATTTCTTCTACAGGAAAGCTTCTTAAACCAATGGGCGACCTTGATTTTGAAGACTGCATTACCTTATACAAAAAAACATTCCAGACAGCATTCAAATGCGCCCAGGAAAAATCACAGGCCTTCGATTGTATTCTTATAGAAACAATGAACGACGGTTATGAAACAAAAGCCGCCATAATTGCCGCAAAGGAATTAATGGAAAAAACAGGCACCGACTACCCTATTTTAGTTACAAACGTTTACGATGCCGACTGCAGAACTCTTAGCGGTTCTACTCCGGAAACAATGATTGCAATGCTCGAAGGACTAGGTGTTGCAGCCGCCGGTGTAAACTGCAGCCTTGGTCCAAAAGAAATGCTTCCCGCAGTTGAACGCCTTTGCAAAGCAGCAAGCATCCCTGTAATTATAAATCCTAATGCGGGACTTCCAAAAGTAATAGACGGTAAAACAGTTTTTGATGTTAATACAAAAGAATTTGTTCAGGCAATGAAACAAATTGCCGCAGTTCCGAGTGCACAATATAAAATACTTGGCGGCTGCTGTGGAACTAACCCGCAATACATTGCACTTATGAAAAAAACTGTAAAGCAGCGCACTCCACTTCCTGCAGAAAAGATTCCTCAGACTTGTATTATAAGTTCAAACACAAAAACAGTTTGCTTTGGATATGCACCAGACGGCAGCAGAGTACCATGTGTTTTGATCGGCGAGCGCATAAACCCAACAGGTAAGAAAAAGTTTAAGGAAGCCCTGCGCAACAATGATATAGATTACATTATTCATCAGGGCCTTGAACAGGAAGAAGCAGGGGCTCAGGTTCTCGACGTAAATGTAGGCCTGCCCGAAATTGACGAAAAAGAAATGATGGTGCGCGTAATGACAGAGCTCCAGGCAGTTACAGATTTACCCCTCCAGATTGACACTTCTTCTGCAAAGGTAATGGAAGCAGCCCTGCGTCGCTATAACGGAAAGGCCCTCATCAATTCTGTAAACGGCAAAAAAGAAATTATGGATGCAGTCTTTCCCCTTGTAAAAAAATATGGCGGTGTTGTGATTGGTCTTACACTTGATGAAAAAGGAATTTCTGCAAAGGCCAGCGACCGACTTAAAATTGCCCAGAAAATTTACAAGGAAGCAGCCCGTTACGAAATTGCAAAAAAAGATATAATAATTGACCCTCTTGCCATGGCAGTTAGTTCAGACTCACAGGCAGGACTTGCAACTCTTGAAACAGTGCGCGGCATTTTTGAAGCAGGCGGTAATACTTCGTTAGGCATATCTAACGTTTCCTTTGGGCTTCCTAACCGCGAGTTTGTTACTTCTGCATTTTTCACCATGGCCATGCAAAACGGGCTTTCTGCCGCAATTATGAATCCGCTGCAGCTTGAGATGAAGAAGGCCTGGTATACGACGAGCCTTTTGCTTGGGCTTGATGAAAATTGCGCGGGATATATTGAGTGGATTAATAAGGTAGGGGAAAGCCTTCCCCTCGGCTCAGCCTTACAGTCTTCGCCTACCCCTTCGCCTAGGGGCTCTGCCCCTAATACCCCGGCTGGATCTGATGGTGGCCCTTCGAGAGCCTCAGGGACCACAGGGGCATCCGGGGTCCCTGAGCCTGTCGAAGGGCAAAATAAATCCCCTTTGAAAACCGCCATCATCAAAGGTCTAAAAAACGATGCAGCCGCTGCAACCCGCGAGCTTCTCAAAACAACAGAATCGTTGGAAATAATAAACAATCATCTTATTCCAGGACTTGATTATGTTGGCAAGCAGTTTGAAGCAAAGAAGATGTATCTGCCTCAATTGCTTATGGCCGCAGACGCAGCAAAAGAAGCCTTTGGAGAGATTCGCAGCTTTATGGAAAAGTCCGGTAAAAAAGGCCAGACAAAAGGCAGGGTTATAATTGCAACCGTAAAAGGCGACATTCACGATATTGGAAAAAACATTGTAAAAGTCCTCTTGCAGAATTATGACTTTGACGTTATAGATTTAGGAAAAGACGTACCACCAGAAACCGTAGTTGCAGCCTGTAAGAAAGACAAGATTAAACTGGTTGGCCTTTCTGCACTTATGACAACAACTGTTGCCGCAATGGAAGAAACAATCAAGCAGCTGCGTAAGGAATGTCCATGGGCAAAAGTATGCGTTGGCGGTGCGGTTATGACACAGGAATATGCAGATAAGATTGGCGCTGACTTTTATGGTAAAGATGCAATGGATACCGTAAGATATGCGCTGGAATTGTTTAAATAACTTCGTCATTGCGAGCGAAGCGTGGCAATCCAGATATTAAAATGCATTCTGCGAAGTGGATTGCCACGTCGCTTCGCTCCTCGCAATGACATGTGCTCACTTGTAATTCTCACGCGAGTGTGCTCCGCGTCTTTTCTTTATTCGATTACTTTATGTAGGTCTATTACATCCTTTACGATATAATCCGCGCCGGCGTCTTCGAGTTCCTGGCGGGAACCGTAGCCGAATAATACACCACATGATTTAAGCCCGTTCTTTTTGGCGCCTTCTATGTCGTGGAGGCGGTCGCCTATCATGAGGACGCGGGGTTTGTCTGATTCAACTAAACCGCAGCGCTGTAAGGCATAGGCAATTACTTCTTCTTTTTTGCTTCGAGATTCGTCCATGTTGCTGCCGCAGACGTAATCAAAATATTTTGAAAGGTTAAAGTGTTCTATTATTTTTATGGAATATTCTTCGGGTTTGGAGGTTGCTACTACAAGATGTCTGCCCTTTTCTTTGAGCGATTGCAGGAGTTCCGGAATTCCGTCGTAGACTTTGTTTTCGTAAAGGCCTTTTGTAGAAAAGTACTCGCGGTATTTTGCAACTGCTTCCATTGCCTTGTCGTGGTCAAAGCCAAAGGTACTTTCAAAACTGTAGGGAAGCGGCGGGCCTATGAGTTTGCATAATTCTTCGTAAGACGGAATCTCAAGACCAAAATATTTCAGCGCATGAATAAACGAATTTGTTATTCCCTGTGCCGGGTCTGTGAGCGTTCCGTCTAAATCAAAGAATATATGGGTGAACATTAATGCTCCAATTGTATACGTCATTGCGAGCGAAGCGTGGCAATCCAGGAATTAAAATACATTCAATTAACTGGATTGCAACGTCGCTTCGCTCCTCGCAATGACGTTAAAATTTTCCGCCACCAAGCTTGAAGTCAATTTTCATTGCAACTGTTGGTACTTTTTTCCAGTCGGCTACTGTAATGTATGGACCAAAGCCCATTGATGCATTCTTACTAAATGAATAGTTAAGCATTGCAGAAAAGATTCCACGAGGACAGAAGTTTTTTATAGTTTCTATTGCATCAGAAACAGCTGGAATCGCAAGATATGGACTATCAGAGGAAACAAGTTTTGGCTTAGTAAGATTAGCTAATCCTAACAAAGAAAAAGATAAATCTTTATTACCAAATAATTCTGAGAATCCTAAAGACAAAGCAATATTATGTCCTTTTGTTCTGTATTCATTAAGCCACATAGGTACAAGGCTTTTATCTGAAGTATAAAACATCAAATCTTCGACGGAAGACGCATCAAAATCATTGCCATCAAAGTAATATTGGGCAAGCAGACTTATATTCGGGTCTTCCCAGCTTCGCATAAAACCGGCAGTTGCTTTGATGACGCTTTTTTTGTCGCTAAAGCCGGCATTCTCCAGCCATTCACGGTCGCTGCCGTACTGGTAAACAGCTTCGCCAAAAAGTGCCCATTTTTTTATACTGCCCGAAGCGGTAAGCATTGCGCGGGGAGCGGTGTTGTATTTATAAAAAGCACCGGCTCCAAGCTCCCAGCCGCCTGCAACAAATTCACCTTTTACTGCAAGGGCTGTATCGCGGGCCTGCCAGGTTCCTTTATCCGGAATAACATAAAACCAGAGATTGTTCATAGTTCCCGGAATATTAATGAGGGTTCGCAGATTTAGACTTCCATCTACCTGTTCGTCTCTGTGTTCAGGATCAATAGAAGAAGTATTAATCATGTCGCTTACAGGGCTGTAAAAAAGACCAGTTCCCCAGGTAACGGTGTGGAGACCAAAACGGAAAGAAACATAGTCGCCGGCATTAAAGTCGGTGAACATTTCTTTTACATTTAAAACATTACCGGTAAAAGGATAGCTCAAATTAAAGCGTGAAAAAAGACGCAGATCCTGATTTGGGCGTGCATCCAGTGTTATGCTTGAAGAAAGACTTGGTGTCAGAGAAGAAGCTTTAAGGTTATCCAGAAACTCTGTATCTTTTTGATAAAGGGTTGTAGAAAGTGATGCAGAAGCCGAAAGACTTCCTCCAATTTTTACGCTGCCGTTATCAAAAAGGATACCTTTACTAAGATCTGTCTTTGCAGAAACATCTTCTACTTCTTCAATAAGAAAATCATCTCCGCCAAAGAGGTCATCATCGCTGCCAAAAAGGTCTTCGTCGGATTGAGCGGTTAGAGTTCCGATTGCCAATAATAAAACAAGAGGGATTAAGAAAGTTTTTTTCATAAAAGCTCCTAGTTAAGTCCTTCCAGATATGCTTTTGTAAAAATACGGTCCGGCAATTTGTCAAAGGTCAGTTCCGAAATTACCTGGGTTGTATTTTCGCCGGGGTTTAATTCATCCTTTACTATAATCTGTGTTGGAACATAGCCGGATGGTACCTTGGCATATTTTGGCATAAGGGTTGTTCGCATAAGACGGCCTGAACCCGAAAAATCTTCGTACTTGAGGATAAGGTTCATATCCTTGCGGATATAAAGCTTTGATCTTGCATACTGAGGTTCATTTGTTTTTGCAGTAATAGTGATGATGTAAACTTCCTGTTTGCCAAGAAGACCTTCTTCAATAGCTGCAATGTCATAATTAATTCGCCAGGTGTTTTCGTCCTGTTCAATATCATCAAGACTTACATCTGAATTACCAAGAGATTCTTTTATAGAAGTATGACTGAACTTGCGGCTGATTGGGTCATAAGCCCAGATGTTGTCTCCGTCGCGCAAAAAGCCGTTACCCTTGTCTGCTTCGGGGAAAAGCTGAACTAAAGTCATAAGTTTTTTATCTGTGCGTTCAAAAATTTTATACTGAACACTTTCCTTTGGCTTATTTGGTTTTTCTATTAAAAGAGAAACAGTTGCAGAATAATCTCCGTGATAGGCAAGAACATCGTCGGTTGCCTCCAGGATTTTAAATGCCTTTTCGGTGTCTGCGGCAGAAACCTGGGCAAAAGCAGTGGCTGCCAGAATAAGCGACAGGCACAGGGTTGATATTATTTTTTTCATAATTTCCTCCATTACTTAATAGTTCTCAATGCTTCGGCAGGGCTGAGCTGGGCGGCTTTTTTGGCGCTGCCACGTACGGCCCATGAAGTAAGCACAATAAGCAGTACATACTGAAGTATAACAGTTCCAACAGAAACTTTGAATGAGAAATGTCCCTTTTCCAGAAAAAGCGACAAGGCTTCGTTACTGACAGGAATAAGATGAATAATTCCCATTGCAATAATTGCAAGAATAAGGCCTGCTACAGCTCCGATTATACAAAGCATAACTGCTTCGCTGGTAAATACTTTTTTTGTATCTTTACCGGTCATTCCAAGAGCCCGCATGGTTCCAATTTCGCGGATACGTTCATACAAAACCATTCGGTAAGTGTTAGCAACACCTATCATTACGATAAGCAGAATTACAATAAGAATTGTGGTTGCAACTATGTGAACAATATTCATTACTGTTTTAATCTGAGGAATCTCGTCGTAAAGAGTTTCTATGGCGTACATTACGCCCTTCCACTCATTTTCCGGTTTGCGGCTGTCTACCTGTTTTTCAATACCCATACCGATATTTGTCGGGTTTGTCTTCATAGCCTGAACACGGCTGGTTACGTTAAGTTCCGGATCCTTTTCTGCATCCTGGCGGATTCTGTTTTCCAGGGCAACGGCAGCTTTTGTCTGCTGATTTTTGTCGCGAAGATAAAGTGAGAACATAGAATATGAACCTTCGGGCATTTCTACAATTCTGTTTAAATCTTCAATATCACAGTAAGACTGCATTGTATTTACAAAGCTGTTAGACTTCATGATTGCAGCAATCTTCATATCGGCAACGGCGCCCTGTCCGTAAACAGTAGAGGTTGTAAAAATTACATCATCCCCTACCTGAAGATTCATAGAGTTTGCAATCTTATCGCTTATAATAAGTCCGTTTGGAATTGAAGAATCTATTGTTCCGCTTACAAGCTGCATGGAATCGCGAAGATGCTTTTCGTCAAGGTCGCGGCCATAAACCTGAACTATAGATTTTTTTCCGTTGAAAATAATCTGACCGCCGGACATTGTAAAGCAGGAATAATAGTCATATTTAATTCCAAGCTCATCTACAAGGTCTTTGACATAGTTTCTGTCTCGGACAATGTTTACAATCTGGGCCTTACCGTTTTCTGTAGAAGGAGGAATCCATTCAAGACCCTCGCAGATTACGTTTCCGCCGACAAGCTGGGTAATCTGATTTTCAAGGTTACCAACAAGACCTGTTGTAAGTCCGTCTATTGCTGTTACTACAAAAAATCCAAAGGCAATGGCAACAACTAAAACTGCGTTTCGTCTTTTTTGTCTTGTAAGATTTTTAAGTGAAAAATTTATTGAACCTTTCATTAGTCGCCTCCGTGATTTAATGCTTTGAGCGGTGTAATCTTAAGGGCAGAAGAAACCGGATAAAGATTACTGATTAAACTTCCGCCTACCGCTATGATGATTGTTGTAAGAATGATTCCAAGAGTTGGTGAGAAGCGCAGCAGGCCGCCACCAAGAATCATTTTTGCAATAGAGTTTGTAATGGTAATGTTGAGCGAATTAAAGATTACCATTATTATTGCGGCAAGTATTATTCCAAGCACAGAAGAAATAGATGTGAGCATAAAGGTTTCGCTCACAAAAAGCCTGCGTACAAATTTCTTTTCGGCACCAATTGCACGCATGGTTCCAATTTCGCCGGTTCTTTCTATTACAGAAACAATCATTGTGTTCATAATGATGATGAATACTACGATTGCTAAAATTGCAATAAGGATGTTGAATACAAGTCCAATTCCTTCTACAGAATCTGAATAAGAAGCTGCTGCTTTTTTCCAGTCCATGGCATAGACATCAAGACCTGCTTCTTTGAACTTCTGATTAAGCTCGGCAATGATAGCCTTAGTCTGCAACGGATTATTTACCTTCATAAGAATATAATGCCAGGCACCTTCGTCTGTTTTGTTGAGCTCGTCGCGGAGACTTGTGTCTCCAAGAATTGAATCAAAGTCTTCTATACCACTTCCTACAAAAGCGGCAGAAGTATCATCAATTGCAAAAAGGTCATCATCAAAAGAAGAGAACAAATCATCTTCGTCAAGAGTATTGATTGTAAGATCAATAGAATCCGGAATTACGTTTTCAAAGTTTGATGCGTAAGTAAGGTCTGCAAAGCCTCTGGCAAAATCAGGATCACAATAAACAATCTGGAACATGGCAGAATTTTCGTTTGGCGGATTAAATACACCAACAACTTTAGCTTCCCTCAGCGTTGTAGAAGAGTTGGCACCTGCACACAAAACTGTGTCGCCAATATGAAGCTCGCGGCTGTACAAAGATTCATAAGCTTTTTTAACACGGGTATCAATCATAATTTCGTTGGTACCTGGAGCCGGATAAGTTCCTTCTATAAAGTTTACGCTTGGGAAGGTGTTCCAGTAGCTGCCATCTTCGCCGGCAAAAAGCATGGAAATTGGCAGGTCATCAAAACCAAGATCATCGCGGTCCTGAAGGTTTGACAAATCCATTTCTACACCATAAGCAACAAGTATCTGAGCCGAAATAATTTTTGTTCTGCTCTTGATTCCTTCTGTCTGATCAATAATTTCTTCTACCTTATCAAGGTCCGGAATTGCAGGCAGCTGCGAAATATCTGTTGTAATAGTGGTTGGAGTTGAACCAAAAATATCATTCATGTATCCCTGTTCGGGATTTTTACCAATGGCAATATCTCCTGTGTAATTTGTGCGGAAGTCTTTTTCAAGGCCCCGATTTACAGATTCCAGGAATGAATTGCCTAATATAACGATTGCTACACCAAAGATGAGAAAGCAGGCAATAATAATTGTCTTGGACTTGTGCTCTTTAAGGTTTCGCAAGGCAAGCTTAAATATTTCTTTCATTATTTAGACTCCATATTGTATACATCAGAGCCGGCCTTGTGCTCATCTTCTTTAATATTACCGTCAAAAATATGAACTACGTGATCACACATATCTACAATGCGCGAATCGTGTGTTGAAAAAATAAAGGTTGTCTGCAGCTCAGGGTCGCGGTTCAAATCCTTCATCAAAGAAAGAATCTGGGCAGAGTTTACAGAGTCAAGGTTTGCGGTAGGTTCATCGGCAAGAATTACCGGAGCCTTTGTAACAAGAGCACGGGCAATTGCTACACGCTGGCGCTGACCACCACTAAGTTCACTCGGCTTATGCTTTTCCCAGTCTGTAAGGCCGGTTTTTTCCATAAGATAGTGAATCCATTCTTCCTTCTGCTTTTTTGTAAAGGAATCTACCGGGCAGGCAAGGTCCTTGTTTTTTGATTCAAGCAAAAGAGGGAATTCAATATTTTCGTAAACATTCAAAACCGGAATAAGGTTAAAGGTCTGGAAAATAAAGCCCAGCTTTGAACGGCGGAGTCCTGTAATTCTTTTATCCAGTTTATTAGGAACAGTTGTTTTGATCTTTTTATTTTTCTTTTCGTTGTAGTTGTTTAAGCGGCCGGCATCAAGCTCGGTGTTTTCAAGATTAAAACCGTCGTAAACATCTACACCGTCAATGATGATTTTTCCGGAAGTTGGAAGGTCAATAAGGCCTACCATATTAAGAATAGTAGATTTACCGGAACCGGAAGGTCCTGAAATTGCGGCAAACTCGCCCTTTTCTACGCTAAAACTAACCCCTTTTACAGCTTCTACACGCTGCTTTCCAAGAGGATAGGTTTTGTGGACATTTTCAAGTGTGATAACTGACATACTGATTTCACTCCTTTTTTCAGTACAATTAATAGCATAGTATTATTGTATTAGTTATGTAATACAATAATACAAATATTTTACTTCATTGTCAATATAATAATATAACTTTTAAGATAATGAAATAGTTACTAAAAGGGAAGGAAAATATTATAGAACTGCCCGTAAAAACTGTCTAAGGCGGTCGCATTTTGGATTCTGGAAAATATCTTCCGGGCTACCCTCTTCTGCTATGTAACCCCCGTCCATAAACATAACACGGTCTGCAACTTCGCGGGCAAAACCCATTTCGTGAGTTACTACAACCATAGTCATGCCTTCGTTTGCAAGGTCCTTCATTACTTCAAGAACTTCGCCAACCATTTCGGGATCAAGGGCGGAGGTTGGTTCATCAAAGAGCATAACATCCGGGTGCATGGCAAGAGAACGAACAATTGCAATACGCTGCTTCTGGCCGCCACTCAAAGTAGAAGGATATACGTCTGCTTTTTCGGGCAAGCCTATGCGTTCCAAGAGCTTCATTGCTTCTGCACGGGCCTCTTCAGGGGTTTTTAGTCCCAGCTGCACCGGAGCAAGAGTGATATTTTCAGTTACAGTAAGATGAGGAAAAAGATTAAAATGCTGAAAAACCATTCCCATTTTCTGGCGGCAGGCGTCAAGATTTGTTTTAGGGTCGGTCATATCGTTGTCTTCAAAAATAATTGAGCCGCTGTCTGGAGTTTCGAGTCTGTTCAAACAGCGCAGGAATGTACTTTTACCGGAACCAGAAGGACCAATTACTACAATCTTTTCGCCCTTCTTAATGCTGGTAGACAAATCCTTAATTACATGAAGATCGCCAAAACTTATCTTAAGATTTTTAACTTCAATTAATGTATTATCTGTCACTCTTTGCCATCCTTTTTTCGAGCTTACCAAAAATCTTTGTAAGACCTACAGTAAGAATAAGATAAATTACGGCACAGGTTAAAAGAGGAATCCATGCATTGTAGGTTGCATTACGGATCATATCTCCGGCCTTTGTCATATCGCGGACAGCAATAAAGCTTGCAACAGAGGTTTCTTTTATAAGAACAATAAATTCGCTTGTGTAAGTAGGAAGACACGCTTTTACAGCCTGTGGAAGGACAATCTTAAAAAGTGTCTGCCATTTACTCAAGCCAAGGGAACGTCCTGCTTCTGTCTGCCCCTTATCTACTCCCTGAATTCCGGCGCGGAAAATTTCTGTACAGTAGGCACCGGAGTTCAAACCATACGAAATGATTGCAACTAAAAGTCGCGGAAGATGAAGAGGAGCAAATACTACAAAATAGAAAATCATGAGCTGGGTAGCAAGAGGGATACCCCGCAGAATTGTTGTATATGCATTTGCAATTCCACGGAGAATCTTGCTGTCCGAGATTTTCATTAAGGCCAGAATACAACCAATGACTGTACCAATAAGAATAGCACAGATTGCTATGAGAATAGTAATTCCCAAGCCTTCGAGGATAAGCAGGTAGCTGTCACCGGCAATCATTGTGTCATAGATTGAACGGCCTATTTTTGATAACATTAAACGAATCCTATTAAAGATCCCCGGGTCAAGCCCGAGGATGACATGTCATTGTCGGGCTTGACCCGACAATCTTTATTACTTACGAACTATAATTACCTGTTCAGAAGCGAAGTATGGAACAGAGAAGTCAACGTTCTTTTTGCGTTCTTCTGTTACAGACATACCGGCAGCAATAAAGTCAATTGTTCCGGCCTGAAGAGCAGGAATAAGACTGTCAAATGCCATATCAAGAACTTCGAGTTTCATTCCGGCAGTTTTTGCAATTCTTTCGCCCATTGTAATATCAAAACCAACAATCTTCTTTCCTTCTACATATTCAAATGGAGGGAAAGCAGCGTTTGTACCAAGTACTACAGTTTCACCGCTTGTTGCTTCGCTTGCAGGAATCTGAATGTTTCCGTCTGCTGGCATAAATGCGTTTACGAGCTTTTCATAATCGCCGTTCTTTTTCATTGCGTTGATTGTTTCATCAATTTTTGAAAGGAGTGCTGAGTTACCCTTCTTAACGGCAATTGCATATTCTTCTTTGTTTTCTGCAAAATATGGATCGCGGATAATCTTAAGAGAAGGATTCTTTTTTACAATTTCCTGAGCAGGAAGTTCATCAAGAACAACACAATCAATTGCACCATTCTTAAGGTCCAAAGCAGCATCAATACCGCTCTTGAAAGAAACACAGTTAGCGTTTTCTACTTCTTCCTGAACAAAAAGTTCACCTGTAGTTCCAGTTTGAACACCAATTCTCTTACCGGCGAGGTCTGAAACTCCCTTAATATCTACTGTTGATTTTTTACAGCCAGTAATTGCAACAAGTGCAAGTGCTGCAGCAAGTAATATGATTTTTTTCATAAAAAAACTCCTATTATATAGAATAGGAGTTTAAAATATCATTTTATAGGGATGTTTTCAAGATATGCTCTGACAGATATCTTTATTCAAAAGAAAATTCAACATCCCAGTTACTTATAGTAGACATGCGGTTTGTTACCTTATGCTTTACTGAGTAAGTTTTATTAGCTTCAAAAGTAGTTTCAATTTTTCTGCTATAGAAAGTTACCGGATCATAAAGCATAAATACGCCAGGGTCGTTTACTGTTGTAACAATTGTAACCTGCTTTCCAGAATCAATATAAACGCCTTCTTTGTCTGCAGAATTATCCTTTGCATATGCTGCAAAAGTAATAATCTGATTATCAATAATTATATAAGCTGGTTTGATAGCACTAGAAAAACCTACTTTAGCAGCTGTAGACTTATCGGCTATTACATGAACTGGTGTCCAGTATTCATCTACATAAGCGTAAGGCATAACCTCATTATAATTATTTATGAGATTTACAAGCATTGATAAACCTTTTGTTGTATTTGACATCTGGGTAAAAAGTTTTACATCAAGAGTTGCAATGTGGTTGTAAACTTCATTAATAGCAGCCAGATCTTCTTCAGAAATTTTGGCATTTCTCTTGTACTTCTTGATGATTTCATCTGCATCTGCAACACGAGCCTGAGGATCACTCAATGACCAGCCAAGAATAGTTTCTTCACCGGATTCTTTCTTTGAAACCAGGGCTACAAGATTATCAGCAAGCTTTTCCTTATCAAAAATATTCTCATCTAAATCAATATTATAATTTTCGAGCAGGGCAGACTTTAAAGCTTCAACAGGAAAGTTTTCAAAAAAGATTACAGCATCGTCTTTTGATGTAATTGAGATGTCCGACATGAAGTTGATTGAAGTCAACTTATAAGACTGATCCTGAAATTTTTCTGGTTCTGCAAAGTTAGTACTTGCACAAGAAATGTTCATAAATGCACAGATTGCAAGGCAAACTGCAGCAAGCCATAATTTGTTTTTTTTCATAGAAATACCTCTTTTTTAATATTTTCTTCTATATTACCCCCCCCCGAATTATGTGTCAAGGCTTGACGAGGCTCCCTCCTCCCATTAGAATTCGCTTTATGAATTCAAAAACTACTTCAATACTTGCAAGCTTTGGTCTTGTCTTAACAGCTGCAATCTGGGGTTTTGCCTTTGTTGTTGTAAAAGACAGCCTTGATTATATTGGCGCCGTTTATATGATAGCAATCCGCTATTCTATGGCAGCAGTTGTAATGGGACTCATTTTTATAAAAAAGTGGCGGCAGATGGATGCCCGCTACATTCGCCATGGCCTTCTTACAGGAATATTCCTTTTTACAGCATATACAACTCAGACAATAGGCTGCGACTATACGACTGCCGGAAAAAACGCATTTTTAACAACTGTTTACGTTATTCTTATTCCACTCATTTCGTGGATACTTTATAAAAAACGCCCGGGCTGGTATGTATTTGTTGCTGCAATACTTTCTATGACAGGAATTGGTCTGCTTGCGCTTGGTACCGGTGACACTGCAGGCCTGAACAAAGGCGATGCACTCACACTTGTCTGCGGACTTTTTTACGCTCTGCACATTATCTGGACTGCCAAATACAACGAACAGGGTGACGACACTTTGTTTTTGACTCTGCTTCAATTTGTAGTGTGCGCAGTTCTTGGCTGGATTTTTGCACCGTTGTATGACGGAGCTTTTCCAACAGCCGGTATGCAAAACCCACGCGTAATTCTTTCCATGTGTTACCTTGGCCTCTTAAGCACCATGCTATGCTTCAGCCTGCAAAACATAGGATTAAAATACGTTCAGTCATCCCTTGCGTCATTATTTTTGAGTTTCGAATCTGTGTTTGGAGTTTTGTTCAGTACACTATTCCTACACGAAAAACTTACACTTAGAATGGGTATAGGATGTGTATTGATATTTGTTGCTGTAGTATTGGCTGAAACGAAATTTAGTTTTAAGAATAACTCTGTGGCAGAGATTTGCTGACGGTGAGCGAGATTCATACTCGTCCATCTCGCTCGCTGGCAGTAAATCTCTGACACTATGTGATTGTTTTAGAACAATGTTGCAATCAGAGCAGCGTATTTCTCAACAATCTTAAAGCGCATCATTTCCTGCTTTGCAGAAAGTTCTTCTCCAACCTTAAAGCTGTTAGGAAGCAATGCAATCTTTGCAATGCGTTCGCAGGTTCTAAAGCCGTTTGAAGGACTGTCTTTTGTATTTACTTCTTTGTAAATCAAATCTTTAATCTGTTCTGTATGAAGCAGTTTTTCGTAATCAGAAAAATCAAGACCATTGTCCTGTGCGTACTGAATTACAGCTTCTTTTGAAGGAACAATAAGTGAAGCAAGGAATTTCTGATCCTGTCCAAGTACAATTGCACTTTCGATAAACGGACTTGTGCAAAGTTCATTTTCAATAACGGCAGGTTCAATGTTTTCACCGTCAAGAAGAACGATTGTATCTTTTGCACGACCGGTAATCTTAATTTCCTTATCCCATGTAAGAAGTCCGATATCACCAGTATTGAAGAAGCCGTCTTTGTCTATAACTTTTTCTGTAAGGTCTGGGCGTTTGTAGTAACCCTTCATAACCTGTGAACCCTTTGCAAGAATAATACCTTTCTGTCCAGGTCCAACTTCTACAGGCTTTCCGTTTTCGTCTGTAACAATTACACCATGTACTTCTTTTGCAATCTTAACTTCAAAAGTCGGGAAGATAACTCCTACACAACCAGGGCGAGGACATTTATGATATCTGAAGCTGATAACCGGTGCTGTTTCTGTAAGACCGTAGCCTTCGAGCAGGTTAAGACCTACGCTGTGATAGAAGTTTTCTGTTGTACGCTGAAGCGATCCGCCACCAGAAATTGCAATCTTAAGTCTGCCACCAAATTTTGCCTGAATCTTTTTGAATACAAGTGCGTTTCCAAGCTTGTAAAGCGGCCACAAAAGAATCATAGGAATAATTCCAACAAGGAAATCTAAGAAGCGGCTGCGTTTTTTAATCTGTGTAACATAACCGCATACAAGGTTTTTGCAGTTGTTATATTTGTCGCCTACTCCAACAAAGAAATTAAAGAGCTTGAATTTAATTCCGCCTGTTTTCTTCATTGCTTTATGAACACCACTTGCAAGTGCTTCCCAAAGACGAGGAACACCACACATCCAGTGAGGTCTTATAACTGCAAGGTCTGCAAGAAGAATAGAAGGAACTGGCTTTGAGTAAGCAAGTCCGTTTGTAAAATAAATTGCTACATACTGAATAAGGCGTTCAAAAATGTGCCATACCGGAAGAATTGTAAGCCACCAGTTTCCAGGCTGCGAAGGAAGGAAAGGAATAAGTACAGAAAGCTCAGAAATAAAGTTGTTGTGTGTAAGCATTACACCCTTTGGAGTTCCTGTTGTACCAGAAGTAAAGATGATTGTACAAACATCATCGGCTTCAATCTGACGCATTGTGTTTTCAATTTCGGCCTGAACATTAAAGGAGTTTTCTTTATAAATATTCTTTCCGTTCTGCATTACATCTTCAAAATAAAGAATTTCAAAAGGACAGTTTTCAGGAGCCTGTTCCGGTTTGTCAAAAAGAATTGCTGTACGCAGCTTTGGAGTTTCTTCCGGTTTTTCCATTACTTTTTCGAGCTGACGGATATTTTCAAAAAATCCAATTTCACAGTCTGCAAAATCAATAATAAAGCGGATTTCATTACCCATAGAATCGCAGCCACGAGGAACATCTGCTCCACCAAGCGACTGAATTGCCTGGTCTGTAAGAAGCCATTCGCGGCGGTTATCAGAAATCAAAGCAACATTTGAACCTTTTTTTACACCAAGCTTTGAAAGAGCTGCAGCAAGGCAGATTACTTCGTTGTAAACTCGTGAGTAACTTGAATATTCAAATTCTCCGGCAGCATTTTTATATGCCTGAAGTTTAATATCAGGATATTCTTCTGCACGCTTTTTAAGTAAGAGTGGAAGATTTTTTGGAAGTGTTTTGTCAAAAACGTAATGAATCATGGGGTAGAAATCTCCTTATAAGTAGTAATTACCTTTATTTTGACATTTTTACGATTTTTGTCAATATGTAAAACAAAAAATTATAAAAAAAAGGCTGTACTTTCACGGTACAGCCTTTTGCCCTTCGACAAGCTCAGGGACCCCAACCCACGTCATTGCGAGGAGCGCAGCGACGTGGCAATCTCTTATTTAATTACCAGCTTATCCAGCTTCCAGATATCCCTTACGTAATCTTCGATTGTACGGTCACTCGAGAACTTGCCGGAATTGGCAATGTTGATAAGTGCCTTGCGGGCCCATGCTTTCTTGTCTGTATAGGCAGCGGCAATTTTATCCTGTGCCTTGCAGTACAAATCAAAGTCGGCGAGAACGTAGTAAACATCAGGGCGCTGACCTTCTACACCGTAAACAAGAGAGTCGTGAAGCTCTTTGAAAAGCTGGTGAGTTGGATCATAAGTTCCATCTACAAGCTGTTCAACAACCTTGGACAAAGCAGGATTACAGTCAAGATATTCCTGTGGATTATAAGTATGCTCTGCTTCCATCTTTTTGATTTCTTCTGTCAAAAGACCGAATACAAAGCCGTTTTCTTTTCCTGCTTCTTCAAAAATTTCGATATTTGCACCGTCCATAGTTCCAAGTGTCAAAGCACCGTTTACCATGAACTTCATGTTTGAAGTACCAGAAGCTTCGTAGCCGGCTGTAGAAATCTGTTCTGAAACATCTGCTGCAGGGAAGATTTTTTCTGCAACAGAAACACGGTAGTTTTCTACGAATACAACGCGAATCTTTCCACGAACGCGGCGGTCGTTGTTAATTCTGTCGGCAACTGTATTAATCAATTTGATGATTGCTTTTGCACGGCGGTAACCACTTGCAGCCTTTGCACCAAAAATGAATGTACGTGCAGGAGGGTCATAATCAGGATTTTCTACAAGGCGGTTGTACTCATACATAATGTGAAGTACGTTGAGCAGCTGGCGCTTGTATTCATGAAGACGCTTTACCTGAACATCAAAGATTGAATCAGGATCAAGGAATTCATTCTGAGTATGCTTAAGGAAGTCTGCAAGCTCCTGCTTGTTTTCCATTTTGATTTTAATAAGTTCTTCAAGAGAAGCATCGTCATCGGCAAACTTTTCGAGTTCCTTAAGCTTCTTCAAATCTTTTTCCCAGCCGTGACCAATACGAGTTGTAATAAAGTCACTTAAGCGAGGGTTAGCATTCAAAAGCCAGCGGCGCTGAGTAATACCGTTTGTCTTATTGTTGAACTTCTGAGGATAAATTGCATACCAGTCTTTAAGCTCTGCAGTTTTCAAAAGTTCTGTATGAAGGGCAGCAACACCGTTTACGCTGAAGCAGGCATGAATTGCCATCCAGGCCATGTAAACCATGTTGTTGTGAATGATTGCCATGTGCTCGTGCTTGTAATAATCATTAGGGAACTTCTGGCGCAGTTCAATTACAAGACGGCGGTTGATTTCTTCTACAATCTGGTAGATACGTGGAAGCAGTCCCTGGAA
>JAGCDP010000010.1 GCA_017651065.1 Treponema sp.
ACTACAATCAGAAATTTCAAAATATACCTTACCAGTCCGGAAGTCGAAATCAAAAAAAAGACAGTTTAACAAAGCAAACAAATTTGCTTGCAATCTAAAACCGTCCTTTTAGGCTTAAGTTGATGATGTTGCGCAACGCCCGGCTTTAACTGATTTTTATAGGCGATTTTGAGACAGATACACGCGGAATCACGAGTTTAATGAATTCCGCGTGTAAAATTCAAGGATTTTGGGGTATGTTTCTCCTGATTTTACACGCGAAAATCAACATTCTCCTCATTTCGCGTGTATTTTGCACTTTTTTAAGTCAATTTTTACACGCGAAACGCTCGAAAGGAGAGGTTTCGCGTGTAAGATGAGGAATTAGAAGGTATGAACAGCACGAACAGCCAAAGCAGATTCTTTTTTAATAGATAAAGGTCCCTGTACTTTTGTAGAAGCCTGAGGTTCTAATATAAAGTAATATGCATTTTCATACATTTCCTGGGAAATTGAATTTGTAGGAGTATTATCAGTAGTAGAAGACCAGTAAGATTTATAACCTGTTTCAGGGAATTTATCCGCAGTATCAGAGATTTTTGCAAATGCCTTGTTCACAATAGTGCTTTGTTCCAGAAGCTTTTTAAGTTCTTTTATTGCCGGTACATACCAGTTCTGACCATAACCGGATGTATCAGCCCATTGTACAGGTATTTCCTCATCATAATTATCAGTCCAATAAAATGCAGGGTATTTATTGTCACTATCGTCGGAAGAATCAAAGTCATCATAATCTTCCATAATATTCTGATTATTTAATCCATTCAGCTCATCTTTTGCATCATTCGACTTTCTTCCTTTAGTGTTTGAACCTTGTGCATAAAATGATCTCATGTCAATGAATTCTTTCAACCCAACCCCAAGCTTCCTGCTTCCAAGCTCATTATCACCACCTGCATAAAAGATTACTGCAATGGCATCGGCTTTTTCCTGGTCGGTTAATGTGAGCCCGTCGTAGTAAGCAATGGCGGTTCCATTTTTTAAGACAATATCACCCACAGTATCTGGTGCAGCTTTAATTGTTTTTGTTGTTACAGCCGATCCATTTCCACCACCAGCAGGACTAGACGGCTGAGTACATCCGGTTATCATTGCAACTGCAAAAATTGCAGCTAATATCAAAAATAGTTTTTTCATATAATCCTCCAGTTTCTTTTAGAATTCGCGAATGGCACAAAAATAATAGTCACCTTTCTTTTCAAAATAATTATTTATTTTAGGTAATACTGGTGGTGAACTTTTTGTACCGCCGAATTCCAGATAATAAGCAAGCGTTTCTGTATATTGATGATCAGAGGAAGACCAAAAGGTTTTACCCCTGATTCTGTTGTCATTTCCTCCACACAAAGCAAGCGCTTCATCTAAATCAAAGCCGTTTTCGCTGTCTGTCATGCAGGTATTCATTTCAAATAATTCTGCAATGCTTGGTACATACCAGCCGCTTTCAAACCTTGTGCCGGCCAGGTTATTTGCAGTATTCTTGTAGTTTTTTGCAAAATAAAAGCCTGGATATTTTTCTTCTGCAACAGGTGAATTCTGAACTATTGTGTCATTTACCGGACCATTAAGGCTTACTAAAAAATCACCAATCTGTTTAAGATTATCGCTTCCGTTTTTATCGCCCGAAAAGCTTACATTTGGAGACGTTCCTGTGTGTGTGCATATAATCGGAGTGATTGTTCTGCTATAGGCGCTTGCATTATCTTTACACCATTTAGTATGAATCTGCTTTAAGCCTACTCCAAGTGTCCTGATTCTGTTGCTGTCATCAGAATTCAAGCCTGTACCCTTGTAGTAAATTACTGCAATTGCTGCAGCTTTCTGTGCGTCTGTGAGTGTAAGAGTATCTGTATAAGGACTTGCAGAACCGTCGCTGAATACAATGTCGCCGACTTCGTAAGGTGCAGACCATGTACCAAATTTACCTGATACTTCATGCCGGCTTTCTGGTATGTTATCATCACCACCCGCAGGTTTCGGGCAGCCCGTCATAAGAATTGCAATTGCAAAAATTGCAGCCACTGTTAAAAATAACTTTTTCATAAAGACCTCCTGTATTAGTCTTTGCTAAAATACAAGAAGCGCGCTTTTTGTTTTATACCATGGTTTACTTAAATAACAGGGTGATGGTGTTAAAGTTACATTTTTTCCTTGCCGAATTGCTTTTTTTTCAATATCTTTAATAGTAAGAAATTAATCAAATAAAAGATTGTCGGGTCGAGCCCGACAATGACACACTTGTCATTGCCGGACTTGATCCGGCAATCTATTACAGGAGATATATAAAAAATGGCTAAACAATTGTTATTCAGCGAGGATGCTCGCAAAAAGCTTTTGAGTGGTGTTGAACAGATTTCAAAGGCTGTAAAAACTACTTTGGGACCTTGTGGCCGCATGGTTATGCTGGACAAAAAGTACGGTGCTCCAACAATTACAAAGGACGGTGTTTCTGTAGCAAAGGAAATTGAACTCCAGGATCCTTATGAGAACATGGGAGCTCAGTTTGTACGCGAGGTTGCCAGCAAAACTAATGATGATGCCGGTGACGGTACAACAACAGCAACAGTTCTTTCTTACGCCCTTGTTCGCGAAGGAATTAAGGCCGTTGCAGCCGGTATGCGCCCTATCGAAATTAAACGCGGTATGGACAAGGCTGTTAAGATTGCCGTTGACGAAATTAAAAAGAACGCAAAGCCTGTAAAGGGCGCCGACGATATTACAAACATTGCAACAATTTCTGCCAACAACGATGCCGAAATTGGTAAAATGCTTGCCGACGCTATCGAAAAGGTAGGTAAAGACGGGGTTATCACTGTAGAAGAATCAAAGAACATGGACATGACTGTAGACACTGTAGAAGGTATGCAGTTTGACCGCGGTTACATTTCTTCTTACTTTGTAACAGACCGCGAACGCATGGAAGCCGCTTATGACGACGCATACGTTCTTATTTACGACAAGAAGATCAGCGCAATGAAAGATCTTCTTCCAATCCTTGAAAAAGTTGCAAATGCAGGCCGCGCCCTTGTAATCATCTGTGAAGATGTAGACGGCGAAGCTCTTACAACTCTGGTATTGAACACAATCCGTGGAACAATCAAGTGCTGTGCAGTTAAGGCTCCAGGCTTTGGTGACCGCAGAAAGGATATGCTGCAGGATATCGCAATTCTTACCGGTGGTACTGTAGTAAGCGAAGAAATTGGTCTTAAGCTCGAAACCTGCGGAACAGAAGTTCTTGGTCAGGCTAAATCAATCAAAATTGACAAGGACAATACAACAATCGTTGGTGGTGCCGGAAGCTCTAAGGCTATCAAAGACCGTGTTACCGAAATTAAGAATGCAATCGAAAAATCTACTTCTACTTACGACAAGGAACAGCTTCAGAAACGCCTTGCAAAGCTTGCAGGTGGAGTTGCTGTAATCAGCGTTGGTGCTAACACAGAAACAGAAATGAAGGAAAAAAAGTTCCGCGTAGAAGATACAATTGCCGCAACCCGCGCTGCACTTGAAGAAGGTATTGTTAGTGGTGGTGGTATGGCTTTGATCGAAGCTGCCAAGGCACTTGCAACAATCCCTGAAGACCTTAGCGAAGATGAAAAGGTTGGCTACAAGATTGTACGCCGCGCCCTTGAAGAACCAATTCGCCAGATTGCAGAAAATGCCGGTCTGGACGGAAGCGTAATTGCAGAAAGAGCTAAGAATGAAAAGAAGGGCATTGGTTATGATGCCCGCCTTGATAAATGGGTAAATATGCTTGAAGCAGGAATTATCGACCCAGCAAAGGTAACCTGTTCTGCTTTGAAGAATGCAGCAAGCGTTGCAGGAACACTGCTTACAACTGAATGTGCAATTACAGACATTCCAGAACCAAAAGCACCGGCTGCACCTGCTCCGGACATGGGCGGAATGTACTAAAAACCGTCATTGCGAGCACGAAGTGCGAAGCAATCCATAATAAACAAGAAAAAGCCAGTGCGCTTATGTGAAAAATCACACCGCGCCCTGGCTTTTTTTTTTGCTTTTCTACAATTTATAGTGTAAAATATATGTGCAACAATGGGAAAAATGTTGTAGTTTGATTTTTTCGGGACTCTAGATTTTTGTGCAGAATGAGCCATAATCTGCCGATAATTGAAAAGATAAACTATGACTATTTTTTCATCAGAAGGAGTTTTAAAAGTAGTATGAAGTATTCAAAAAGTTTATTCGTTTTGTTGTTCCTCTGTAGTATCTGCAGCTTTTCTTTTGCTCACGGAAAGGGTGATATCGAAGAAATTGATGTTGATAATGTAAACAGCTGGAAAGAGAATTTTGATCTGGAAGGAAAAACCCAGAAAAAAGCCGTTAAGTACAATATTATGATTACGGCTTCGGACCTTGGTGGTAATGAACATATTGAAGGTCCGTTCAATTTGTATGTAGACCCTGAATCGGACAGGCCTATTTGTGGTATTACTAACCCTTATACTAACATGCGCGTTGTCGGCAACTTGAACATTGTTGGTACCTGTGTCGACGATGATGGTGTTTCTAAGGTTGAACTCCTCCTTGATGAAGGCACCGAATATGAAAAATTAGTTGTAGCAGACGGAACCGAATTCTGGTCTTATTATCTTGATACAAACAACCTTGAAGAAGGTCCTCATACAATCAAAGTAACAGGTTACGACATTAACGACGAACCTGTTGTTAGTAAACCTGTAAAGCTTACATGGCAGCTCGACCGTAAACAGCCTCTTACTGCTGTAGAAAACGTTGGCATGGGTCAGCTTGTTAGTGGTAACGTAAACTTCAAAGGTACTGTAAGCGATGGTAACGGAATTAAAGAACTTTACTATTCTGTAGACAGCGGAAAGTTCTGGATTCCTGTAAAACTTTCTAAAACAAAGCAGTTCGATACTGTAGAATTTTCTATTTCATTAGATACACGCAAATTCCCGGATGGTCCTTCTGTTATCTGGTTTAAGGCTGTAGATAATGCAACTTCCGAAGGTGCTTACGCATTCCTCTATTATATAGATAATACTAAGCCTGATGTTCAGATTGTTTATCCGGAAGAAGATGCCGTAAACGGAAAATTCACTGTTGCCGGTTTTGCAAAAGATGATGTAGGTGTTACAGATCTTTCATGGACATTCGGAGATCAGAGCGGAGTATTTGAACTTGTTCCTGGTAACCCTTACTGGGCAGTTACTGTAGATACAATTGGTCTTAAAGATAAATCACGCAAGTTTACTGTAAAGGCAATTGACCGTGCAAAGAACGTTGTAGAAGTAACAAAGAATATTCTTCTTAATCAGGAAGATGATAAACCTGTTGTAACAATTACAGAACCTGTTGCCGGCGAAATTTATGCAGGAGACAATAAGCCTGTATTTGTCCGCGGTTTTGCAACAGATGACGACAGCGTTGAATCTGTAAAAATCCAGCTCGATTCAAATGAACCAATTATTCAGCAGACAAAGGGCTCTTACTATTATGAACTTTGTAAGGCATCTGACCTGGCTGCCGGAAATCATAAAATTACAATTACTGGTATTGACCAGAACGGGGTAGAAGGAAATCCTGTTTCAGTTCAGATTGTTTCAAGAGGTGCCGCTCCTGAATTTACACAGGGAGTAGTTACTGCCGGAAAAGAAACAGTTGATTTTGTAAACGGAATGGAAATCCATCCTGAATCAGGAAAGACCTTCTCTGTAACAGCAACTTCTCCTCTTGGAATTAAAGAGGCTCATATTGAAGTAGCCGGCCAGGAACCACGCGATGAAGTTCTTAAAAATCTTACTTCATATACAGTTTCAATTCCTGTAACTTCAAACTTCGCAAAGGGACTTGTTCCTGTAAGAATCACAGTTACAGATGTAATTGACCGTACAACAGAATACAAGGCTTTGTTCTATGTAACAAATACTGCTCTTGTTAAAAACGATGACCCGATTGTTGTGTTCGACGACAGCACAGTTGCAGAAGATGGTTCTATCATAAATAATCCGGACTTCCCTGCAACAGGTTACCTCATTGGTGGAACTGCTGCCAAGGTAGAAATTGTTCCTGAAACTCCATTTGCAAATGCATTCCTCGAAGGAAACCAGATTAAGCTTTTCCCAGGAAACGCTATTGGTGCTTCAGAACCAGTTGTAGTTAGAGTTACAACAGACAAGGGTAAGGTAGCAGAATCTCGTCCTCTTATCTTTAAGAACGACAACGTTTTACCAAACCTCTTTATAAATAATTATTCAGATTCTCAGGCTATTAAAGCACGCTACACAGAATTTACAATTACAGGTTCTGTAAAATGCGAAACCGGAGTAGGCGGCTTAAGCTATAGAATTATTGGTGCAGAAGCGACAATGGACAGCAAGACTGGAACTGTTGCAAAAGTAACTGCACTTCCTGTAGAAGAAAGCTTCCAGAGTATTCCTGTTGGAACAGACGGAAACTGGTCTCTTAATCTTGATACATATTCATTGGCTTCGGGAATGTATATAGTAGAATTTATTGCCGAAAGTGCCGGTGGAAATAAAGTTGCAAAAGCAGTTGCATTCAATAACCTTCCTGAAATTGAAGAAGTAGGTGGAAAAATGCCTGCTCCAAAGGCTGCAGTTGTTACATGGATAGACGCATTTGATGTTTATGCAATTACAACTTACCAGGGCGAGCTTGATGAAAACTTCAAGGCATTCCCACGTACAGAAATGGTAGAAGGTGCAAATCCTCTTACCTGGGGAACAGCTAAATATACTGCTCAGAAAGCCCCAACTCTTTCTGCAAATATTGTTGAAGTAGACGGAAATCCATACTTCAGCGGTATGCCTGTTGTTCTTCCATACGGTGCTTCTAAAGAGCCTAAATACATGAGACTCTACATTGACACTGGTGCAACAGTAAGTGCAGTAAATTATGAAATTACAGGTGAGGAAGTTCCTGGTGGAGATCAGCGCCAGACTGGTGCAGTTAAGCTTTCTAAACCGGAAGGCACACGCTGGATTGCAGATGTTCCTCTTAATAATCTTCCAGCCCGTGTAAATAAAATTAGTATTACAATTAAGGCCGGTTCATTGCAGCAGGTTGTAACAGGTTCTATTACTGTTGTCCGTGATACTACTTATGAAATTACAGATGATGAAGAAAAAATCTACAGCTATGCCGGAGTAGGAACCTTCTTTGATGAACATGATGCAAACTGGGTACTTCTTGACGGTTCAAAATATAACTTCTATGCAAATGTAACAGGTCCAATCCGTGCAGAACTTGAAGGAGTTACAGACGGACTTGCTATTGACACAGAAGGTAAGTTCATTACTCTTTATGCAACAAAAGACGGAACTTACAAGAATGTAGTATTAAAGGTAACAGACCGCTTTGGTGATGTATTTAAGACAGAACCAATCAGTTTCCTTGCAGACTCAGAAGCTCCTCAGCTTAACCTGCTCACACCAGAACTTCATGACTGGCTTGGTGAAACAGTTAAACTTTCGGGAACAATTGCAGATGCTCTTGGTGTTCGTCGTGCAGAATACTCTCTTGACGGCGGCGAAACCTGGCAGGAAATCCTTCTTAAGGGCGATGCAAAGGGTCTTGGTGTAACATTCAGCGAAGATGTAGACATTAAGTATATGGAAGACGGACTTATCCGCCTTGATATCCGCGCATTTGATAACGCAGGTCATACTGCTCTTGTAACAACGGCGGCCTTTAAAGATACAACGCCACCTGTTGTAAGCGTAGTTGAACCTCTTTCAATTGATATTGTAAACGGTGATAACCTCATTGTATTCAAGGTAGACGACAACGGATGGTTCAATAAAGCCGAATATCTTATGATTGGCAGCAAGGACCGCGAAGAAAAACGAAGCGAAATCCCTCTTGAACCACTTGTATTTACTCACGTTGGTACAGAAGAAAGACCAATTGATGATATCATGCAGTTTATCTTTACAGATGATGCCGGAAACAGAACAGCAATCGAAGGCTGGGACTTCACAATCGATAATAAGTCAGACCTTCCTGTTGCAGAAATTCACGTTCCAGATGAACTTCAGGTAATCACCCGTGACTTTACAATTTCGGGCGTTGTTTACGATGATGATGGTCCTTCTACAATCTGGTACAAGATTGACGATGCAGAATATCAGCAGATTCCTGAACCGGGAACAAGCTTCTCTATTGATGTACCACTTGCATCAATGACAGATAACGAGCATACAATTTATATTTATGCAGTAGACGTTAATGGTGTTCAGGGTGAAGTTGCTCAGAGAACATTCCGCATTTCTTTGGAAGAGCCAAAGGGTGCAGTAGAACTTCCTACAATCGATACTTCTGTTCGCGAAGTAATCACAATTTCGGGTGTTGCAAGCGATAAGAACGGTATCATGAAGGTTGAACTTTCTTTGGATAACGGTAACAGCTATAACGATGCAGTAGGACAGGAAGAATGGTCATACAAAGTTGATACACGTGCAATTCCTGGTGGTACTCAGGTAGTATTCTTACGCATTACAGATAATTACGGAATTAAGGGCTTGTACTCAAGCTTGATCAACATCGATAACGATGCTCCGGATATTTCTCTTGACCTCCCACTCGATGATTCTACTTCTACAGGACAAATCTTCTTCTCTGGTTATGCATTCGATAACGTAGAAATTTCAGATCTCTACATTACAATACGTAACATGGAAAAGACATCGGAAGCAATTAAGAGAACTATTCCAATCAACAATATCATTGGTGAAACTCTTGATATTACAGATTTACCAGACGGCTTCTATAACGTAGAACTTTCTGGAGAAGATAAAGCCGGAAACAGAACAAACGTTAGCCGTAACATTCACCTTGATAAGTCTAAGCCGCCTGCAGTAGTAGATGTTCTTTATCCACTCAACGGTGAACACAAGAACGGTAACTTCAACATTTACGGTCAGGCTTCTTCTAATATTGAAGGCAAGATTTCTTCTCTCAAACTTTATGTAGATGACAAGTTTGTAAAAGAAACATCGCTTACAGAATCTGGATTCTTCAAGTTCGAAATTACTCCTGCTTCAGAAGTAAACACAGGTGAGCTTGATTATGACGGAAATCCAATTAAGACTGTTATTACAGATATGACAGACGGAACTCATACATATTATGTAGAAGCCGTTCTTGAAGACGGACGCAAGGTTCCTTCTATTACTCAGACAATTACATACAGCTCAATTGGTCCATGGATTACACTCGATAACTTTACATACGGTGACTTTGCTATGCGCCGACCTTACCTTAAGGGACGTGCAGGTTACAGCCGTGATCCTGACGAAGTAGCTGCTGCCAAGGCAAAAGATGCTTCTAAAGAATTCAAAGACATGGTTGCTGCAAAGACAGTTGCAAAGGTAGAATTGAGCTTTGATAACGGTAAGACATTCGAAGAGCTTTCTACAAACGACAAGTGGCTCTACCGTGTAGAAAATCAGGACTGGACAGAAGGATATCACTTCCTTCTTATTCGTGCCACAATGAAGAACGGCGAAGTTGCTATTGAAAGAACAATCGTTCAGATTGATAACACAGCTCCAACAGTACGCCTTATTGCTCCAAACAATGGTGGCCGCTACAACCAGATGCTCGAAGCTTCGGGACTTTCTAAAGATGAAGTAGGACTTGAAAAGGTAACTATCTCTCTTAGAAAAGGTGACAAGTCTTCTTACGAAGTTCCATCATTCATCCAGGGACTTTATGTAGACTTCCACTTCTGGGGTGCTTCATTGTTCGAATTAGGTGCAGGTCTTACCTTCTTTGATGATAACGTTAAACTTCAGTTTGTATTTGGTCAGTATACACAGGAACAGCGAGATGCAGTTAATACATTCCTTTCTCGTGAACAGACAGAGCTCCGTTATGGTGGAAACATCTTTGGTGGAAAACTTCTTGCCAACATTTCTACAATACCGTTCAGCTTCTTCTTTGGTCATGACTTTGACTGGCTTAGTGCAAGCGTTGCGGTAGGTGCTCAGTTCAACTACTTCTCTGAAACAAACTCTGGTGAAGGACAAATGCTTTCTGCAGTTCTTGCTCAGCTTGAATTCCCTAGAGTTCATTTAAGTGAAATAAAAATGTTCAGTACGTTCTCGATGTATACAGAGTTCTCTTTGTGGTTCATTCCATCGGACGTTGCTAGTGATGATATCAAGAGATTGATTCCTCAAGGCTCATTAGGTCTTCGTGTGAACATTTTCTAGTGCAGGAGTTTTTGGTTTAGTTTGAGGTGTTTATGATTTTGACAAAAAGACTCAAAACATTCTTCCTTACTCTGGTTCTTCTTCTGACAGCAGGTAATCTGTTTGCAGTAGAAGAATATGTAAGTAAGGTTTACAAAGAAATAGATATTATATTTGTTAAACAGGCAGACAAAGAGCTTGCAAATATCCTTCGTGAAAATGTTGATGATAAATATTACTATCTTATGGAAAACTACACGAAGAAAAAAGTTCGCCGTCTGATTATTGATAATGAATATGAATTTGCCATGACAGCAATTTATATTATTATTGATAACAACATTGACGGTGACTTTGAAGATGAAGATGCAGTAGACCTTTATGCCACAATTGCCGAAGCTTACCAGATTCAGCAGCAGTATGAGCTTGAACAGGAGCAGAAAGCAATAGCCGAAGCTGCTAAGAAAGAAGCAGAAAAAGAAAAGATTCTTGCTTCTGCACAAAAAGATTACAATGTTGTAACAACTTCAGAAGGAAAGCAGGTATATGTTTCGGCAAAGGATGAACGAACCGAAAAATATCGCTGGAATGCAAACTTTGGTATGATAGACTTTGGTATTGTTTCTGCAAAGAATCTTGATAAGCCTGTTATGTCCGAAGGTATTTCGCTTGATTTTACCTACGAATATTCCATTCCAAAATCACTTGTAATTGGTGGCGACATTTTCTTTGACTTTAAGTTTATGGAATTTAACAATGGACCAATGGAATTCAATTTTGAAATTGCTCCAAAAGTTGCATTCCCATTTGCACCAAAATTATTCTTCCGTTTAGGCTTTAGTGATCTTGGTGTTCTTAAGAATAAAGAAGGAACAGTTTCTGCTGCAATTGAAAAAGTTCAGAGTGCTTTCTACGGAAACGTTGTATCGCCATTGATTGGTGTTCAGTTAAGTTCCGTTAATTTAGGAAACGTTGCACTTAATGTAGATGCAAATTATCTGCTTGGAGGACTTTTAACAGGTGACTATCAGGCATTAAGCTTTAAGGGATCACTTGCAATTCCATTTGCAGAACTTGAAAGAGTTAAACTTGTTTTCAACCTGGGAGCAAGAGATACACTTTTGATATTAAATCAGGGTGGTATTGAAAACCATCTTAGCGCTATCATAGGATTTGGAGTTGAAAATGTTATTAGATAAGTATAAAAGAATAATTGCCGCAATAATCTTCGCATTCGTAACAGTTTCTGTTTTTGCCGCAGATACTTCTGCTTTGGTAAAGAAACAGCTTGATGCTGCAGAAGAAGCTGTAGATGAAGGTGACATTGAAACTGCCTATAAGAAAGTAAACGGGGCACTCCAGATGATGAATGACGAAACAACACCAAGTCTTCGTTCATCTGTAGTATCTGTTGCAAAACTTGTTTATCAGCAGAGACTCGAAGGTATTCTTGAAAATTATGATGGTGCTGCTCTTAGCGATGTAAAAATCATGCTGGATAAATATCCGGATGTTAGAAATACTAAGGTAGAAAAGCTTTTAGGGCAGATTGAAGAAAAGCAGAAAGTAGAAACCGAAAAACAGCGTAAGGCTGAACTTGAAGCTAGTGAAAAAGCTGCACAAAAGCGACATGATGAAGAGCAGAAGTCTATAAAACAACAGACAGAAGCAATTGAAAAGCAGAATGAAGCAATTTCTAAACAGGCTGAATCTAGTGCAGAACTTGCTGAATCTATGAAGACACAGGCAGAAGAGCTTGCTAAATCAAACGAAAATTCAGAAAAGACACTTAAATCTATTCAGACCGGTTTTGCAGACCTGCAGGGTTCTATGTCTGATCAGGCAGAAGCCTTGAAGGAATCTTCAAAGACTCAGGCAAAATCAACAAAAATAATGGTATTCTCAATTACCGGAATTGCCCTTCTTATTCTTCTTATTGTCCTTGTTGTAATTGTAATTGCACGCCGCAGTATGAAGCTTCAGGCAGAACGCCAGGAACAGTACATGCAGGCATTCCGCCTTATTGCAGAAAATACAGGCAATACAAACCGCATTATGCTTGGTGGTGCAACAGACCTTTATGGTCAGAGCGCTCCTCTTAAGCTTGCAGGAACTTCTACCTGGGCACCAGCCGCTGCTTTACCAGATGTTACATTTACACCGGAAGATGAAGAAGAACTCAAGCAGCTTGCAGTTAAGTGTGAAGAAATTGGTACAAAGATTGACCAGATTACAAACCGCAAGAATAACTCTAAGAACGTTAGTGAACTTGTATATAAGCTTTCTATGCAGCTTGGACTTTCACAGGGTAACTCAATGCTCAACTTCTGTGCTGCAATGATTTACGATGCAGGTTTCCTTGGAGTAGATCCTGCAATCTGGGAAACAGAAACTCTTACTGATGAACAGAAAGAGGAAATGCATAATCACGTAAATATTGCAGAAAAATATCTTGACTTTGTTCCAAAGAAGTACTGGGAAGTATTTGATGACGCTTCTAAAAAGCACCACGAAAACATGGACGGTTCAGGTTATCCTAACGGTCTTAAGGGCGACGAAATTCCACAGATTGCACGCCTTATTCGTGTTGCCGAAACATATGTTTCTATGTCGAGCCGCCGTAACTACCGCCAGGCAATGGACAAGGAAACAGCAATCGAAAAGCTCCGCGAACAGCCAGGCTTCTACGACTCTGCAGTAGTAGACACACTCGACCAAATTGTATAATCCAAACGCCATAATATGCCGATAATCATATTATGGCTACTATACTCATTGTATTATCGTTGTTGTTTTGTGTTCCGGCGCAGCAGGTTTATGCTCAGAACACAAAACCTCTTTATCAGTTACCGGGCAAAATTACAGCCTCGGCAGAATCACAAACCGATGCAGATGTATTTCTTGTTGGTTCCGATTCCGGATTATTTAAAGTTACTTCCTCAAATAATGTAATTCCTATTTGGACAGAAGCACGCGTTGATCAGATTGTGCGTGTAAGTCTTCCTGAATATATTGGGAACTCAATTGCCGGTACAAAAGACGGCTGGTTTATCCGTACACAAAAGGGACTTTTCTTTACAGAAGATTTAAAAACTTTTGTAGAACGAGATAACGGACTTCCTTTCCTTACTATTAAAAAATACGACGGCAAAAATAAATCTCTGACACTGCAGATTCAGGAGCTCAAGGATTTTAGTGTAAACCCTTTGAACAATTCAGAGATGGTAACAGCCACCAAAGATAACGTTTATTATTCAAGCGATGCCGGGCAGAACTGGATCTCGCTTGGTTCAACAAGTACAAAGTCTACAGGAATAAAAGCAGTTGCAGTAGCCACTCTTAATGAAGAAACTGTTGTATTCATGTCACATGCAATTTTTGGCCTTTCGTATATTTTACCGCAGAATAAAAAAAGTAAATGGGTAGATGTAGAAAAGGGCTTTGAAAAAATGCAGTCGCTTTCTTCTGCAGATGAAATTGCAGATATCCTTCCTGTTATACGAACAAATCAGAACGGCTCGCGTTATACAGAAATTTATATTTCACAGTCATATCTTCCTTGTCTTTATAAACTGGACTGGGAAAACAAAAGCGGTGTGCTCATTTACAGAAGCACAGAGCCTGTAGATTCATTTGACGGACTTACGCTGATGGATGATGTTCTTGTTTATACACATCTTGAAGGAATAGGCTCGCTTGATATAAATACTCTTAAGAGTCCAGGAACTCCTGTAATGTTTAACGACTGGAACAAAGCATTTGCCAGAGTTCCCGGAATGATTAACACTGCATGGATTCCTCAGTCACGAAGCGGTTTTGGAAAGGGTATTTTGCTTAATGAACTTTGGCTGCTTTATCCGGGAACAATTAATTCACCATATGCAGAAAAGGCAAACGGTAAAAAAGCAATTTATGCTTCGGCTTATCAGTGCCGCAATATGGATGGAATCAACAAGTTTAAGAAAATCGTAAAAGATAGAAATATGAATGCAATCGTAATTGATATGAAAGACGATTACGGTTACCTCAGATATCAGACAAAAGATCCGCTGCTGCTCGAAAAAGGAACAGTTTCTACTTACGCAGTAGACCTTGAAAAATTCATTGAAGAATTCAAAAAAGAAAATATATATCTTATTGCGCGAATTGTAACATTTAAAGACCGCTGTCTTACAAAATATGGCGGCGGAAAATATGCAGTCTGGGATGCAAAATACAACAAAGCCTGGACCGGTATTAAAGGCTACGAAGATATTGTAGACGACGAGGGTAATGTTACAGGAACCGAAACTCAGTATTATGATGAGCACTGGGTAGACCCTTATTCAGAAGAAGTCTGGGAATATAATATCGCAGTTGCAAAAGAACTGATTGCACGCGGCTTTGATGAAATTCAGTTTGACTATATACGTTTCCCAACAGACGGTGAAAACCTTTACAACGCAAAATACCGCTGGCAGGACAAGGGCATGGATAAAGAATCTGCTCTTATTTCATTCTTGTCTTATGCGCGTGAAAATATAGACGCTCCAATTGGAATTGATATTTATGGTGCAAACGGCTGGTATAGAAGTGGTTCACGAACAGGCCAGGATTCAGAGCTTTTGTCTGAATATGTTGATGTAATTGGTCCAATGTTCTATCCGAGTCACTTTGAACAGACCTTCTTAAATTATGCGCCGTATGCAGACAGAACTTATCGCATTTACTATTATGGTTCGTTCCGTAATACAATCATGTGCCGTAACCGTTCTATAATCAGGCCGTGGGTTCAGTCGTTCTATCTTGGGGTAAGTTACGACAAGCAGTATTATGATGAAGACTATATCCGTAAGGAATTCTTTGGAGTTCGCGATTCTATAAACCGTGGTTACATGTGCTGGAACAATTCCGGCGAATATGGAATAACTCCGCGAGATGTTACAGATACAGAAAGCTTTATTGGAACTGCACCGGAATCAAGCTGGGAATTCAAAAAACCTGCAATTGGCACAACAATGAAACCTCTTGTTTCAACAGTAGAAGATGCCGATTTATCTGTTTTAGACAGCATTCTGAATCTTTACCCCGAAGATGATGACGATTATTACTCTCCGTTATTGCAAAACTCGAATGTAAAACGGTATCATAACTAGTAATGGCACTAGACCAGTACACACCGGAAGAACCAATTTCCTCTATTGCAACAGCACTTGCACCAGCCGCTTTGGGAATAGTGCGCGTTTCGGGCAAGGGCTGCATTGAACTTGTAAGCAAGGTTTTTTCAAGACCAAAGGCATTGATGGAAGCCCCGGGAAATACAATTGTGTACGGGTGGATCTTAGGGGGCCCTTCGACGAGCTCAGGGACCACGGCTATCGACGAGGTTATGTGTGCCGTATACCGCGCGCCAAAATCATACACAGGCGAAGACATGGTAGAAATATTCTGCCATGGAGGTCCTGCTGTTGTTACTGCAATCCAAAACCTTATGCTTAAAAGCGGGTTCCGTCAGGCCAACAGAGGAGAGTACACTTTCCGTGCCTACATAAACGGCAAAACAGATTTAACAAAAGCTGAAGCAGTCCGTGAAATTATAGACAGCCATACAGATGATTCTCGTTCGCACGCTGCCGGTCGCCTTGCCGGAGCCCTTTATGAAGAAATTGATTCAATAAAAAAACTGCTGGTAGATACACTTGCCGCAATAGAAGTAGAAATTGAGTATCCCGAAGACGAAGAAACAATTGCCGAAACCTTTGATAAGGGAGATCTGGAAAAGGCAGAAAAGCGTCTTGCGGGGCTTGTTGCTTCATGGCGTGGTGAAAAATTGTACCAGGACGGAGCACGAGTTGTTCTTGCAGGGCGTACAAATGCAGGAAAGTCTTCACTGTTTAACGCAATCTTAAAAGAAGAGCGCGCCATTGTAAGCGATATAGAAGGCACAACCCGCGACTGGCTTGAGTCATGGGCAGGAATTAATGGTATTCCTGTGCGCCTGTTTGATACAGCAGGCCTCCGCGATACAGAAGATGTAATTGAGGCTAAGGGTGTAGAAATAAGCCGCAGTCTTGTCCACGAAGCAGATGTTGTTTTGTATTTGATAGATTCTGCTGCAGGGATGAATGATGAGGATAAAACATTCATAGAAAATTGCAAAGTGCCGTTGATTGTGGTTTGGACAAAAACAGACCTCGCGTCATTGCGAGGAGCGGAGCGACGTGGCAATCCGGCTTACGAAGAGGCCTACATCTCCGCCAAAACCGGCTCCGGCCTGGCAGATCTCTTTAATAAAATCGAAGCCTTGCTTACCCAGGGTCTGGACACTGAACGCGAACAGGCAGGCTTAGGTTCTGCCCGCCAGAAAGACGCCGTTGCCGAAGCATTGGAATGTACACGTCACGCGCTTGCAACAGCCAGTGACAATTATTCATTAGATGCAGTTGTTCAGGATCTGGAAGATGCGCTTGATTCACTTTCGGAAGTAACCGGTGCAATCACTCCGGACGATATACTTGGTTCAATTTTTGCAAATTTTTGCGTAGGAAAATAATATGTTAGTATTCGAAATCATCATGTATACACTTTTTGGCGCAATGTTGATATGGTTTGTGTTTGCGGGGGTAAGCACAATTAAGAAGATGCGTGCTGGTAAGGACCTTTCTGAATTATACACAGATGAAGAAGAACATAATCAGGCCTTAGAGAGTGTAGACGAATTTGAAAAAGGCTATTTTGAACGAATAGAAAAAGGCGAACAAACTCAGCAGTTTTTAGCAGTAGGAAGTTTTGCTGTCTGTTCGTTTTTAAGAAGCCTTCTTGCAGCCGAAAATATCCCGACATATGTCGAAAATGAGCATATAAACAGCATGTATTCCCTGAATGCTCTTGGAGGAGCTTCAAGCTTTTCTATAAAAGTTTTTATTTTAATTTCCGATTACGACAAAGCCCGTGAAATTGTATGCGATTTTATTTCTTCCCAGGAAGCTGCTGAGCAAAACAATCCTGAACAAGATAAAAAAGAAAGAGTTTCAAAAGTTATTGCAACCGGAACAATCTTTATTTCTGGACTCCCGTTAGGAACAATAGAAGAAGCGTTCCACGGAATAACAATTTTACCAAAGCTTTCGAATTCTACATCACAACAGTTTGAATAAGTGCAGAAACTTCGTTGTCCATAAAATCCCCGGCTTCTACCATTTTAAAAATCTGGTCTGGTGTATATTTCTTTTCCGGGTAAACAACTACAACAGCCTTATCATTATTCTGTAAGAAGTTAGTTTCTCCCCATTCTGTGTAGCGGGTTGCACCAATAGAAACCATAATCTGCTCAGGGCGTCCTGCAGCAATAAGATAACTGTGAATATCTTCTGCGGGGCCTTCATCCTTCTGGCCGTTAAACTTTTCAAGCATCCAGTCAGTCAGCTTTTTGTAAATGTAGCTGTAATCGCGGATAGCACTGTTTTCACCATAAGCATAAACTGTTTCGTTACGAATCAAAAAACTTGCAATGCGGTAGCTGTCAAAAATGCAGCCCTTATCAAAGCCGTCTGCCGCAATTTGATTGTTGGAAAATCCTTTTGAGCAAGGCCCCCAGTTCTTTTTTTCGCTTATTTTCTTAGCGCCCTGTTTACGGATAGAGCAGTCATTCGAAGCACCAAAACAAACCGGTGTGAGAGCGGTTAGCGTGTCTCCCTCCCACACAGCATCAAAAATCACAGCACATTCCGGCTCAATCTGAAGCTTTACTTCATCCTTTGGAAAAATAATCTTCTGCGAATTAAAAGGGTAGACGGTAAGAAAAGGCGGAACAACAGAAGCAGCCGGAATATAAGTTGGGAAAATTGCTTTGGGAGCATTCGCCTCTGCAGTTTTAATATTTTTGAAATCTATTGCTTCTCCCGCCTGCTCAAGATGTCCTGTAAAGTTTCCCGCAACACCAAAGCAAGGGATGTCGGTTGTGTTGTAAAAGTTAGTCATAAAAGTACTCCGCAAATCTTTATTTCTTCAGGAAAATCCCGCTGTTGCAAAAGCTCCATTTAGTTGTTGTGCCGTCAATAAAGTTCTGGCGAGGCTCTTCTTTTCCGCGCCCTGGGTCCAGCGTATACAAAGTGCCATCCT
>JAGCDP010000003.1 GCA_017651065.1 Treponema sp.
ATCGTTCTGAAAATCCGTATGTCGTTGGTTCGATTCCAACCTGTGGCAAGAAAGGCTTCTGGATTATCCGGGAGCCTTTTTTAATGTTATGAATATAGATAAATCATCCATATTGATTGGCACAAGCGGTTATGATTACCCGGAATGGAAGGGTGTTTTTTATCCACAGGACCTTAAACGTGCCGATTTTCTTTCTTATTATGCAACTAAATTTAATGCTCTGGAATTAAACAATACTTTTTACAATATGCCGACTCAAGAACGTCTGCTTTCTTTTTACGAGCGTACACAAGGGCAAGTACAGTTCAGCATTAAGGTAAACAGGCTTCTTACTCACGAAATAACACAATTATGGCAAACTGCTGCAGATGAATTTATAAAGGCAGTTGCTCCGCTTGCACAAAAGAATGCTTTAAGCACACTCCTGTTTCAGCTTCCACAAAGCTTTCATTACACAGATGAAAACCGTTTGTATCTTGCAGCGCTTATTCAAAAGTTTGCAGGATTTCCTTTAGTTATTGAATTCCGTCATAATGAATGGATGCGTCCTTCTGTTTTTGACGGACTTCAAAAGTTAAACGCCGGACTTGTTTATTGCGATATGCCTCAACTTAAATATTTGCCGGACGGTAAAACAATTCAGTCTCCGTTCTTTGGTGAAAATGCTTATATAAGACTTCACGGACGAAATGAAAATTCCTGGTATGCAAATGAAGGTTCTGCACGCTACACCTACGATTATTCAGAATCTGAACTTCAAAGCTTTGTGCCTGTTATACAAAGTGCAGCTGTTGTTTGTAAAAAGGTTCATGTATTCTTTAATAATCATCCGAACGGAAGCGGTGCTAAAAATGCACAGCGGCTTAAACAAATGCTTTGATTTATTCTTTTTTAATATCTTTTTTTTTATGCAAAATTCTACTATAATAAATATCATGAAATTAAATAAAAATGTTATTGCCTTTACAGGTGGTGGAACTGCAGGACATATTTATCCTGGTCTTGCTGTTGCCGACGAATTAAAGGCGCTTGCACATAAAGAAAACAAAGAAATTATAATAAACTGGATCGGCTGTTCTAAAGGAATGGACAGACAGATTGTTGAAAAAGCAATTGGTTCTGATGGAAAAAGAACTGCAGAAAACTTTTACGGCATTCCTTCTGGTAAGCTTCGCCGCTATATTTCATGGCAGAACTTTACTGACCTTTTTAGAATTGTCGCAGGATATTTTGCAGCAAGACGCATTCTTAAAAAGCTTAAACCAGCATTTTTATTTTCAAAGGGTGGGTTTGTAAGTGTGCCGCCTTGCCTTGCCGCAAAGCATCTTGGTATTCCTGTTTATACTCATGAGTGTGATTTTACGTTAGGTCTTGCTAACCGCCTTAATTTTAAATCTGCAAAAACAATGTTTGTTTCGTATGAAGAAACTAAAAACAGATTGCCTGCTGCAGAACAAAACAGAGTTGTTGTTACCGGAAATCCTGTGCGTCCTGTAATCTATAAAGCAAATCCACAGACCGGCAAAGATTTTCTTGGAATAGAAAGAAATAATACAAAACCAGTTCTCTTAGTTCTTGGTGGTTCTTCAGGTGCAAAGCAAATCAACAATCTTGTTTATCAGAATCTTGAATGGTTATGCCAGCGCTATATTGTAGTTCATCAGACAGGCCTTTTAAATGCAGATGATAAAACAGAACTTGAACTCAAACAAAAATATGCAGGCTCATATCTTCCGTATCAGTTTATTTATGAACAGATGCCAGATGTAATTTCTGCTGCAGATGTAATTCTTTCACGAGCCGGTGCAAACTCAATTTGGGAAGCTGCTGTAATGTATAAGCCGATGGTACTTGTTCCTTTGTGCGGAAGTGGTACCCGCGGCGACCAGGTAGACAATGCAAAATTCTTCCAGGAAAAAAATGCGGCTTCAATTCTGGTTGGAGATCAGGCCACAAGCGAAAATCTTTGCACCGAGCTTACAAAAATGCTTGAAGAAAAAACAAGAAATGAATATGCTTTAAATATAAAGAATATGGTAGGAGAAGAGCGCCCGGCCCTTAAAATTGCGCAGCTTCTTTACCAGGAGCTTTAACGGAGATACACTGATGTTTTTTACTTTGACCGATGTAATTTTTTTAGTAATTATTCTCATCTTTGCGATTATTGCAACAGCCAAAGGCTTTATAAATGCAATCTTTGGTAAGCTCTGCTGGATTTTGGGTATAATTTTTGCATTCCTGTTTTATAAAAAGCTTGTTGGTTATATGAAGCAGCTTGTTCATAACGAAACAGTTTCGGCAATCTTATGCTTTGTCCTGATTTTTGTTATTGTATTTTTAGTTGTAAAAATCATTCAGACAATTCTTTCAAAAGCTTTTGACGGCGAAATTATGAAGGGCCTTGATCGTTCACTTGGATTTTTCTTTGGACTTTTGGAAGGTTTTGTTGTAGTTTTTGTTTTTGTTTTTATACTTATGAATCAGCCCTGGTTCGATTGTTCTAAATTATTTGAAGGAAGTTTCTTTGTAAAAATACTTCAGCCGCTTTTAAATTATACTTCAACAAATGTTACAATTCCGCCAGTTGGAGAAGTTGCATAATGTTAGAAAATCTTGTAGGCCAGAGTGCATCAAAATCAATAATTCAAGATATCAAAAATAACAGGTTCCCTGGTGCAGTTTTATTTGCAGGAAACAGTTGTACAGGAAAACTCACCGCTGCTTTAGAAGTTGCCCGCGCTCTTTCCTGTAACGGCGATGATAAACCTCACTGGCTTTGTGAATGTCCTTCCTGCTTAAGACATAAAGCATTAAACTGTTCAAATATTCTTTTAATGGGACCACGCGACTGTTCACTTGAGATTTCTGCTGCCAAAGATTCTTTTATAAAATCTTACCGCGACAACGATACCCATCTTAAAGCAAACAGATATTTGTTCTTGAGAAGTGTACGAAAGCTTACTTTACGTTTCAGCGGTATTCTTTGGGAAGGTGAAACAAACCTTTCTAAGCTTGCACCTCTTATGGAAAAAATAAATGAAAACCTCGAACTTATAGATTTTCCGCGTGAACTTCCGCCGTTTGATGAAACTGTAAAACTATGCGGTGAACTTGAAGCAGATTGTCTTAAGCTTGAAGCAGATTTTCTTTATGATTCAATTCCTGTTAATCAGGTGCGCAACATGGAGCAGTGGGCCTGCATTAAAGCCGACGAAGGTAAAAAAACAATAATTATAGAAAATGCAGAGCGAATGCAGGTTAGTGTACGAAATGCACTTCTAAAAATCCTTGAAGAGCCTCCAGCCGATTGTGTATTCATTCTTCTTACAACACAACGCAATGCAATTATGCAGACAATCCTTTCTCGTGTAAGAACTTATAATTTTATGGACCGACCATTGCCTGTTCAGCAGGAAGTTATTCAGCGTGTTTTCCATAATGATTATTTTAAAGGCCCTATAAATGAATATCTTTTAAATTATCTTCCGGTTCCTGCAACAAAGCTTCGTGAAAATGCAAAGACTTTTGTTCAGGGAATTTTCCATGGAAAAATTCCGGACTGTGATTCTGTAGTAAAAGATAATCAGCAGTTTGAACCACGTATAGAGCTTAAGATTTTCCTGAATGGAATTGCGCAGGCTTTCCGCCCGGTTATGCAGACTCAGGTAGGAGCCGAAGCATGTGCCAAGGCTGTAGAAGTTTTGCGTGAATGTTATGAAAATGTTACGCTTTATAATCAGAGTGTAAAAGCCGCTCTTGAAATATTAATCCGCGATTTGAGTAAAGTTAATGCTTTGCATGAAAAGGTGTTCAGTAAAATATGAGAGGTTATGTAAAACGCGTTTCGCAAAAAGCATCTAAACTTTCTCAGGAACAGCTTGTTTCGCTCCTTGATGATATGGTCGAGGAAAACGAAAATCTGTACTCAATCCTCGAATCTATTTCTGCAGGTCTTTTGATTGTAGATAATGATTTCTTTTTGCTTCAGTCAAATAAAATTGTAGAAAGCCGTCTTAATTTTTCTGTATATCTTGATGATCCAAAAGCAACTTCATGTCCTATCTGGGAAATAATGGAAGATCAGGAAATAGGGGATTATTTTAAAAAGTGTGCGGAAAAAGAAATTACAAATACAACCGAAGATTTTACAATCATGACAAGCGGAGGTTCTGTTCGTTTTATTACAATTACAATGACTCCTCTTGTGCATGGTGGTGAAACTACAGGTAAAATTATTCTTGTACGCGATGTTACCGAAAAGAAAAATCAGGAAGTGCTTTTACATCGCATGGAAAATCTTGCTAACCTTACAAACCTTGCGGCAGGCATGGCTCACGAAATTAAAAATCCTCTTGGGGCAATTTCAATTCATATTCAGCTCATTCAGAAAGCACTTGAAAAAGCAAGACAGAATAATGATGTTTTACCGGCTCCAAAATTTGTAGAAGATCATATTGATGTTGTGAATGAAGAAATTGATCATCTTAATAAACTGATTATGGATTTTTTGTTTGCGGTAAGACCGGTAAATGCGTCGTTGCAGCTTAAGAAGCCTGGTGCCCTTATTCAAAATATTGCCGACTTTTTTACACCTGAGTTTCATGATAATAATATAAATGTAAAGATTGTAATTAATGATTCAGAAAGTCGTCTGCTTGTTGACGAAAAGCTTTTCCGTGATGTTATAATCAATCTTGCACAGAATGCGCTTGCTGCAATTCAAACCAAAAAGAAAGATGACTCAACTCCAAAAGATTACCAGGGTGAGTTTACAATTGAATGTGCCTCGCGTGAAAATAAATATTTCATAACTGTAAGCGACAACGGTTGTGGTATGAAAAATGAAACAGTTTCAAAAATCTTCGAGCCGTATTTTACAACAAAAGCAAATGGTACCGGCTTGGGAATGACAATGGTTTATAAAATTATAAAAGAGTTTTCCGGTGACATTCAGGTAGAATCACAGGAAGGTAAAGGCACGGTATTTACCATGCAGTTCCCGCTTCAACAAGATGGAACTTTGGCAATAGAAGAGGCATAATATGTTCACAATCCTGACAATCGATGATGAAGAGAATATCCGCAACGGATTAGCCGACAATTTTGAACTTGAAGGCTATGCTGTAGAAAAAGCCTCTAACGGTAAAGAAGGTCTTGCAAAAATTGCAAAAGGCGGAATTGACCTTGTAATTACTGACCTTAGAATGGATGGCATTCCTGGTGAAGAAGTTGTTCGCCGTGTTACAACCGAAAATCCCGGAATTCCTATAATTGTATTAACAGGTCACGGAAGCATAGACGATGCAACTGCAGCAATAAAAGCAGGTGCATACGACTTTTTGACAAAACCGCTTGATCTTGACCACTTAAACCACATTGTAAAAAACGCTTTAAAAGGCCGTGAACAGCAGCAGATAATTACAGAGCTTCAGCAAAAAATAAAAACAGGCGGTCAGTCGGACGGCATGATAGGAAAGAGTGCCGAGCTGAACCGTGTAAAAGAACTTATTGCTAAGGCCGCACCATCAAAGGCAAATGTTCTTATCACAGGAGAAAGTGGTGTAGGTAAGGAACTTGTTGCAAAATCTATTCATGAGCAGTCTTCGCGAAAAGATAAACCTTTTGTAACTGTTCATTGTGCCGCTCTTTCTGAAACTCTGCTCGAAAGTGAATTGTTCGGTTATGAAAAAGGAGCTTTTACAGGTGCCGATTCTATGCACAAAGGTCGCTTTGAAGTTGCCGACGGCGGAACAATTTTCCTTGATGAAATCGGCGAAATAAATCAGGCTACTCAAGTAAAACTGCTTCGTGTTATTCAGGAAAGATCTTTTGAACGTGTTGGCGGAACTCAGCCTATTAATGTAGATGTACGCATTGTTGCAGCTACAAACCGTAACCTTGAAGAAGAAGTAAAAAATGGTAAGTTCCGTGAAGATTTATTTTACCGTTTGAATGTTGTGCGCATTCCAATGCCTGCTCTTCGTGAACGAAAAGATGATATTCCGCTTTTACTTCATAATTTCCTTCGTGAATTTAATATTGAAAATGAAAAGAATATCACTGGCTTTGATAACCGTGCAAAAGCTGCAATCTTAAAATACAGCTGGCCTGGAAATATCCGTGAGCTTAAGAACTGTGTAGAAAGCGCTGTTGTTATGTGTACCGGTAACGAAATTAAAATTGATGACCTTCCTGCAAGTGTACGCGAAAAGGGTGAAGAAAAGGTTATTAATATTCCGGTTGGCATGAAGCTTGATGATGCAGAACTTCTTATAATTCAGGAAAATCTAGCGTTTTGTAATGGTAATAAAACAAAATGTGCAGAGCTTCTTGGAATTGGCCGCAAAACCCTGCACAGAAAACTTGGTGTAGAGGACTAGATAACCGTTCCCGAAGGAATAACGGCTCCCTTACGAATAACGATGATACCGTCGGCACTATAGAATGAACCGTGGTCTCCGTCTTCGTATTTTTTACCGCTAACACCAATCTGACAATTGTCGCCGATTCTTGCGTTTTTATCGATGATTGTATTTGCGATCTTGCAGTTTTTACCAATGCCTGTAACAGGTTTTCCCTGTGCAATGTAATCTGACTTCTCATCATCGTCATCGTAATAATCGGCACCCATCATAATTACACCATTAAGCTCACTGCCTTGTTCAATAATAGAGCGTACACCAATTACAGATTTGTTTAACTTACAGTCTGTAATGATACAACCCTCGGAAGTAAGAGAGCTTGTAATATCTGCCTTGTTGATTTTTGAAGGCGGAAGATTACGCATGTGTGTATATATTGGTGAATTGTTTCCATAAAAGTCAAATGCAGGGCAAGGCTCTGTAAGCTGGATGTTTGCTTCGTAGAAGCTTCGGATAGTTCCGATATCTTCCCAGTAGCCGTCGAAAACATATGAGCAGATCTTTTTCTTGCCGATTGCAAGTGGAAGGATTTCCTTACCAAAGTCTGTATATTTTTCGTTTTCGCCCAAAAGGCATTCTTCCATAGTTTTTGCATTAAAGATATAAATACCCATAGATGCAAGGAATTCTTTTTCTGGTGGAAGTGCACCGCGAGCCTCTGGAGGAATCTTCCATGAGTCAATGTTCAGATCTGGCTTTGGTTTTTCCATGAATTCCTTAACCTGACTGTTTTCATCAATCTTCATGATACCGAATCCAGAAGCGTCATGGCGGTTTACAGCAGTTGTTGCAATTGTAATTTCGGCACCAGACTTGATGTGGGCATCCATAAATGCACGCAAATCCATCTTATAAAGCTGGTCACCGGAAAGAATTACATAATGTGTTGGTTTTTGTGTCTTAAAGTGAATGAAGTTCTTACGAACGGCGTCTGCAGTTCCTTCATACCAGCCGGAATGCTCAAGTGTCTGTTCTGCTGCAAGAATTTCTACGAAACCACCGGAAAAGCGGTCAAAATTATAGGAATTTGAAATGTGAAGGTGAAGCGAAGCCGAGTTGAACTGTGTTAAAAGATATATTTTCTTATAGCCTGAATTGATACAGTTGGAAAGCGGAATATCAACGATACGATATTTACCACCAAAAGAAACAGCCGGTTTAGAGCGTTCCTTTGTAAGAGGGTAAAGACGAGTACCTTTTCCTCCTCCCAGAATCAATGCCAGAACTCTTGGTTCATCAGATTTAGCCATATATAAAAGTCTCCTGTATGTTTGTCAAATGTATCTTTAATTATAAATCTGAAATTTGGATTTTGCAAATAAAAATATCACTAAACTACTTTTTTCAAATGCCGACATTAAAGGTAAGGATTAAACAAAATTTAAAGGAGGCATGTTTCATGATTCGTGGATGGTATACCGGTGCTTCCGGTATGAATGCACAGCAGAACAGGCTTGATGCAATTTCTAACAATCTTGCAAATGTTGATACTGCCGGCTATAAACGCGACATTGTAGTATCAAAATCATTCCCTGAACTGCTTATTCGCCGTACTAATTCAGACGGTGTTTACAAAATCCCAAACGGCATGGGAAGCGCAGATGCCGCACCAGTAATCGGAAAGCTTGGACTTGGTGTAGAAACAAACGAAAGTTTCATTGATTTCACACAAGGCTCATTCAAGCTCACTAACACAGCCACAGATATAGCACTCAGCGGAAAAGGTTTTTATACAATCGAAACTCCAAATGGTGAACGCTATACCCGCAACGGCGATTTTTTCATTGGAAAAGAAGGAATTCTCGAAACAAAAGACGGTTATCCTGTTCTTGGTGAAAACGGAATTATTCGTGTAGAAAACGATAAGTTTACAGTAAACCAGGACGGAGTAATCTTGAGCGAAGATGGTGAAGAAATTGACCGCTTTAAGGTAGTACGCTTTGACAATGAACGCTACCTCAAAAAGATGGGCGAAAGTCTTTATTCAACAAACGACATAGCTGGTCCTGCTCACATTGCAGAAGGAAATGAACGCCCAGTCTTTATTCAAAGCTATACAGAAACAAGCAACGTAAATGTTGTAAACGAAATGGTTCAGATGATAGAAGTAAACCGTGCCTATGAGGCTAACCAGAAAACTATCACCTCAGAAGATTCAATGATGGGTACACTCTGGCAGAAGGTTGCCGTACTCCAGTAATTCAGGAAGGTAAAAAATGGTAAGAAGTTTATGGACAGCCGCAACAGGCATGAACGGACAGCAGTCAAATATTGATGCAATTTCTAACAACCTTTCAAACGTAAATACAACAGGCTACAAACAGCAGCGTGTTGAATTTGAAGATTTGATTTATCAGAACGTTAAACTTGCAGGAACTCCTGCTACAGAAGATACAGTTACTCCGGTTGGAATCCAGCAGGGTACTGGTGTTAAAGTTGGTGCTACACAGCGCATCATGAATCAGGGTTCACTCCAGAATACAGGCGTTGATACAGATGTTGCAATTGTTGGAGAAGGCTTTTTCCGTGTACAGCAGTATGATGGTTCTTATGTTTATACCCGCGACGGTACATTCAAGATTGATTCAAATGGTCAGCTTGTAACAAACAACGGTCTTCGTGTAATGCCTGAAATCATTCTTCCAGAAGGCTACGATGTTTCTACATTAAACATTACACAGACAGGTCTTGTAAGCGTTAAAGTAAATGGTGGAAATGATCCTATAGAAGTTGGACAGATTGAACTTTACAGATTCCCTAATGCTGTAGGTCTTAAGGCAGAAGGTGATAACCTCTTTAAGGTTACAAATGCATCTGGTGAAGCAATTGAAGGTCGCCCAGGCTATGACGGCTTTGGTGATGTACGCCACAAGTTCCTTGAAATGAGCAACGTTTCTGTAGTAAATGAAATGGTACAGATGATCGTAGCTCAGCGTGCATACGAGTTCAACAGTAAGGCAATTCAGACTTCTGATACAATGCTTTCTACTGCAGTTAATTTGAAGCGATAGTGTAACACTGGGAGTTAGAACATGGACGTAGGATATATTTCAAATACATATAGCGGAATAACTGGTGGAAATGGAGCTCTTAACACAGCCCGCACAAATTCAGAAACACAAAAGTTCAACGAGCTTGTAGAAAGACTTCAGTCACAGGATGAAGGCCGAGGAACACTTTCTTCTGCACAGATTGCTCAGGAAGGACGTTTGAACGGTGAATATACAACAGGCTATGCAGGAACTTACACACTTGAGTCAGACAAAACTGCAAAAGCTACAGGTGCTGCTTCTAACCAGGCTAATCCACATGTTCAGGCTAAGACAATTGATAAAACAAGCAAGCTTTACGAATCGGCACTCGAGCTCGAAGGCTTTTTTGTAAAGCAGATGCTTTCACAAATGCGCAAAACTGTTATGAAATCAAACGAAAACAGCTTTGCACAGGATATGTACGAAGACATGCTGTTTGATGAATACGCAACAGCAATGACAAAGAATGCAGGCTTTGGTCTTGCAGATCAGATTTACTTAAGCTTGATGGCCTAAAATCTGACATAAAGAGGTGGGAAAAATGAAACAAACAATCCGATATACAATCCTAACTGCTCTTAGTGTACTTTCAACTCTTTCATGTATTCTTCTTTCTAGTTGTAATACTATTAAGGCAATACCTCTTTCATATACAGAAAATGATGATAAAGAAGTAGCTTACGTTTATTTTGACTTATACAAAAAATCAGAAATAAGCGGAGCTACTTTTGTAACTTATGATGAAAAGAATACACCTCAACCAGAAAAACTTACATATTATTCTCCTGTAGTTTTACCTGCAGGCGTGCCAATTAAAATGACTCTGCATCTTTATTATAAGGAACCTCGTTCTGATTTTGGAGATGACAGTATGTGTGCCGCCTGTTGTACTACAGTAGTAAATTCTTTTGAAGCAGCCCGGGATGTAAATACAGATATTGTGTTTAATATTCCGGCGCTCGAACCTTATGTTGATTATCAGATCAGCTATAGAAAAGGTTCCGGTATTCCTGGTTCAAGTTTTGTTACCTTAATCCGCCTGGATACTAAAGAGGTAATAGTAGAACGGGAATATAAATAAATTGGTATAATTTTTGGACTTGTTCCTGAAATTTTGTTTACATCCTTACCACCATTGTGCGTTGCATAATGGTGGTTCTTTTTTTATAATAGAGATATGCAAGAGCAACAAGTATCATTGCCGCAAGATTTAAACGGCGTTCACATTCATTTTGTAGGAATCAAGGGAACCGGCATGGCAGCCCTTGTAGAAATATTTTTTCATAACGGTGCAATCATTACAGGTAGTGATGTTGCCGACCGTTTTTATACAGACGAAATCCTTGAAAAGCTTGGAATAAAACCAGTCTTATTTTCAGAGGATAATATCACTCCTGAAATCCAATATATAGTTTATTCTTCTGCCTATAACTTTGAAAAAAATCCGGATCTTAAAAAGGCAAAAGAACTTGGTATTCCGTGCCTCCTTTATACACAAGCCCTTGGCTGGCATTCGTCACTTTCTTATTCCTGTGGAATTTGTGGTGTTCATGGAAAGACAAGTACAACAGGCCTTACAGGTACAATCTTAAAGGAGCTTGATGATATTCCGGCTCAGATTCTTGCAGGTTCCGTTATTAATTCTTTTGGTAACACCTGCACTTATACTTCTCCGCTTATAAAGGATTTGCCTGCTCAGGATAAAAAGAAAAAGTCAATTTTTGTTGCAGAAACTTGTGAATATCAGCGTCACTTTATGTCGTTCCATCCGCAGAAAATTCTTTTGACTTCTGTTGAATCTGACCATGAGGATTATTACCCGACTTATGAAGATATCCGCGATGCTTTTGTTGATTATATATGCCGTCTTCCAATGTTTGGTGAACTGATTTATTGTGCAGATGACAAGGGTGCTGTAGAAACCGCGCTTCTTGCTTATAACAAACGTCCTGATATTCATTTAGTTCCTTATGGGGAATGTGCAGGGGGAGACTATAAACTTACCTTTGTAAAGGTAGAAAACGAACTGAATACATTTACTTTGAAATGCTTTGCTAAAGAGCTTGCTTTGCGTATGCCTGGTCGTCATGAGGTTTTAGATGCAGCCGGTGCAGTTGCTCTTGTATGCCAGATTCTGCGGTATTTTGGAAAACATCCTGTTGATTACATGAAAAAAATCTCAAATGGTCTACTTAAGTTTACAGGTGGCAAGCGCAGAAGTGAAATTGTACGCAATTTGAAGACTCCAGGTGGAAATGATGTAATAGTTATTGATGATTACGGCCATCATCCCACTGCAATTAAAACAACTGTTGCAGGCTACCGTGAGTTCTACAAAGGCCGCAAAATCATTCTTGATTTTATGAGCCACACCTACAGCAGAACCGCCGCCTTACTAAAAGAATTTGCCGCAAGCATGGATGATGCAGACGTTGTAATTCTTCATAAGATTTACAGTTCAGCCCGCGAAAATGCAGCAGATTTTAATATTACAGGCAGAACGCTTTATGAAGAAACTGTAAACCATCAGAAGCAGGCCGGAACAAAAGCAGCAGCAAATGATGCGATTTATTATTTTGAAGAAATTATGGATGCTAAAGAGCTTATTGAACAGGAGCTTGATAAACCGCTTCCGCCAGAATATCCAGACGGATATCTTTTTATAACTATGGGCGCCGGCGATAACTGGCCGCTAGGTAAAGGAATTTATGCCGGGGTCCCTGAGCTTGTCGAAGGGGCAAAAGGAGACTCAAAATGATTTCGATGACTGGTTACTCATATGAAGAGCAAACGTTGGAAAACGCCACCGTCTCTGTAGAAATAAAATCAGTAAATTCACGATTTTTAGATTTGACTGTAAATCTTCCAACATATCTTAATCCTTTAGAAAGCGTGTTCCGTCAGAAAATAAGCGAACGGGTAGCACGTGGAAAGGTTGATGTTTACATAAGAATAAAAGAAACTCACAGCGAAGGTGAAGTTACTGTAGACGCTCAGCTTGCAAAAACTTATATGGAGGCCTACAAAAAAATTGCTGCTGCTGCAGGCTTGCCAGGCGTAAACCCTGAAGCAGCCTTGTATGCCCTTATTAATCAGGACGGCATTCTTAATTCAAACACCGAATATGATGTTGATAAATATCGTGAAATGATTGAGCCTGTTTTTGACGCCGCCTTTACTCGTTTCTTAAGCGACAAAGAACGCGAAGGTCAGAATATGAAAAAAGACCTTCTGGAAAAGCTTTGCAAGCTCGAAGAATGTGCTGCTTTCTTTAAGGAATGGCAGCCAAAAATGGAAGGCTATTTCAAAGAGCAGATTACAACAAAATTCAACGAGCTTCTTGGCGAAAACGCAGATCAGAACCGCATAATGACAGAAACTGCAGCAATGCTTGTAAAATATACAATCAACGAAGAAATTGTGCGCCTTTGCAGTCATATAAGCGCAATGAAAACAGAAATCAACGATAACCCAATTCCAGGAAAGCGTCTTGATTTTATCTGTCAGGAAATGAACCGCGAAATAAATACCATAGGCAGCAAGAACCAGTTTGCCGAAGTAAGTGCAGTTGTTATTAACGCTAAAGACGCACTTGAAAATATTCGTGAACAGAGTAAGAATGTAGAATAGAGATTGTCGGGTCAAGCCCGACAATGACATGTCATTCCCGGGCTTGACCCGGGAATCTCATACAAGGAGGCATCATGAAACCAACAAAAGATCTTCGTATCGCAATCAGCGGTAAAAGTGGCTGTGGCAACACTACTGTAAGTGGCTTACTTGCCCAGAAACTTGGAATTAAACTTATCAATTACACATTCCGCCAGCTTGCAGAAGAAAAGGGAATGACCTTAAAGGAAGTAATAGAGGCCGCCAAAAATGATGACTCCTATGACAAATATGTAGACAAACATCAGGTAGAGCTTGCACTTGAAGAACCATGTGTTCTTGGAAGCCGCCTTGCAATCTGGATGCTTAAAGAAGCAGATCTTAAGGTTTACTTATATGCCAGCGATGACACCCGTGCCGCACGCATTTTCAACCGTGAGGGAGGCGATCTTCAGGCAATAAAAGACTTTACAGCTATGCGCGACAGAGAAGACACAGGCCGCTACAAGGAATTCTACAACATCGACAATAACGATTACCAGTTTGTAGACATCATTATTGATACTGCAAATTACTTACCTGAGCAAATTGTTGAGATTATAATAGAAAAATTAAAAGAAAAAGGGCTGGTAGCTTAATACTTGCTTTCAGCGAATCCAAGCCAATTATCGTTTGCTAAAAGGCCTTTTTCTGCATCGTCAAGATTAAACGGATAGCTCTTTGAAAGTGAACCTGCAATAAGCTTTACTTTGGCAGTTCCGTCATCGTTGATGACAATCTTGCATTCTGCATCTTTATTTGCAAAGGTTCTGAACATATCTGCAAGAGACTTTCTGTCAATTTCAATTGCCATTACAGAGTTTGAAAACATTTCCTGACGGAATGATTTTGCAAAAGTAGGGGCTACAACTGTAAAAATACCGCTTGTTTCAAGTGCCCAGGAAGCATTTTCTTTTACTGCGCCACAACCAAAGTTTTCGCGTGTAATGATTACCTTTGTTCCTGCAACATCAGTCTGTGCATTAAAGCCTTCAATTTTAAGATCTTCAAAAAGATGTGCTTTTAATTCCTGCTTAGGAAGTTCTTTTAAATATTCATCACGAATGATTTCATCAGTATTAATATCTGAACGGTCCAAAAAGAGAACCTGTCCGCCAAAAGTTTTCAATTGTTTACTCCTTAAAATGTCGTCATCCTGAACTTGTTTCAGGATCTACTATATAAGTATAACATTTAAAATGAAATAAGTTAAGAAAAAAATGAATGCCGTTATTTTGGGGCAAATCTTTCGCTCTTTATAAACTTTTCAAGGCAGCTCTGCCAGGTTGGAAGCTTGATTTTGAGTTCTTTACATATTTTATCTTTGCTCAAAACAGAGTAGGCTGGTCGTTCAACATTTGCACCATATTCGGCTGTTGTACACGGATTTACAGCGCAATCCTGAGTAATTCTGCCATATTTTTTACCAAGCTTATAGATTTCCTGTGCAAATTCAAACCAGTTAGTCTGGCCGCCGTTTGTAAAATGATAGATTCCGTAAGATGGGGCACTATGTTTACCAAAAGCTTCTGTTGCGTTATCTGATTTTTCAATGATTTTAAGGATTGTAGAAGCAAGTTCAACAGCACAAGTTGGAGTTCCAGCCTGATCATTTACAACTTTAATCTGCTCATGGTTATTCATAAGCTTTGTCATTGTATAAACAAAGTTTTTGCCGTCAAATCCATAAAGCCAGGCTGTGCGCAGAATATAAAACTGTGTCATTTCCTTTTGAATTGCTTCTTCGCCGGCTGCTTTTGTTTTTCCGTATACACCAAGAGGATCTTTTTCCATGTCTTCGGTGTAAGGCTGGCTGCCTTTTCCGTTAAAAACATAGTCTGTGGAAATATGAATGAGCTTTGCACCAATTGAACGTGCTGTTCTTGCAATATTAAGAGCACCTTCATTGTTAAGTTTATCTGCAAGCTCTGTTTCTTCTTCTGCTTTATCTACATTTGTATAAGCTGAACAGTTGATAATCCATTTGATATGCTTATCGGTTCTGGTTGTATCAAGATAAGAAGAGGTTTCAACAGATTTTTCAAAAGCTGAAAGAGCTTCTCTGTCTGTAATATCTACTTCTTTATCTGTTCCTACCCAATTATACTTGTTCTGATCAAGCTGTCTTGCAACTTCACTTCCAAGCATCCCCTTACAACCGATAAGCCAAATCATTTTTTACTCCTGTATGGTAAACCTATACACACATTAGAATTTTGTAAACATATAACTACAGAATGATTTAATTCTATTTATAAATGCAACTTCAATTCTTTCTGTGAAAAATGGTATTCTTGGTGCATTTACGCCTCCAACACCATATAATATCCAGTTATCGCCCTCTCTGAACAGATAAATACAAATCTTAAGCTTTTTTGGCCATACACAATCAATTTTCTGTTCAAAAGCAAGTTTATTTGTATTTACAGATGAATAATAAACTGAATCAGGCTTTTGAATCATAGTAATTGTTTCAAAAACATCGCCGAATGGTTCCATTACAAAAAGAGCCTTAAGTTCTTTTTCTGTTCCACTTGAAGTTGAAGAAATAACCTTTTCGCTCTGAATTTCTGCATAATCGTAAAGATCAAACCATTTGTCGTGTCTTACTGAATAATATGGAATATCTGTGTATTCAGAAACGTTGTATAACAATCCTGTAAGAACTTCCGGAAGGTTTTCATTACCTTTATATGGTTTAATTTGAATGATTTCTGCAAGATATTTAGGATTAAGGTCCTTTATCTGCTGAATAATATCATCGCATTCTTTACTGTAGCCGCTTTTAAGGCACATATTCTTCTGGTAACCTATGCTTTTTATAAGAACCTGTCCTGATTGAAGTGTTTTAATTTCGTCAGCTGTCAGTTTATCATTATAAAAAGAAGCCCCAAAAAGGCATCGTACAGCCACGAAAAAGATAAAAGAAAAAGAAATAAATATTTTGAGCATTTTTTCAGTCATATTCATAATAAGTACCTCCATTATAGTCAAAATAAATGTTCTATTCAATAAACACCTTAGTAGATTTTTAGTTTCATAAGAAAATACTCATAAAAGAACGAGTCTGAAAAAATAATTAGAGTGGGACGCAGGTGGAAAATGAGGGGGGACCCCAATCAGCGAACTCGTGCTGTTTGGCAGCACGGTGAACGAAAGATTGGGGAGAGGCCTTATTTTACACCGTCGCTGGGGCCCGCTCGAATTATTTTTTCCTTATAGATAATTTATGACAAATGGCTTTTTTTATGATATAATATTTCTTATGATAAGTAAAAATATAAAATCTCTGGTAGAAAGCCCTTCTGCCGGTGTTATCCGCAAGATGTTTGAAGAAGGCGCTGTACTTAAACAAAAATTCGGTGCCGACAAAGTATATGATTTTAGCCTTGGAAACCCAGATTTAGACCCTCCACAGGCCGTTGTAGATGCAATTAAAGAATATGCCCAGGATGTTTCGCATAATTGTCATGGTTATATGCCGAATGCAGGTTATCCCGAAGCACGTCAGGCAATGGCCGATAAATCTGCAAAAGAGCAGGGAATTCCTGTTGCAAAAGAGTGCGTTGTAATGGCTGTAGGTGCTGCTGGAGCACTTAATTCTACGCTAAAGGCACTCTTGAACCCGGGGGATGAAGTTATAGTTCCATGCCCTTATTTTACAGAATACGACCATTATATTCATAATCACGGTGGTGAAATTGTCCGTGTAAAAACAAAGGATGATTTTGGACTTGATGCCGGAACAATTAAGGCTGCACTTAATGAAAAAACAGCAGCTGTAATTATAAATTCTCCAAACAATCCAAGCGGCCGCATTTATTCAGATGAAGAAATTCAGGAAGTTGTAGATGTTCTTAAAGCCCACGGAGAAAAAACAGGCCGATTCCCATATATAATCTGCGATGAACCTTACCGTGCAATTACATACGGTAAAAAAGTTGCAGCAGTTTTCCCAAAATATGAATACTCTGTAGTTGTAACAAGCTTTGCAAAAAATCTGAGTGTTCCAGGAGAGCGAATAGGTTATATTTGTGTAAACCCTGCAAACCCGGAAGCAAAAGATTTTATTGCTGCTGCTATTTTTGCAACAAGAATCTTAGGCTTTGTAAATGCACCTGCTTTCTTCCAGAAGGTTATTACAAAGTCATGGGATTGCGAATGCGACTATTCTCTTTACGAAAAACGACGCAATGAACTTATAAAAGTAATGGACTATGCAGGACTTGAATATGCTATGCCTGAAGGAGCCTTTTATCTTTTTGTAAAAGTTCCACAAGGCTGGAATGATGATGACCTTGCATTTACAAATCATCTTAAGAATTACAATATTCTTTGTGCGCCTGGTTCTGCTTTTGGTGGTGCCGGCTGGTTCCGCATTGCATATTGTGTAGCAGAATCAACAATTATTAATTCAAAACAGGCATTCTACGATGCTGTGCATAATAAATAAACGAGGTGTCCAATGAAAATCTTAATGGTAACTTCAGAAACTGTTCCTTTTGCAAAAACAGGCGGATTAGCCGATGCAGTCAGTGCACTTGCAATTAATCTTCGCAAGCAGGGCCACGATGTAAAAATCGTTATGCCTCGTTATTATAAAATAGACCGTGCTAAGCTTAAGGCAATTGATGAACCTGTAGCTGTCGCCGCAGGCACTATAGAAACCTGGGTAAAATATTATTATGCAGATCTTCCGGGAACAGACATTCCTGTTTATTTTATAGACCACGAACAGGCATTCGGCCGCGACGGCATTTACGGAACAAAAGCAGAACCAGACTTTCACGATAATCCATATCGTTCTGCTGTTTTGTGTCACGGTGCCTTCCAGCTTTGCCGTTTCCTTGGTTGGTATCCTGATATTATGCATGCACACGACTGGTTCTGTGCACTTGTGCCGGTCCTTTTAAAGCATGTTTGTCGTAACGGATACTTTGCACACACAGCAAGTGTATTTACAATCCACAATCTTGGATATCAGGGCTGGTATCCTGAAAGTTCATTCCCGGCACTTGGCTTGGACTGGAACCTTTACTATGGAGCAGGACTTGAACGAAACGGAAGCATAAACCTTTTGCAGTCAGCAATTTCCTGTGCAGATATGATTACAACAGTAAGCCCAACTTATGCAGGTGAAATGCAGACAATGGAAGGAGGCTTTGGCCTTGACGGTCTTCTTCGTGTTCGTTCTGATTGTGTTAGAGGTGTATTGAACGGCTGCGACTTAGAAACTTGGAATCCAAAGAAAGATAAGCTTTTACCAAAGAACTTTGATGTAAAAGATATGAGCGGAAAAGCAGTATGTAAAGCAGAACTTCAGAAGCGCATGGGACTTCCGGTAAAGCCTGATGTTCCTGTAATTGGAATTGTAACACGCCTTGCAGATCAGAAAGGTATTGCCGAAGTATTTGCTCCAACATACGGTTCAATTTTTGCAATGTGTGTAAACATGGACATTCAGTTTGCAATTCTTGGAAGTGGTGAAAAATGGTGCGAAGATGAAATAAACGCCCTTCAGTCAAAGCTCCCGAACCTTAGAGCATACATTGGTTATGATGAAAGCTTAAGCCACCTGATTGAAGCTGGTTCAGACTTTTTCTTAATGCCAAGCCGCTACGAGCCATGCGGATTAAACCAGATGTATTCAATGCTTTATGGAACTTTGCCTATTGTAAGACGCACAGGCGGCCTTGCAGATACAGTAGAGCAGTACAACGAATATAACGGAGAAGGAACAGGCTTTTTGTTTGATTCTCTTACTCCAGGCGCAATATACGACACAGTCGGCTGGGCAGTATATGCCTACTACAACAAAAAAGATCACATCAAAAAGATGCAGCAGCGCGGAATGCAAAAAGATTTCAGCTGGGACCGCAGCGTAGACGGCTACATGGGCGTATACTCAGAAGCTCTTATGCGCGGCTGTGGAATTAATACCAACGACTGGCATTAAAATTCATACCACTGTTCATCAGTGGTTAAATACCAGTCTGCAATAATGCTTGCGTTGTTTGAACTGCACCACGAAATAGAACCGTTGTCATTTAAGATTACAACTCTGCTTCCGTTTTGTGCAACGCTCTTAGGAATTGATGCAGAACGGTTATAAGAAGCATTCTTCTTTGTTGACATATTGTAGTAATAAAGCTTGTTCTTACCAATGTTTGTATACAAAATATTTCCGTAGATATATGTAAATGCTTCTGAATCTTCTTCAGAGAACTTAAGAAGATTTGTTGCTTTGCCTGTTGCTGTATTAAATGAATATACAAAAGTTTCCTGAACATTGTCGTTTGACTGCAAGACAATTCCATACACAATGTGACCATCTGTACTCAAACCAAAAGAAACGTTTCCCTTTAAAGAAAGAGGTACTGTTTCATAAGTTTCAGGATTTATACTTATAAGAGGAACCTGTGGATTAGATGCAGCAGATTTAGCAATGTAAAGATTTCCATCATCGCACAAAACAGCATCCTGAATACCTGTTCCTGTATAAACTTCTTTAAATGTCTTGTTTGTAAAATCATAAAGATTTATAACTGAACCGCTTTCAATTTCTACCAGATAATTCTTTTCGCCGATTTTTCCAAGACGCAGAGATTGAATAGTCCCAGTTGGAGTAAACAGAGTAGTGCGTGTTTTTGTTTCAAGATTTACAAGCTCAACTTTTTCACGGGTAGAAACAGACCATAAAATTACATTCTTTTCATCAAGACTAATAATGCTTGTCTGACCTTCGGAAGAAGTAATTTTGTTTACAATACCAGAATCATATGAAGATTTGAAAATTGCTTTTTCTGTAAGGAAGTAAAAATCTGTTGGAGCTTCACACATATCATAAATTTTTGAATATGTATTTTGTGTGATTTCTGTCATGTTTGTTGTTGTAATTGAAGGATCTGTATCTATTTTATAAACAGCCCCAGATTTGCTTCCAAGCAGAATTTCTGTATAGTTTTTAATACCGCTGTTGATTGCTGCATTTCCTCTTGGTCCTCTGAATGATTTTACAACACGAGGATTTGAAACTTTTCCGCCGTCAAGGTTTTCAAGCATCTTAAGGTCATAATTATTCTTTCCATCATATTCAAGATAATAAAGATTTGTATCTTTGTAAGTAGAAAGAATGAGCGGATTTTGAGATTTGATTGAAGTTACAGAAGATCCTTTATAAGCGTTAATAATATAAATTGTATTATCTTTAACGCCTGCAAGGAATTTATTATCGTTATAAAGAACAGCCTGACTCAAGCCCTGTGCAACAGTAAACTTTTCTTTCAGCTGGCCTGTCTGCATATTGTAATAAGAAAGGTTTCCTGCAGGTGAATAGAATACAGCTGTTTTTTCTGTATCGCTTGTATGAATATAATTTACAATACCTGTATTTGCTTTAATCTTATTAATCTTTGACCAGTTTGATGTATTATAAAATTCAACGCCATCTACAGAAGCAGTTCCTACAATCAGGTAAGTTCCTTTTGCAGAAAACTTAAGAGATGTAATAGAATCCTTATATCTCCAGAATTTTTTACGTGTTAAAGTACGCCAGTCCCATACACTAACTTTATTTACGCTTCCGCCGTCACTTTCATAAACAGCAACAAGGTTTCCGTTTGGTGAAATTGCAATCATCTTAATGCCAACATCACTAATCTGATAATGTTCACCTTCGTTGTTTTCATTCCACTTAATTAAAAAGCCGTCATCACCGGCAGTAAAATATTCAAAATCGCCGCCAGTCTTGTAAGGAACAGAACAAACAGAAGTAATCTGTGCCTGATGCGATTGTGTTGAAATGTGAGAATCTGCAAACACAAATGTTAATGCGACCATTAAATATATAAAAACTAAACTTATCTTTTTCATTTTAACTTTGCTCCGGAAATAAAATAGTTTATATCACCGATTAATCCTATTATAAACAAAATTCCAATAAATGCAAAACCAATAAACGAAATACGGTATTGTATTTTTGGAGGTACTTTTCTGCGGCTTATTGTTTCAATAAATGCAATAAGAATTAAACCGCCGTCAAGCACCGGAATTGGAAGAAGGTTCATTATAAAAAGCGAAATACTTATTACAGCCATAAGATTTGAAAGGCTAATAAAACCTGTTTTAAAACCTTCTGAAAAACCTTCCTGTGCAGTAGTTCCAAGCATATCTGTTATGCGGGCTGGACCACCAACAACATTTTTTAGGTTTACGCCTTTAAACAAAATTAATATGCTTTTAAAAGTTAATCCAATGTATTCGAAGGTGTCTAAAAAGCCGTGGCCTATTGCCTGGAAAAAATTATAGTCGGGAGTGCTTCTTAATATAAGAATTGAGGTATCTGCAGCAACTCCAATTTTTCCTGTTCCTGTATCTTTATCTAACTCTGAATAAACTGAAAAAGTAAGCTCCTGATTATCGCGAAGAACAGTAATTGTTAAATTTTCATCTGGTCGTACAGACACTTCTTCTAAAATTTCGCTGAAATCAGAAATCACTTTATTATTGATTTTTATAATTTCATCGCCTGAAAGTATTCCGGCGTCTCTTGCGGCTGTAGACATGTTTTCATAAAGTTCATCAGCAAGAACTATTTTGTTTGAATAAGAATAATACTTATAGCCGATTCCGTTTATAAGAGAAAAACAAAAGATCGCAAAAATAAAATTAAAGAAAGGACCTGCAAAGCCAATTGCCGCGCGTTTTAAAGGATGAACTCCATAAAGAGAATCTGGTTCTCCGTTTACTTCTGTAAAGCCTTTATCCATTGCTTCGCGGAATTCATTTTCACCTTTCATGCCGCAGTAACCGCCAAGAGGAATAAGCGAAAGTCTGTAGTCTGTGCCTTTAACTGTTCTGTGAAGAAGGATTGGACCAAAGCCTATAGAAAATGATTCTACCTTTACGCCAAAAAGTTTTGCTGCAAGAAAATGTCCGAATTCATGAAACAGAATTAAGAAGAAGAGACATAAGATTCCGTAAAGCCATTTCATATGAGCTCCGCTGTATATTTTCTTGCTTCATCATCTGCTGCAAAAACATCGTCGAAAGATTTTATTTTATGATTCCAGTTTTTATCGAGCACAGAACGAACAACCCGCGAAATTGCCTGGAAAGAAATCTTTTCTTCAAGGAACGCATTTACTGCAACTTCATTTGCAGCGTTGTAAGCAATAGGGTAGGCCTTACCGAATTTTACACATTCAAAGGCATAACTGAGCATTGGAAAATCCTGAAGGCGTGGTTTAAAGAAAGTCATTGTCTTATCAAACAAATCAAATGGTTCAAGATAATTGCTCTGGTTTACAGGCCAGGTAAGTGCATTCAAAATAGGGTGCTTCATGTCTGGTTCAGAAATCTGTGCATAAAGCATGCCGTCATTTGTGCGCACAAGAGAATGAATAAGACTTTGTGGATGAACAACAACTTCAATTTTATCCTGGCTCACATCAAAAAGCTTAGCTGCTTCTATTACCTCAAGACCTTTATTTGCAAGAGTTGCCGAATCAACAGTTATCTTTTTTCCCATCTGCCAGGTTGGATGATTTAATGCCTGTTCAACAGTTACCTGTTCAAGCTCTGCTTTTGTAAGAGTTCTGAAAGGACCGCCGCTTGCAGTAATAATAATTTTAGAAATATTTTCTTTCCCGATTTTTTCTGAAAGACAGAAGATTGCCGAATGTTCAGAATCTACTGGAATTATTTTTGCAGACTTATCGTAGGCAAGCTCTTTAATAAGATCTCCTGCCATAACAATAGTTTCTTTATTTGCAAGTGCAAGATTTATTCCGTTTTCAAGAACAACCTTAGAAGGCAATAATCCTGCAGCTCCTGAAATTCCGTTTACAACAATATCAGGCTTTGATTCGTCAATTAATTTTTGAAAAGCTTCTTTTGAATTATCTTCGCTTGTCAGTAAATAAGGACATTTTGATTTTTGTGAAATTTCAAGAAGTCTGTCTTTGTTAGAATGAGCCTGAACACCGCAAAGAACAAAGTCTTCGGGCATATATTTAATAATATTTAATGTGTTTGTACCAATAGAGCCGGTACATCCTAAAACTAAAACTCGTTTCATGTTGTTATTGAATTGCTATTGAAAGATAAAAAAAGTGTATTCCAATGTAGAAAATCGGAGCACCCAGAATGAGAGAATCAAGACAGTCAAGAAGTCCGCCTCTTCCCGGTATAATATTACCGCTGTCCTTTACTTCTAATGAGCGTTTGAAAACTGATTCAATCAAATCTCCGATTATTGCACCAAGTCCTGTAATAAAACTTATTAAAATTATTTTCAATATAGAGCCAAAGAATACTTCAGGAAACAAAAACTTAAATGCAATTCCACTTACAATTGCACTTACAAGACCGCCGAAAAATCCTACAAGACTTTTGTTTGGACTAGCCTTAAAGAATCCTCTTGTTGATTTTCCAAACAGAACGCCAAAGAACCAGGCTCCTGAATCGGTCATGAATACAAGGATAAAATACAGGTAAAGATATATAGAAGTATTTTCTGGTATTGCAGACATTCTGATTATGAAAGATAACATGTATCCGCAATAGAATAGAATAAGAGTTGTAATGCTTATTTTTGTTACAGATTCTTCGAAGGTTTTTGCTATTAATGATTCTGCGCCCATGAATGCAAAAATTTCAAGGACAAGGAACCACATAAGATATGAAAAATCAAAATTAAATAACACGAAAATATAAGTGAGAATTGGAAGTGCTGCGGTAAGAAGGATTATTACAAATCTTGGAAACAACTTATATTTAGTTGAAGCCATATTGTAGAATTCATTAGCAGCTATACCAGCACTTATAATTGTAAGGATATTTAATAATATATGTTTGCAGAACGGTAGGGATACTACCGCAATAACAAGGGGAACACCAATGAAAAATACAAGAAGTCGTTTAATTACTTTGTTCATATTATACTCTTTATTTCTTCTCCGATTTTTCTGCTCCAAACCTTCTGTTCCTTTTCTGGAACTCTTCTATATTATCATAAAACTCTTCAACTGTGTAGTCTGGCCAGAGTGTGTCTATATAAATCTGTTCTGCATAAGGTATATGCCAGAGCAGGAAATTGCTAAGTCGTTTTTCACCGCCTGTGCGGATTAATAAATCAACATCAGGACTTTGCGGCATATCAAGCGATTCAGAAATTAATTTTTCTGTAATCTGATCTTCACTTGTACCGTTTTTAATTATCTTTTTGATTCCGCGGATTAATTCATCCCTGCCACCGTAATTAATGGCAAGGTTCAAAACCATTCCGTCAAAATCTTTTGTATCGTCTACTGCATCTGTAATGTCTTTTTTAATTGCAGCAGGCAATGCCTCTAAATCACCAATATGGTTGAGCTTGATTCCATTTTCTCTGTAAAAATCAAGCTCCTGTTTAAGATGTGTATGGATAAGATTCATAAGGAACCCAACTTCTTTTTCTGTACGCTTCCAGTTTTCTGTAGAAAAAATATAAAGCGTAAGATTTTTTATTCCCAAATCAGAAGCAGCTTTTACAATTGCCTTTACTGTATGCAGGCCTTTATCGTGTCCTGCAGTACGAGGGAGTTTTCGTTGTGTTGCCCATCTTCCGTTCCCGTCCATCGTAATGGCAACATGGAGCGGAAGATTGTTCTTATCCAAAGACATTATTAGTTCAGGATTTCCTTTTCTTTTGCATCGTAAATCTTGTTGATTTCATCGATGAATTTGTCAGTAAGTTTCTGGAGCTTGTCAGTTTCGGTCTTAAGTCCGTCTTCTGTCAAAGTTCCGTCCTTTTGTTGTTTTTTAAGGTCATCGTTACCATCGCGGCGGATATTGCGGATTGCAGTTCTGCTGTTTTCTGCAATTGTCTTAGCCTGTTTTACAAGCTCCTTGCGGCGGTCTGCAGTAAGGGCAGGGATAGTAATGCGGATAACCTTTCCATCGTTAGAAGGATTGAAACCAAGGTCAGCAACCTGAATTGCCTTTTCGATTTCTGTAATAAGAGATTTATCAAACGGCTGAATTATTACAGAGCGAGCTTCCGGTATCTGAATAGTTGCAACCTGATTAAGCGGTGATTTAGTGCCGTAATAATCTACGCGAACCTTATCAAAGATTGCAGCGTTGGCACGTCCAGTTCTGATAGCATTTAAAGAATCCTTCAAAGAAGCGATTGTTTTTTCCATTCTCTCTTCTGTGTTTTCTGCCATTTGTAAATCTCCTATTTTATTTATTTACCAAGTACAAAAAGCTTAGCTGTTACGAATGCAAGTGTTGCACCTGCTTCTTTTCCAACTTCTGCGAGTTTAGCAGTTACAGTCTTTTTGTCATCCTTTACGAACATCTGGTCTTCAAAACAGATTTCTGCAAGGTGCTTATTGATCTTACCCTGTAAGATTCCTTCCTTAACATTGTCTGGTTTGCCAGCCATCTTTTCATCCTGGTCCATCTGAGCCTTGAAGATTTCTTTCTGTTCATCAACATAGCTCTGTGGAACGTCTTTCTTAGATGTGTAAGCTGGTGTAAATGCTGCAATGTGGAGACAGCAGTCATAAGCAAATGTCTTAACAACATCAGCCTGTGAACCACTGATAACTACAACAGCACCAGTTTTGTTGTCTGAGTGGATATAGTAAGAAGCAGTACATCCTGTTGGAACATCAATAACTTCTACCTTTGCAACATTCATGTTTTCGCGGATAGAAACCTTGAGTGGTTCGAGCATCTTTGTGTGTTCTTCTTCTACTTTTGTGTAGCCCTTTTCGATAGATACGTCGAGCATCTTTTCACCAAGAGCGATGAAATCTGCATTCTTTGCAACAAAGTCTGTTTCACAAGTAAGTTCTACAACGTAAACCTTGTCTCCGGTATTGCGGATAAAGAGGCGTCCTTCTGCAGTAGCGCGGTCTGCACGTTTTGCAGCTGCAGCCAATCCTTTTTCTTTAAGATATTTTGCTGCTTCGTCAATGTTACCGTCACATTCTGTAAGTGCTTTTTTACACTCCATCATGCCGGCACCTGTCATTTCACGCAGGTTTTTAATATCACTTGCTGTAAATGCCATATATTAGTCCTTATAAATTTTGTCTTCGTCGATAAGACTTTCTGCTTCGTCAGCTTCGCGGTCTTCTTCTTTAATTTCTGTTGGCTGATAGTTAGAATAGTCAACAATTTCTTCATCTTCATCTTTTTTAGCTGCATCTGTAACAACTTCTTCATCATCATTAAGATTTTCAAGAATCTTAAGACCAGCTTCATTGTCAGATTCGATTACAGCATTTGCGATGATTGATGTGAACAATGAAATAGCGCGGATAGCATCATCGTTACCTGGGATAGGGTAGTCAATACCTTCTGGGTTACAGTTTGTATCAACAACGGCAATAATAGGAATACCCATTCTGCGTGCTTCTGCAACTGCAAGCTGTTCCTTATGTGTATCAATAATAAAGATAGCTCCTGGGAGTTCCTTCATTTCTTTAATACCACCAAGGTTCTTTTCGAGCTTAGCCTTTTCCTTCTGAAGGGCAGCTACTTCTTTCTTTGTAAGATTTTCGAATGTGCCGTCAATTTCCATCTTTTCGATTTTCTTGAGGCGCTGAAGTGATTTTTTGATTGTAGAGAAGTTTGTAAGCAT
>JAGCDP010000011.1 GCA_017651065.1 Treponema sp.
GGGAATGCAATTACCTCGTGGATTGATTCCTCGTGGCACATGAGCATTACCAGGCGGTCGAGACCAGGTGCAATTCCTCCGTGTGGTGGTGCACCAAACTTAAATGCCTGAACCAAGAAGCCGAATGCTTTTTCTGCACGTTCTCGGCTGTAACCAACAATTTCGAAAATGCGTTCCTGCAGAGCAGGATCATTAATACGCATAGAACCAGAAGCAAGTTCATAACCGTTCAAAACAAGGTCATAAAGGTCGCCCTTTACAGCGCCCGGATCCTGTTCCAAAGTATCCCAGTACTGCTTCTGAGGAAGTGTGAACATATGGTGTTCTGTTTCCCAGTGATTTTCTTCTTCGTTCCATGCAAAATATGGGAAGTCAATAATCCATGCAAAGTGGAATTCATCGTCTGGATTATATAGGTTCAAATCTTTTCCAAGCTGTTTGCGTACTGCACCAAGAGCTGTACATGCAAGCTGCCAGTTTTCGTCGCTTACAAAAAGCAGGAGGTCGTTCTTTTCTGCGCCAAGCTTAGAGCAGATTTCTGCTTCGTGGCCTGCGTAGAACTTGGAAATTCCGCCTTCAAATGCAACATCTGGGCGCCCTTCGACAGGCTCAGGGACCCCGATTACTTTCATCCAAGCCAGGCCCTTTGCCTTATATGTCTTAGCAACTTCTTCGAGTGCTTCAATATTTTTGCGGCTGTATTTATCTGCAACGTTCTTTACAACAAGAGCCTTAAGTCCGCTTCGTTTATGGCGCTGAATGTCGCGGCCTGCGTTTGTAGCACCTGCTTTGAATGCGTTAAAGTCTGCAAGGCCATCCATAAATGCTGCATCCTGCATCTTCATATCAAAGCGGAGGTCTGGTTTGTCGCTTCCGTAAAGGTCAAATGCGTCTTCCCAGGCAATGCGGTCAAACTTTGCAGGTAAATCATAATTCAATGTTTTTTTGAAGATATACTGCATCATGCCTTCTGTAGTGCTCAAAACTTCTTCGCGGTTTGTAAAAGACATTTCCATATCTATCTGTGTAAATTCAGGCTGGCGGTCTCCACGGGCATCTTCGTCGCGGTAGCAGCGTGCAATCTGGAAGTACTTATCAAAACCACTAACCATCAAAAGCTGCTTGTAAAGCTGAGGGCTCTGTGGCAAAGAGTAGAATTTTCCAGGGTGAACACGGCTTGGAACCAGATAGTCGCGGGCTCCTTCTGGAGTACTCTTAATAAATGTAGGTGTTTCAATTTCAAGGAAGCCCTTGCCGGTTAAATATTCACGTGTAGCAAAAGCAACCTGGCTGCGCAAAATAATATTGTGCTGCATAGGTTCGCGGCGAAGGTCAAGGTAACGGTACTTCAAGCGCAAATCTTCGTTTGCAACAACCAAAGTTCCATCTTTCTGGCGAACTTCTTCAATACTGAACGGCAATTCCTGTGAAGTAGTAAAAATCTGAATATCGCTTGCTTCAACTTCAATTTCACCGGTAGCCATATCAGGGTTAATATCTTTTTCTGAACGGGCAGCAACAACGCCTTCTACTGCAATACAATACTCGCTTTTAAGAGCTGCAGCAGTTTTTTTAACTTCATCACTTGCCTTGTCGCCGACCATAACCTGTGTAATTCCATAACGGTCGCGTAAACGGATAAAAATCAATCCGCCAAGGTCACGGGTACGGCTTACCCAGCCATTTAAAACAACTTTTTTACCAACATCAGCGGCGCGTAAATCTCCGCAAGTAACTGTACGCTTTGTGTTTTCCATAATATTTTCCTTTTGTAAAAAATCCTTTTAAGCCCCGATAAAGAAGAGCGAGAAGAAGAGATAAATACTTGCAATGAGCATAAGGATGTTTCCTACAAAGTGCATGAACTTAATCTTTTTGAGGTTGTAGAAAACAAAGCCTGCAATATAGAAGCCGGCTGCAAACATAAGCATTGCAAAACATTCTGTAGAAAGAACATCGTACAAAACCTTTACCATTGCAAAAAGCGAAATTGCTGCAAGTGAATAAAGTACTGTATTGAGCTTCTGGTGGCGCTTTCCTGCAATTGCATAGAAAAGAATACCAATAAGAGCAAAAGCCCATACAATACCAAACATAATCCATCCAAGACGACCCTGGATTTTTGTGATTGTGTAATTTGTATAAGCAAATCCGATATTCAAAAATACAAATGTATGTGAAAGTCTGTTGAAAACAATCTTTGGAACAATTGCTGTAAATGCATGCTGAAGACAACTGAAAAGGAACATAAGAATCATAGATCCGCCGAAAAGCGAATTGAAAATGATTGTAAGGCTCTTAAAGTCCATTCCTTTGTGAATACCAAGAGTATCGAGAATTGCTGTAGCAGCAATAAAGAGGCCTACACCAATTCCCTGTACAATTGCAGAAGCAATTTCTTCGTTTGTTGTAAGAGCGCGTTCGTTCTGCGAAAGTTCAATTTCTTTTTCTTCTGCTGCAATGCGTCTTTCTGCTCTTGCGCGTGCACGTTCGCTTCTTGCATATTCTGCAGCGGCATATTTTGCCTTTAAGCGTTCCGGATCTTTAGAATATTGAATGTTTATTTCGCGAATTTCTTCTTCGTAGTCTGCCTTGAGTTTCTTAAGGCGGTACTTTTTCTTCTGTTTGATTGATTTTAATGTAGATTTTCTAACTGCTTTAGATGCAATTTCGTCCTGAATAGATTCCTGTACATCCTGAACAGCATTCTGCACGTTTTTAATTGTCTTTGGCATTTCCATTTTTTACTTCTCCTGAATTATTATGCTTCGGTAAACTTCATACAACAGGACTCCTGCTGCAACCGAAACATTCAGACTGTCTATTTTTCCGCAGGTTGGAATAGAAACAATTGTGTCGCAGTTTTTTTGTAAAAGTGCGTCTATTCCAGAGCCTTCGCTTCCCATAATAATAGCAGATTTTTGTGCAAAAGATAAACTGGTGATGTTCTGGCCGCCTGCATCTGCTCCATAAATCCAAAAGCCTGCCTGTTTAAGCTGTTCTGCTGCCCTTACAAGGTTTTTTACAATTGCAACAGGAACCCAGGCACTCGCTCCGGCACTTGAACGGCCGATTATTTCATTTGTAGCAATGTTACTTGCCGAATTATGTTCAGGAATTATAACGAGCGATGCTCCAAACTGGTCGCAGCTACGGATTATTGCACCAACATTGTGCGGGTCTGTAATTTTATCTAAGATTATAACTGTTTCGCGTCCGGATTCCGACTCATCCTTAGAAGTTGTATGCTTTTTTATCCATGCATCAAAGTCTACAAGATTTTCGGCAGGCTTTTTCTGACCCGAAACAGTCATTACAATACCGCGATGGTCCTGCAGGGTAGAATCAAGGTCTTTTACAAGCTCATCAAGCTTTTTATCATCTACCTGTTCAGCTGTAACGCCTGCTTCTTTTGCTGCTTCAAGAATTTTCTTTACACGCGGCCCTGGTTTACTGTAGAAAAGCTTGTAGGAAGGAGCCGCATCCTTATTTTTAAAAAGAGAACGGATTTTTTCTTCGATTGAATGAAAACCGGTTATGGTCATTTAGCGTCCGCAGCACTGTTTATATTTTTTTCCGCTTCCACAAGGACATGGATCGTTGCGTCCAACCTTTGCGCCAATGCGTTTTACAGTTGTTGGAATAACGTTTCCTGCAACATATTTCCAGTCGCCGTTTACTTCGCGGAATAAAGAAATTTCGTGGTGAACATCGTGCATCTGATGAAGAGTGTAATCTGCTTCAAATTCAACAACCTGTTCATTGTCTTTTTCGCCTTTTTCTGTGCGGATAATCTTAAGACCATTCCACTGTGACTGCTTGCTCCAGTCTTCTGTTGCTTTGCGGTCAATTTCGCCAACTTCTTCGCCTTCGATACAAGAACTGATGATGTAATCAATTTCATGCTTTACATAAGAAGAGTAGCGTGCACGCATACAGGCTTCTGCACTTGGAGCCTTTGTTTTTCCTTTAATAATCGGTTCACAGCATTCTGCATAGGTTTTGCCCGAACCGCAAGGGCATAATTCATTATCTTTACTCATGATGACTATTTTAGTGAATTTGTCGAAGTGCGACAACTAGAGACAACTAAAGACCCCGGGCCCAGGCATAGGTACTCAGATATGGGTCAGGGCGTACCTGTCCCTCTGTTGACCAGATTTCGTCTATATGACCATTATCGTTTATGCGGCCAATTCGCGAGGCCTTATTTAAATGCTGGTTAGAACCTTCTATTGTAACATAGCCTTCGGGACCAATATAGCTGAGGTTTTTGCATGCTATACGTACTTTTTCAATATCAAAGGAACCTGCTTTTTCACAGGCAGCGGCCCATAAATATACAGCAAGGTATCCGGCTTCTACAGGGTCGCCAACATGTTTTGACTGTCCGTAAAGCTTTTCATAATCAGCAACAAATTTTAAATTTTTAGGTGTTTCAAGAGTTTCAAAATAACTCCATGAAACATACTGACCTTTAAGAAGGTATGCTCCAATCTGTGCAATTTCATTTTCCGAAATTGAAAAACTCATAATAGGATAATCGTCTGCGGTAAGAGCAAGATTGTGAAACTGTGTAAAGAATGAAATATTTGAATCGCCGTTTAATGTGTTTATAATAACATCAGGTTTAAGTCTTTTAATGTCGGCAATTATTTCATGGAATTGTGTTTCACCCATTGGAACATATTTTTCGGCAACACATTCACCGCCAAGCTCCTTTAACTGAGCCTTAATGATTTTATTTGCAATCTGCGGGAATGAATAATCGCTTCCAACAAGATATACTCGTTTGCCGAAGTTTTGAACACAATAGTCAATTGCAGGAACTACCTGCTGATTCGGACAAGCTCCAATATACATAATGTTAGGACTTGCTTCCATGCCCTCATATTGAACCGGATACCACAAAAGATTGTAATATTCTTCTACAACATTTTTAACTGCTTTACGGGAATCAGAAGTCCAGCAGCCAAAAATTGAAACAACCTTATCTTCTTCTATGAGTTTTTTTGCTTTTTTTGCAAATACAGCAGGATCACTTTCTCCGTTTTCAAGAACAACTTCTATCTGATGACCAAGAACTCCGCCTGATCTATTGATTTCATCAATAGCCATAAGCTCTGCATCAAGAACAGACTGTTCACTAAATGCCATTGAACCTGTGGTGGAATGAAGGAATCCGATTCTTATAGCAGAATCTTCATCATTCTGGCAGGAAGTAAAGCTTAAACAAATAATAGCTGCGACAAAAACTAATATGTTAATAAAACGACATTTCTTCATATAAACACCTGATTCATTCCTACTGAACAACCTCAAAGGTTCTCATCATGCCTTTGCCTTTAATTTTGCATTCAATTGGTTCGCTGAATTCAAAACCGGCCCCTTCGAGTTTATTTTTAAGATCTTCTGTAATTCTTATTGCTCCAGGATTTGCAGCAGTTTCCATTCGGCTTGCAACGTTTACTGTGTCGCCCCAAACATCATAAATGAATTTATGTGTACCAATTACACCGGCTGTTACAGGTCCGCAGTTAAGACCAATTCGTATATTGAACTTAATATCAGCAGTTTCATTATATGTAGCAAGATCCTGATACATGCCTTTTGCAAAGTTAATCATTATGCTTGCATGATTTTCATTTGCTTCTGGAACACCGCAGGCAGCCATGTAGGCATCTCCGATTGTTTTGATTTTTTCTACACCCATATTCTTGGCGCGTTCATCAAACAAACTGAACAGCTTATTCAAGGCAGAAACAATTTCCTGAGCTGTGTGTCCGCTTGAAACTGTTGTAAAGCCTACAATATCAGAGAAAAGCAGAGTTACTTCTTCAAAGTTTTCACCAAATGATTTATCGCCTGTTGTTTCCTTAAGCTTGTCTGCAATTTTGTCCGGTAAAATAGAACGCAGAAGATTGTCCGATTTTACTTTCTCCTGTTCCAAAGCTGCTGTTCGAACTTTTACAAGCGCTTCAAGGCGGATGTTTTCATTTTTGATTCGTTTTTCACGCTGATAGAAATAGAAAATACCGCTTCCAACAAGAACAATCATAAGAATAACCCAGAAGCCTGCACGCTGATAGATATACGGCTTTTGGAAGAAGAACATCATTTCATCATTCTGAGACATTAATCCGTTTCCGTTTATTGCAAAAACCTTAAAGGAATGCTTACCCGGAGTAAGGTTTGTATAAGAAACGATGCGCTTCATATCTGGCGAAGTATATTCCTGTTCAAAGCTTGTGAGCATATGGCTGAACATAATGCGTTCAGGAGCGTCAAAGCTTATACCTGTAAACTTAATGTCTATTCGTTTTGTTCCAGGCTTTAAGTAAATCATATCGCCGGTGTTTTTATATTCAACAGAATCAACTGTGATTGTTTCTACGTGAACAAGAGGAGGAACTGCATTTTCCTGTGTTTTGGCAGGATCATAAATAGCAATTCCGTCGACCATTGTAAACCACAGGCGTCCGTTTGAATCTACAATAGAACGTGCTGTTGAGCTTGGACCATCTGAATCAAGGCCGTCATCCTTACCAAAATATTTTGTATTTACAGTACGCTGTTTGCCAGAAAGAAGGTTTTTAAGGTCGCTGTAAGAAATCATTGCGATTCCATGATTGTTTGTAATCCAGGCGTTCTTGTTAACGTCAAAAAGAATCTGGAATACAGAGTTTGTTCCAAGACCTGTTTCTGAATTGAGGTTTGTACACTTAAAGCGCAGTCCTTTTTCAGGGTTGAAATCTTCTATGTAAGAAATACCGCTTCCTGTACAAATCCAGTAATTATTGTTTTCATCCTGCGAAATTTTGAAAATTACGTTTCCGGCAATTCCATATGAAGAAGTAAGATGAGAGAAAATCTTTTCATCTTTCATAAGATAGATACCGCCACCGTCTGTTCCAATCCAGATTACGCCGTGGGTATCTTTGTAAATTGCCATTACATATTCTGTTTCAAGTCCTTCTGCCTGTTTGAAATTTAAAAGAGAACCGTCCGGATGAATTATAGTTAAACCTGTTGTTGTTCCAACATAGTATTCATGAGGAGAAGTTTCTATGGCAACGCGGACTTTGTCTCCTACAAGGCCTTCGCTTGATGACCAGGTTTTTATTGTTTTTCCATCATAAAGAATCTGTGCCGGTTTTGTATAACAGCTTACAAGAATCTTATCATCACTTGTAACTTCAACATGGCGGATTCTGAGTCCCTTTGTGTAGCGGGTAAGGGCGTTTTCTTCAAGTTCGTCATTTCTATAACAATAAACACCGCTGTCTGTTCCTGCCCAGATTCTTCCGTCCGAAGTTTCATCAAGAGAGTTTACTGTAACACCAATGCGGCTAAGCTTGAATTTTCCGTTTGTAATTTTTCCAATACCGTTTCTGTCTGTTGCAAACCAGATGTTGTCTTCGCGGTCCTGGATGATTTTATTTATGTTTGATCCGGCAAGTTCCGGGGTGCCGTTGTACTGTACAAATTCTCCGTTTGCGTAAACAACAAGTCCTTTTTCGGTACCAAACCACAGATTGCCTTTTTTGTCTTCAAGAATGGAACTTGTAGGAATTGAATCAAGGATTGTATTTGTTTTAACCTTTGTTGCAATACCTTTTTCCATTTTGTAGATTCCGCGGTCTCCAAGTCCAAACCAATAAGTTTCGCGTGAATCCTGGAATACACTTGTGGCAAAATAGCGGCCAATCTTTTCAAATTCCAGAAGCGGGCGGAAAACTCCGTTTATAAAAAGAAAAAGACCGTTTTCATTTGAAATAGTAAGCCAGATACGGCCAACAGGGTCACAGTAAATATGAGATGCAATTACACCGTTTGCTGTAGTTCCTGGTGCAAACTGCGGAGAAATAAGGTGACCTTCCGGAGTAATGTAAACAACACCACCGGCAGTTCCAACCCAGATGTTTCCGTCAAGGTCTTCTGCAAGAGCACGTACCGAGTTGTTTGGAAGTCCATCTTCTATTGTATATGTATAAGAATCTTTAATTGTTATTTTGTGAAGACCTTCGTCGTTTGAACCAAGCCATATGTTTCCTCTGGAATCTTCAAGGATTGTACGAACAGATACAAAGTTGTATAAAGGGTCTGTTGCGCGGTTTATTGATGTAAATTCAACACCGTCAAATTTTACGAGGCCTTCGTGAGTTCCAATATTTATATAGCCGTCTGAAGTCTGATAGATGTCATTTGCTGTTGTTCCCGAAAGCCCGCCAAAGGAACTCCAGGAGTGATAAACATAGTTATCAAAGAAAGAATTTTGTGCAAAACACGGTGAAAACACGAGAAATGATAGAAATAATAAAGAAAACAACTTTTTTCTCATAACTCTATATTATCACCGAATTTCAAAAGAAAAGCAAATTTTTTATTCTACGGTAACAGACTTTGCAAGGTTGCGTGGTTTATCAGGGTCGTTTCCGCGCTGAACGGCACAATAGTAGGCAAAAAGCTGGGCCGGAATTATTGAAAGCATAGAAATAAAGGCTTCATTTGTGTCCGGAATTGAAATAACTTCATCTGCACTTTCGCCAAAGCTTCCGTCTGTGTTTTGTGTAATTACAAGAGTGGCTGCTCCACGAGATTTTACTTCGACAATGTTGCTCTTAAGCTTATCAAAAAGCGAAGGCATTGTGGCAGTTGCAACAACAAGAGTACGCTTGTCTATAAGAGCAATTGGTCCGTGCTTAAGTTCACCTGCGGCAAAGGCTTCTGAATGCATGTAGCTTACTTCCTTGAGCTTAAGGGCACATTCAAGACTTGTTGCGCTGTCGAACTGGCGGCCAATATAGAAAACCTTTTCCTTGTTAAAGTTGCGTGAAGCAAATTTCTGGATTACATCCTGATTATCAAGGATTGCCTGTGCTTTTTCAGGGATAAGTTCAAGTTCGTCCAAAAGGGCAGTGTATTCTAATTCAGAAATTGTTCCGCGCAATTGGGCGGTTTTGAGTGCAAGGAGGCACAGACACATAAGCTGGGTTGTATATGCTTTTGTAGAAGCAACTGCAATTTCGGGGCCGGCCCAGGTGTAAATAACATCATCAGCTTCGCGGCTTACAGTTGAACCTACACAGTTTGTAATTGCAATAATGCGGGCACCTGCTTCTTTTGCAAGTCTCAGGGCTGCAAGAGTGTCGGCAGTTTCTCCGGACTGACTTATTACAATAAAAATGTCATTTTTGTTTAAAATAGGGTCGCGGTAACGGAACTCACTGGCAAAATCTACTACAACAGGAATACGGGCAAGGCGTTCAAATGTATATTTTGCAACAGCTCCGGCGTGGTAGGCTGTACCACAGGCAGTAATTACTACGCGTTCTGCGTTTTTCCATGTGTCGTCAAAAGTAACTTCGTCAAACTTAATATCAACATTGCGGTTATTTTGTTTTACAAGGCGTGGGCGGAGTGTATCGTTCAAGGCTTTTGGCTGCTCGTAGATTTCTTTAAGCATAAAGTGAGCATAACCACCCTTTTCGGCAGAAGAAATGTCCCAGTCTACGTGGAACGGTTCTTTTATTATCTTTTCACCTTCGTCAGTAAAGAGATCTACATGGTCATTGTAAAGAACGGCAAGCTCGCGCTGATCAAGAAAGAAAACATCGCGGGTGTATTCAAGCACGGCAGGAACATCGCTGGCAATAAAATTTTCTCCCTGACCAAGACCAATAATAAGAGGGCTTTCTTTGCGTGCTGCAATAAGGCGGTCGGGATAATCCTTGCAGACAACACCAAGAGCATAACTTCCTTCGAGCTTGTGAATAGCTTTGAGTACTGCTGCAAAAAGATCAGGATTCTGTTCGTAATAATAATTTACAAGGTGGGCAATAACTTCGGTATCGGTCTGGCTGCGGAATACAATTCCCTGCGACTGCAGCCAGCTTTTAAGCTCCATGTAGTTTTCAATAATTCCGTTATGAACAATTGCAATGGAACCGCTTACATTTGTCTGTGGATGTGCGTTTATGTCGCTTGGTTCTCCGTGAGTGGCCCAGCGTGTATGTCCAATTCCAAGTGAGCCTTTGATTGTTTCGTCGGCAATTTTTTCTTCAAGAAATTTAAGGGCACCCTTTGCTTTTCGAACGACAATGTCTTCGCCGTTAAAAACTGCAATTCCTGCACTGTCATAACCACGGTATTCAAGTTTTTTAAGGGCGTTAATAAGCACCGGTGTTGCTTCTTTTTCTCCAATATATCCGACAATTCCACACATGATTTACTCCTGAAGGCCACGATGGACCATGGAGTAGATTATAATGAGTGGCACAAAAAATTTCTATAAGTAGTAACTTTGAGGGTTGTTTTCCTTGACATATTTCCATTTCGTGTCATAATAGAAGAAATTAACTTTAAAAAAAACAGGAAACAAAAATGGCATCAATCAACATGAAACAAACTGACCCGGTGGAGTGGCTTGAAGAATTCAGAGGTAAGGCTTTTACCGGTTCCTGGCCAACCTTAAAAGAAGTTTTTGATATTAATGTTGAACGCTATCCAAACAACAATTGTTTTACCGACTTTGACGGACCAGGCGGTTCACGAAACACCCTTACTTATGCTCAGGCAAAAACTAAAATAGTAGAACTGGCTGCCTGGCTTGCTGTAAATGGTGTTAAGCATGGTGACCGCGTTGCTGTTTCAGGTAAAAACTCTCCTGAATGGGCTGTAGTTTATCTTGCTGCTTTTTATGCAGGTGCCACAATTTGTCCTATGGATTATGGTCTTCATAATGAAGAGCTTGAAAATCTTTTGAATACTGCAAAACCAAAATTCTTTTTTGTTGATGTAGAAAAATATGATTACTTTAAGGAAAAGAAATTTCCTTTTGGAGTTTATTCACTTTCTCCGGAAAAACAGGATACTTATGTTTATAAACTCAGCACAACAGAAACTCCAAAGATTACATATCCAACAGAAGATGATCTTGCTGCAATTTTGTTCACAAGCGGTACAACAGGTGTTCCAAAGGGTGTAATGCTTACTCATAGAAATCTTGTAAGTGATGTTTACCTTGCACAGACAAACATGAACATTTATTCAACAGATGTTTTCTATGCACTTCTTCCTATTCACCATGCTTATACAATGACTGCCGTATTCCTTGAAGCAATTGGCGTTGGTGCAGAAATTGTATTTGGAAAAACAATGGCTGTAAGCAAAATGATGAAGGAGCTTCGTGAAGGAAAAATCACAATGCTTCTTGGAGTTCCGCTTTTGTTCAACAAGCTGCTTGCCGGAATTATGAAGGGTATTAAAGATAAAGGCGCTGTTGTTTACGGAATCATCAAGTTCCTAATGGGACTTTCTTATACAATTAAAAAGCTTACAAACTGTAATCCTGGAAAAGTGTTGTTCAAGTCTGTTTTGCAGAAGGCAAATATTTATACACTTCGTATTGCAATTTGTGGTGGCGGACCTTTGGCTCCAAGTGTATTCAAGGCTTACAATGAGCTTGGTATAGATTTTGTTCAGGGCTACGGACTTACAGAAACTTCTCCTATTATTGCGTTGAACCCTGTTTATGCATTCAAGATTGAAAGTGTTGGAAAGAACCTTCGTGATGTTGAGTTTAAAGTAATTGATGCCGACGAAAATGGAGTTGGTGAACTTTGTGTAAAAGGCCCTATGATTATGAAGGGTTACTACAATATGGCAGAAGAAACTGCTGCTACCTTTACAGGCGACGGATGGTTCAAAACAGGTGACCTTGGCTGGATAGACAAAGAAGGTTATGTAATGCTTTCTGGTCGTGCAAAGAATATGATTGTAACAGCCGGTGGTAAAAATGTTTATCCTGAAGAAATTGAAAATGCCTTCCAGCTTTATGATGAACTTGAACAGATTACAATTCAGGGTTATATTCCAGACGGTCAGGATGCAGGTGAAGAACTTGAAGCTTTGATTTATCCTTCAGACGGACTTTTAAGCCGCGTTGGTGCCGACAGAAAGAACCCTGGCGACATGGAAAAGGTTAAAGCCGAAGTTGAAAAGGTTGTAGAAACTGTAAACAAAAACCTCCTTACCTATCAGAGAATCACAAAGATTACCATTTTGGATGAGCCGCTTGAGATGACTACTACTAAGAAGGTAAAGAGAATCTACAAGAAATAGATCCCCGGGTCTAGCCCGAGGATGACATTGTCATTGTCGGGCTTGACCCGACAATCTGTTATTCAAATATAATGTTTATTTGCCCTGTCACTTCGGGGAGTTGTATTCGGTACTTCTGTGCAAGTGCTGGCCCGCACGAATTAGAACCCACTCCTGCCATCTGATAATCAAGACACAAAACTGTATACTCAGATTCTTCAAGCTCATAGTTGTGACGCTTTGTCCACAGTTCTTCCTGTGTGTAGCGGCTTGCATTAAAGCTTATGTACTTCTGATTTTTTGTAGCCGGATTTGTTCCGGTGCATACAAGTGCAAGCTTTTTGTTTTTTACCTGAACATAGCGGCAGCCGTAATGCGAAGAATTTTCCTGCGGTCTGATATACGGTTCATACTGGTCGCTTACTTTTGAAGTAAACGTGCCTGCATAAGTTGCCTGATGCTTGTCTATGTAGCTTTCTGTTGGTCCGTAGCCGTAGTATTCAACCTGATTAAATGATTTGTCTAAGAAGAGGCGCAGTCCTATTCGTGGCAGTATGAATATGCGGCGGGTTGCGGTGAAGTGGAAGTTTACGGAAAGCCCGCCATTCAAAGTGTAGGTTACTGTGCCGTACATAAATGGCTGGTGGACGCTCCAGATAAAGCCCTGGTCTACAATTATGCGAACAGTTTTTCCGTCTGAAGATTTTTCTATGCGTGAGCCGTATACTTTTGTTTCAAAGTCGTGCAGGTGTGCTCCAAACCATTCGCCGCGCATTGGGTCGTTGTCTGTTGGGGCGCGCATAAAGTTAAAGCTGAGCGGCTTTTTGAGCAGCTCTGTTCCGCCGATTTTGATTGAGTCGAACATTCCTGTGCGGCGGTTGAAGTTGTATTCTGTTGTACCGAGTTTTACGTTGTAGCAAAGGCCGTTGCCGTTTTTAATGTCATTCTTTTTTTCTGCTGCGCGTACAAAAGAAATAAGCTTTTCAATTTCTGCACGTGCGTTTTCCTGAATGCCTTTTTCGTTTCGTTTACCGGGCTGCCATTTTTGAAGAACAACTTTTCCTGTGTCTGCGTTTGCAGGAACACCAAGCTGCACCTGATCAAAACAAACTTCATAGCCTTTTTTGCACCAGAGAGTGTCTGTTTTTGTAGTAAATATAAAACGGATGTATGCGTCTTTTCCTGTACAGTCAGGAAGGCCTGCAATTTCTACGCTGGTTTTCTTAAGTGGCGGCAGGGCAGGAAGTGTGAGCTTTTCTGTTTTGATAACCTTGCCGTCAATCGTTAGCTCGTAGAGGCAGTCAAAGGCCTGTGAGGCATCTGTAAAGGCAAGCAGGTTCCAGAAGAGGAAGGCCTGCACCCGTGGTCCTTCGACAGGCTCAGGAACCCCGTGCATCTCTACACGAACAGGTCTGTATACCTGCTTTGCCTCAAGCAGGCCTGTATGTGGTCGTCGGTCCGGGTAGGTTAAACCGTCGCAGCAGAAGTTAGAGTCGTTGTGTTTTTCGCCCCAGTCGCCGCCGTAGCCGTATTTGATTGAACCGTCTTTTGCTTTGCCCATTACTATGCTGTGGTCGCACCATTCCCATATAAAGCCGCCGCAAAAGCGTGGTGAACTGTGGAATACCTTGTGATAATCTTCAAGGTCGCCCGGACCGTTTCCCATGGCGTGACAGTATTCGCAAAGAATGAAAGGTCGTTTTTCTTTTTTGTTTTCAGGGAACTTGCTCCAGTCTTCAGGAGAAGGGTACATTCGCGAAACAACATCATAAGGTTTGTCTGTTGTGTCTCCCTGATTGTGCACGCTTTCGTAATGTAAAAGTCTTGTGTCGTCAAAAGATTTTATCCATTCTGCAGCTTTTGTGAGATTGTGGCCGTTGCCGCTTTCGTTTCCCATTGACCACATGATTACGCATGGTCTGTTGATGTCTCGTGCAAGACAGATTTTTTCGCGGTCAAGAATGCCTTTGTAAAACATTTTGTTGCTTGCCACAAGTGCAATTCCGGAGTAGTCAGACCAGTCCCAGTGAGCTGTATTATTTACGCTTACACTTCCGTGCATTTCCAAGTCTGCTTCATCAATAACATAAAAGCCGTAGCGGTCGCAGAGCTTGTAAAAAATCGGTGCGTTAGGGTAGTGCGAAGTGCGGATTGCATTTATGTTATGCATTTTCATAAGCTGCAGGTCTTTTTCCAACTGCGCAACGCTTGCAACGTAACCAGTGTCAGGATAACTGTCATGTCTGTTTGTTCCGCGGAACTTGATTGCCTTTCCGTTTATTTTGAGCACACCCTTATCCACAGTTATATTACGGAAGCCTACTTCTTCACCAATAACTTCGTCTGCAGTTTGAATTGTGAGTTTATACAAAAAAGGAGTTTCTGCACTCCACAAAGCAGGTTTGTTCACCTTTATTTTAAGTGCCTGTCCCTTTTTTGCCGGCCCTGTAAAAAGCAGCTTACCTGCCGGGTCTGTAAGTTCAACTTGAGCGTCTGCACCATAGACTGTAACAATCGCGGTCCCTGAGCCTGTCGAAGGGCCCTCCAAAATCGTCTTCACCCTATAATCAGTTATCCTTTTCTTCGGCCGTGACAGCACATAAACATCCCTGAAGATCCCCGAAAGCCTTATTTTATCCTGGTCTTCAAGATAAGTTCCAAAGCACCATTTAAGAACTGCAACAGTAATTATATTTGAGCCGTCTTTGAGCAACGGAGTAATATCAAATTCAGAAGTGTGATGACTTACTTCAGAAAATCCGCAGAACTTGCCGTTTACATAAACATAAATACAGCTGTCTGCACCTTCAAAACAAAGTGTGCGGGTCAGTCCATCAGCTTTGTAGTTGTAAGTTTTATAATAAACACCAACAGGATTTTCATCTGGAACAAACGGCGGATTATATGGAATAGGATAATCAACATTTGTGTACTGTGCCTTGTCATACCCATGAAGCTGCCAGTTAGAAGGAACAGGAATCTTTTTGCCGCCCTCCAGTACCTTCTGCGCAGTCTTAATTTCTGCAAAATCATCAGGAAGGTCAATCAGGCTTGAATAATAAGAAAAGCCCCATTTTCCGTTCAAGAGCTCAAACCGCTTAGAACGCTCACGAGCCTGGAATGGATTCTGCCCCTTTGCAAAAGGAACAAAATAACAATGATTGGGCAAAGTATTTACATGAAATACATCCGGATCCTCGTGAAAAAGCATAAAGCTCTTAGAAGAACCCGATTTTGAGATTTGTTTAATGTTCATAAAGATTTTCCTTGTATGTGGATTGCTTCGTCGCTACGCTCCTCGCAATGACAATGCCCTGTCATTGCGAGCCCGTAGGGCGCGGCAATCTAGACTTTGAACAGGTCTACCTGTTCACCAATCTTGTCAATAGAACCCTTAACCTGTGAAGAAATCTCGCTGAGAGTAGCTCCAGTCTGGTTGATCTTCTGTGCACCAACAGCCATTTCTTCCATGCTGGTGTTCATCATCTTTGTTGTTTCGTAAAGGTGTTCCATCTCTTCTACAATCTGAGAGTTGCGTGCCTGCATTTCATGAGAAGAGTTACGTACTTCAATAGTTGAATTGTTAAGATTCTGCAAAGCTTCGAGAATCTGTTTAGAACCTTCGTTCTGCTCTTCCATTGCAGAATTGATATGATAAACAAGTTCATGAGTATTTTTGAGTTGAGAAGCTACATGTGCAAAGGCTTCACTTGCGTCTGTAGAAGAGTTAGAAACTGTCGAAATTGACATCTGAATATTTGTAAGCTGATCACCAATTTTGTTAGACTGTTCAGATGAAGTTTCACTAAGCTTACGGATTTCATCTGCTACTACGGCAAATCCTTTTCCGGCTTCACCAGCATGGGCAGCTTCGATTGCAGCGTTCATAGCAAGAAGGTTTGTCTGTTCTGCAATTGCAGAAATAGCAGCGTTGGCTTCCTGAAGCATTTCTGACTGACCTTCAATCTGTTTAATCTGTTCATTTACATTATTCTGTTTTGCAAATCCGTTTTCGGCATCATGCTGAAGTGTTTTAAAGGAATCAGACATCATTTCTACAGAATGTTTTACAGAGTTAATGTTACCAATCATTTCTTCTACGGCAGCACTAGCTTGGGTTACGCTTGCAGACTGATCTTCAATCATGTTATCAAGACTTGTAATAGAGCTTGAGATTGTTCTGATAGAACCGCTTGTTGCTCCTACTGTTCTAGTCTGATTATTAATCTGTCCGTGAATACTTTCAATTGTTGCAATAATCTGTGTGATTGAGCTTGAAGTATCCTGTGTACCTACATCAAGAGTGTCTCCACTTGTACCAAGCTCGGCTTTAGAATTCTTAAGGGTTCGTACAATTTCCTGAAGCTTATCCATAAAGGCATCAAAGTTGATTACAAGTGTACCAATTTCGTCGCGGATATAAAGGGCACAACGCTTACTCAAATCTGCATCACCACTTGCAAGTTCACCAAGGAAGTCTGATACGTGCTTGATTCGTTTCATAATCCAGCGAACAAAGAGGAAGCCTGCAATTGCCAGAACTATAATAAGTGTAGCGGCAACAGGAACAACCATGCTTACAGTTGTATATTTAATCTGTTCAATAACATCCATTGGTTTTGCAACGAAAGTCATACCTGTAATTGTTCCATCGTCGCTTACAAGAGGGTCATAGTTTGAATAGTACTGGCGGCCGTTGATTGTATTCAGCCCGTCGAAAGGAATACCCTTATAAAGAACCTGCTTTACAATAGCTTCGTTTGCAAGCTCTGTTCCAATCATGTTTTCACCGAGTGTTGTTGATGCACGGATTTTTCCTTTGAATACAGTACAGTCTACACCATAGTTATCATTTACAACCTGAATGTAGGTATCTTCACCGCTGTCGGCAAGTTCATAACCTGTAACTATACAACCAACAACTTCGTCACCATCAAAAACAGGGCAGGCTGCTATAAGTCCGTAAACCATTTCTCCAAAGGTGTCGTAAGCATAGCTTTGTTCACCACGAAGTGCTTTTCGTATAAAGGAATCATTTACCGGTGTTCCAGAGGAAACTCCAGCACCAGCAAACAAAAGTCCGTTGTAATCTACAAAAGCAAGAAGGTCCAGACCTGCTCTTTCTGCAAGACCTTCCAGGAATTCATCCATATTTTCCTGAACAAAGTGATCTTCACCCTCTTCATCTTCAAAATATTCACGGGTAGAAGGTTCAATAGAAAGCATGTCTCCATAGCGGTAGAGGTTATCGAGCCAGTCAATAAGAATAAAACGAACACCATTAGAAGTATTGTTAATTTCTGCTTCTGCATTCTGAATAAGGCCTCTGTCAAAAACTTTAAGGGCTACAAATCCTGTAACTGCAACTCCAAGAAAGCTGGCACCAACAATCATAGCTATAAGTTTTGCCTTAAGAGATAAATTCTTTCTTGGATTCTCTTCAAATCTGTCAAGTTCCTTCTTTGCCATGTGAATACCTCATTGTAACTAGGTTCTTATAATTATCTATCAACTTATTGAAAAAAGCAATTAAAAACACATTTAATTGCACTTTATAATAATTCGTTATAAAATAGTAGAATAATAAAAAACTATTTTTAGGAGAATTAAAAATGGGTGAACAAAAAGAAAGAGAAACCCTGGGCAGCCGACTTGGATTCTTGCTGTTGTCTGCCGGATGTGCAATCGGATTAGGAAACGTATGGCGCTTTCCTTACATTACAGGTAAATACGGTGGAGCAGCATTTGTTCTTATTTATCTCGTATTCCTTGTAATTCTTGGTCTTCCAGTAATGGTTTGTGAATTTGCTGTTGGACGCGCTTCACGCAAGAGTATGGCAGCTGCTTTCAAAGAGCTTGAGCCGGAAGGAACAAAGTGGCACTGGTATAGTGGCTTTGCAATTGCAGGTAACTATCTTTTGATGATGTTCTATACAGTAGTTTCCGGATGGTTCCTTAAGTATTTTGTACAGATGATCAGCGGAAAGTTTGTAGGCTTGTCTGCAGATGCAATCGTAGATGAATTTGTAAACGGAACTGTTGGCTCACCTTCTACACTTTTGATTGGAATGGTTGTAGTAATCGTAATTGGTTTTGGAACATGTATTCTTGGACTTCAGAAGGGTGTTGAACGCATTACAAAAATCATGATGTCTGCTTTGCTTATCATTATGATTGGTCTTGCAATTTACGTTGCATTCCTTCCAGGAGCAGGTGCCGGTTATGCATTCTACCTTAAGCCGGATTTCAAGGCTTTGGTAAGTGGTGAACACGGACTTTGGGATACAATCTATGCCGCTATGGGACAGGCATTCTTTACTTTGTCTTTGGGTATTGGTTCTATGGAAATCTTTGGTTCTTACATTGGTAAGGATCACTCACTTACTGGTGAATCTTTGCGCGTAATTGGACTTGATACATTCGTAGCAATTTGTGCCGGTTTGATTATTTTCCCAGCTTGTGCCGCATTTGGTGTAGAAGCTTCTTCTGGTGCAGGTCTTGCATTCATGTCATTGCCAAACGTATTCAACGCTATGGGTCCAGTTGCAGGACGCATTGTTGGTGCATTCTTCTTCCTGTTCATGTCATTTGCTGCTCTTTCTACTGTAATTGCAGTATTCGAAAACATCGTAGCATTTGCAATGGATAAGCTCGGATGGAGCCGTACAAAGGCTGTACTTATCAACTTTGCAGCAATGCTCGTACTTGCAACTCCAGCTGCTCTTGGTATGAACGTTTGGTCAGGAGTACACTTTGGTGCTCACATTGGTTCTATCGACGCTCTGGAAGATTTCATCGTTAGCCAGAACTTGTTGCCAATCGGATCTATGCTCTTCCTTCTCTTCTGTACAATCAAGAAGGGTTGGGGCTGGGATGGCTTTATTGCCGAAGCCGATGCCGGTGAAGGTATTAAGTTCCCTAAGAACAAGGTATTTAAGTTCTATCTTAAGTTCATTGCACCTGTAATTATTATTGTAGTATTCGTTGCAGGATATTTTGATATCTTTGGTGCGAAATAATAATTCATAAAGGCCCTTTGCTTCGACATGCTCAGCATAAACTAGCTCAGGGACCCCATGAGTAAATGGATTGCCAATCTTCGTCATTGCGAGCGAAGCGCGGCAATCCATTTTTTTTTCAAAAAAAACTTGACATACCCCGTTAGTCGTAGTATGATAAACACAGTACGACAGTCGTAGTATTGTCTATCGTAGTACGACAGGCAAGGTATTATTTGAACGGGCCACAAAATGGTCCGATACAGGAGGTCTTATGGTCACAATCAGCAGTGATGTAATTCGTGGGTATAATGACACGATGATACTGTTTCTGCTAAAGATTGCGCCTTCATACGGGTATGAGATTTCCAAAAATATAAAGGCACTTACGAGCGAAAAATATGTTATTAAAGAAACAACGCTCTATTCTGCTTTTACACGAATGGAAGAAAACGGGTATGTTGAATCATATTCCCAGGAGGCAGACAACGGAAAACGCAGAACTTATTATCGTATTACCGAAAAAGGAAAAGCGTATTATAATGAAAAATGCGAAGAGTGGAAGCTCACGCAGGAAGTTGTAGAAAAATTTATCAGCGAGGCAAACTAATGGAAACTATTAAAAATTATCTTGAATCAATGTTCAGAAACCTTCCGAACACAGCCGAAGTGCTTAAGGCAAAAAACGAGCTTCTGCAAATGATGGAAGACAAATATGCAGAATTGCGCCGTGAAGGCAAATCAGAAAACGAAGCAGTTGCAACTGTAATTTCTGAATTTGGTAACCTTGACGAAGTTGCATCATCTCTTGGAATTAAAGAGGTTTTGAGCAGCGGCAAGGAAGAGCAGACAAGAAGAAACGTAACTTTAGACGAAGTTAAAGAATATCTTTCTGACTTGTTCAGTTCAATCATCTTTAAGACAGTTGGAATCGTGCTCTTTATTATCTGTACATGCCCGGTAATTTTCTTTGGCGATGTACTTGAAAAGCATGAAGTTACAGGTATTGTTCTTATGTTTGTTCTTATTGCAGCCGGCATTGCATGTATGATTATTCCTAATGCAAATATGGAATCATGGAGATTCTTAAGAAGAGAACCTTGTTCAATAAGTCCTGCAACAACAGATTATGTTTCCGGCGAAAAGAAGAAGTTCAGAAATCAATATACAATCATGAATACTGTTGGAATTGTTTTGTGTGTATGCAGCTTTATTCCTGCAATCATTCTTGATGAATATGAGTCAAAGATAAATGAAAGCTGGAGCGGAATATTGTTCTTTGTTTTTGTTGCTGCAGGTGTTGCTTGTATTGTTTACAGCAGCTGGCGTTACAGATCATATCAGAGACTTCTCAATATCAATTCTGAAAACACAATCGGCGGAACTTATACACGTGCACGCGACAAGGAACCTTACTATGACAACAAGACAATGCGCGCAGTTATGTCTGTTTATTGGCCTACTGTAACATGTATCTATCTTGCTTACAGTTTCCTTACATTCAACTGGTGGATCAGCTGGATTATCTGGCCTATTGCCGGTGTTGTTCACAAGCTTATTGTTAATCTTAACGTTGAAGACTAAGTGTGCATGAGAGGTTAATAAAATGAAGAAGAATGTATTTTTAATCATTATTACTCTGATTACAGTTTTATGTATCATTGTAGGTTCTACACATCATCTGGGCATTTCGCGCAAGGGCTATAATTCTTTGTCATCATCAATACGAAGAGGGCTTAGCCGCAGTGGATTACATTTTCACTTTGGCGGCAATGACGATGACGATTTTGATGATGAAGAAAGAGATTTTGATTTTGACGACGACGATCCAAAATCATTTGATACAGAAACAATCAGCGAATTCACGGAGCTTGAAGTAAACCTTAAGGTTGGCGGAATTACAATTGAACGAGGTAATAAGTGGGAATTAAGATCAAAGTATTCATATGATTATCTTAAGCCTGTTTATACTTTGAAAAACGGAAAACTCAGCATTTCTCAGCCTGGTTATAGAAATCAGAAACTGGGAACTAAAACCTGCCGCATTGTAGTAACAGTTCCTTTTGGTACAGAGCTCGATAAACTCGATATGAACATGGATGTGGGTGCTGTTGAGCTGAGCGGCTTTGATATCAAAAAGGGTTCAATCGACACAGATGTTGGTGCCATCGAAATTTCCAATGTAAACTTCAATGACCTTGATCTTGATTCTGATGTTGGTGCAGTGAGCATTGAACTTGTTGAGCCTATAGAAAACTATGATATCAGCATTAATTCGGACCTTGGCGGAATTGTTGTTGATGGCAGAAATGTAAAGCGCCGCTATTCTCAAAAAGGTGATAAGGACAAGCGCCTTAGAATTAATACAGATGTTGGTGGCGTTGAGGTAAAGTAAGTGAAGGCTATAATTGTCAGCGACTATCCCGATCCTGATGTAATTCGTGTGGGCGATGTTTATTACATGGCCAGTACAACAATGCATTTTATGCCTGGCTGTGTAATACTCCGCTCGTACAATCTTGTTGACTGGGAGTTTGCTTCGTATGTTTATGATAAGCTTGAAGAAACAGACGGGCAGACTCTTAAGGACAACAAGGGTATTTACGGAAAGGGCATGTGGGCTGCATCACTTAATTTTCATGATGATAAGTTTTATGTAAGCTTTGTTGCAAATGACACTCATAAAACTTATCTTTTTACTTCCGATAAAATTGAAGGTCCGTGGAAGCGTTCAGAAATCAAGGGCTTTTATCATGACATGTCTCTTTTCTGGGACGACGACGGACGCGTTTATGTTGTTCACGGAAATACAGAAATCCATCTTACAGAACTCGAAGCAGATTTGAGTGGTCCTAAAAAGGGCGGAGTTGATAAAGTGATGATCTGCGATGACAGGGAAAAGGTGATTCTTGGTTATGAAGGAAGCCACCTGTATAAAATAAACGGCAGATATTATAACTTTATGATTCACATGCCAAAGGGCAAGATGCGTTCCCAGGGCTGTTATGTTGCAGATAACATTGAAGGTCCTTGGACAGGCGGAGACGTTCTTTGTTCAGATCTGGACAACTGGAACAGCGGCGTTGCTCAAGGCGGAATTGTTCAGGATAAACAGGGCAAATGGTTCGGCATTTTGTTCCAGGACCACGGTGCGCTAGGACGCATTCCGGTACTGGTGCCGGTGGAATTTAATTCAGCCGGGGTCCCCGTGGTCCCTGAGCCTGTCGAAGGGGTCGAAGGGCCATCAAAAAGGGGTGTTTCGACAAGCTCAACAACCCCAAAAATTCTAGACAACAACCCAGGCTACAAATATGCCCCTCTGTGGAGCAACGACTTTACTAATCCGGCATGGCAGTGGAATCATATTCCGGATAAGAGCTTCTGCACCTTGCAGGACAATTGCTACACAATCACGACAAACAAAACTGTAGTAAATATCACACAGGCAGTGAACACATATACACAACGCACACTCACAGAAAACTGCGCAGGCTCTGTTGTGCTTGATGCCAGTCAGATAAACGAAGGTGACTTTGCGGGGCTTGCGGCTTTAGAAGGCGAATACGGCTTTATTGCAGTAACAAAGCGTGACGGTAAATACTATCTTGTTGCGGCAGAACATAAAACAAAATATACCCCTTGGGCTATGGGCGTGTTCGATACAGATCCACCAGACATCAAGGCAGAAATCCCGCTTGAAAATCCAAAGATTGAGCTTAAACTTGTTTTTGATTTGACTCGTGAAAAACAGCAGGTTCAGCTGCAATACAAAAATAATCCGGGCGTTGGCGAATATCAGACACTTTTTACACCAGTTCAGCTTCGTTATACGCTGGACCAGTTCGTAGGTGTAAGGTTCGCGTTGTTCTGTTATTCAACAAAGCAAACCGGCGGCAAGGCACAGTTCACAGATTTTAACTATTCTTTTTTGTAAGACAAAGTGAAATAAAGAAAGGCACTCCCAAAATGGAAGTAATAATTCCTGCAGGGAGCTCGCCTGGTGCAATAGCTGTTCGGGCAATCGTATCAGAAACAAGCAGCAGTGCAGCACCAAACATCATGCTGTAAGGAATGAGCGTGCGGCTTTTTGGTCCGGTAAGCTTTCGTACAATGTGCGGAGCAATAAGGCCTACAAAACCAATAGTTCCACCGGCGCAAACAGCACAACTAACTGCAAGAGCCCCACTAACCAAAACCCAGATTCTTATACGGTCAACTTCTACACCAAGAGATTCGGCAGTTTTTTCTCCACAGGTAAGCAAATCAAGCGGGCGGGCAACTGCAAAAGCAATAATTATAGAAAGGGCAGTAGGAATTGCAATAAAGATCAGTTCCTTCCAGCCGCGGCCGTTAAAGCTGCCTAAAATCCAGGTGTAAATGGAATGGAGCTCCTTGTTGCTTGTAAGTAAGATTGCAGAAGAAATTGCAGAATAAAGAGTTCCAAGAGCAGTACCGCAAAGAAGCAGCATTACGCTGGAGGCCTTTCCTGCACGACTAAAGGCAAGAGCAGTTACAAAAAATCCGGCGGCAAGTGCACCCAAAAAAGCGCAAAGGTTTATTGGAGAAATAAACTTGAAGACCGGATCAAGGGCTGCGGGCAAAGTACGTCCTGCAAGAATTACAGTTGCAATAACTGCACCCAGCGTTGCCCCCGAAGAAATTCCCATAATGCCAGGCTCTGCAAGAGGATTACGGAAAAACAACTGGAATACAGCTCCACTTGCTCCAAGAAGGAGTCCTGTAACAAGCACCAGCAGGCAGCGAGGAAGTCTTATTTTCCAAAGGATTATGTTTTGAAACTTAGTCCCCTTACCAATCAAAACCAGAGGACTAAGCTTTTCTGCGCCGAACACAAGCGACAAGGCAAGTGATAAAATCAGCAGCAGAAAAAATAGAATTGCGAAAAGAGATTGTCTTTTCATAAGGTTTTATAAATCAAATTACTGATTCAAAAGCTCAGACAAATCAAGAACTACATCTGCAATTCTTGGAGCCGGGCGTGAATACATGTTGTCATCAATAATGTAGATTCTGTCGTTTACAACAGCAGGAATTGAATCCCATCCTGCACGGGCTTTTACATCTTCTACTGTAACACCGTTGCTTCTTGGCAAAAGAATTACATCTGGTGCGCGTGCAATAATAGTTTCATCACTTACCATAGGATAAGCATCTGTAAGATCATCAAAAATATTTTTTCCGCCTGCATTTACAATAACATCATTAATGAAAGAAGTAGAACCAACAGACATAAACGGAGCATTCCAAACTTCGTAGTAAACTTTAATAGATGAATCACCGGTAGTCTCAGGCAATTTTTCTGCCATCTGAGCAACTACCTGAGCAGCTTCGTCCTGGTGTCCTGTTATTTCGCCAAGGTCCATGATTTCTTTTTCAATTGCAGTAATCGAAGTAGCGTTTGAAAGATACCATTTGATTCCAAAAGAATCGAGTTGTTCAATCAAGAAGTTGTGCATGCCGTCTGTAAGATAAACAAAATCAGGTTCAAAAGACATGATTGTTTCAACGCTTAAAGTTTTTCCATCAAAACCTCCGACAACTGGTTTTGCGGCAGCTTCAGGTGGATAATCTGTAAATTCAGAAACTGCGGCAATCTGGTCACCGGCACCAATTGCATAAAGAATTTCTGCAGCAGATGGTGAAAGTGTTACAATTGATTTTGGATACTGAACTGTCTGTTCTGTTTTTTTTGCAGATTTTTTAATCTTTTTTGTGATTGTTTTTTTTGCTTTAGCGCTCAAGCTCATTGCAAGAGTAAGCATCAAAAGTACGATTGAGATTTTTTTAATAAAATTTTTCATTTTGCACCCCATTGAGAATAGTATATATCTAATTGTTTTTTAAGTTCATCAGTTATTACAGTTTTGTCGCCGTTTGTATAAAGTGCATCCATAACATCTGCCATTGTTACAATTGCCGCAGTCTTAAATCCATAATTCTGAGAAATTACCTGCAGAGCCGATTTTTCAGAATCAGGGGCTTTTTCCAGACGGTCAAGGCTGACGATTTCTCCAAGAATCTTTATTCCGCCTTCTGTTGTTTCAAGCGCCTTGATTTTTGGATAAACTTCATCGATTGATTTTCCGGAGGTTGTAACGTCTTCTATGATGACAACCTTATCGCCATCCTGGATTTTGTAACCAAGAATCGAACCCTTGTCGGCACCATGGTCTTTTTCTTCCTTGCGGTCGCAGCAGTATTTTACTTCTTTTCCATAGAGTTCAGAGAAGGCGATTGCAGTAGTTACTGCCAGCGGGATGCCCTTGTAGGCAGGCCCAAAGAAAACATCAATGTCGTCTCCAAAATTGTCATGAACTGCCTTTGCATAATATTCGCCAAGCTTTTTAAGCTGAGCACCAGTAATGTAAGCGCCAGCGTTCATAAAGAAAGGCGACTGTCTTCCACTTTTAAGCGTGAACGACCCGAACTTGAGCACCTGGCTCGTCACCATAAAGTCAATAAATTCTTTTTTGTATTGTTCCATGGGTTAAAATTATATCAATTTTTAATTTTAAGACAATACGTCATTGCGAGCCGAAGGCGTGGCAATCCAGGGTTATTGATCCATCTGCTGGCTGGATTGCCACGTCGCTTTGCTCCTCGCAATGACGAGTCACTTCGTGCACAATGACGGACTTGAATTATAGGACTGCACGAAGTATAGTAAAAGCATGCCGCAGTTCTTCATACCAGAAAAAATCCAGATATCTCCTGTAGAGCACGACTACTCAGAAACAGCTCGTTATTTAGGTTATCAAAAAATTACGGTACCCGACGAACAGATTTCCGAATTAATAAAGGTTGCCGCAGATGAAATGCTCGAAGTAATAAAACCACAGGCAGTTTACGAACAGTTTGATTTAAGAGTTGAATATGATGAGGCCGCCGGAACAGGCATGGTGGAATTTTCAGATGTAAAAATTCCGTCAAAAGACCTTGCACGTAATTTGCGCAACTGCAGCCAGGTTGTTATTTTTGCTTCAACCTTAGGCCCACAGTGCGACCAGCTTATCCGCCGCACACAGGTAAAAGACCAGGTAAAAGCCGCAGTATTCCAGGCTACCGGCGCCATGTACATAGAAAAATGTGTAGATTTGCTAAATGAAAAAATCAGGCAGGAAGCAGAAACTCAGGGAAAAAAAGTCCGCCCAAGATTCAGTCCGGGCTTTGGCGACGTTTCACTAGAAGTTCAAAAAGACTTTTTCCGGCTGTTGCCATGTAATAGAATAGGACTAACTCTTATGGATACTCTGATTATGTCGCCGGAAAAGTCTGTGACTGCTTTTATTGGAATTAAAGTTTAAACTTTCTATCTTCAGGTTTCTCTGCTTCTTTATAGAGGATGGCTACATTACCAATAATTCGTACAAGTGTTGCATCTGTTCGTGCACAAAGGTCGGTTGTGAGCTCGTGCTTTTCGTCTTTGTATTCGTTGTATTTTACTTTTATAAGCTCGTGGGCAGCAAGAGATGCGGCTGTCATCTGGACAACTCCGTCTGTGAGACCGGCCCCGCCAACAATTACGATTGGCTGCAGGTCGTGTGCTGCTTTTTCGAGAATTTTTCTTTGTTTGCTGTTTAGTTCTATCATATGTGGGTATTCTATCAAGTTTATGTTATTTTGTCATTGCGAGGAGCGAAGCGACGTGGCAATCCATTAATGACGTATTAGTTTTACACAGCCGTATGGAGTGTCGTGGTAGGCTTTAAAATCTTCTATGATTTTGCGGGCAAAAGGGGAGATTTGGGAGAGCCGGCCCACACTTGATGTGTCATTGTCGGGCTTGACCCGACAATCTTTCACTAAAGGATCAATATATCTTTGCTTTACATTCAGCGAGACGCAAAAGTATTCTTCTGGGGGCAGGGCATGGTCTGTGTGCTCGATTGAAGTCATGGTGCGGAAGGTGTTGTATAAGCGAGTGAGTTGGTTCTGGTGCGGCCCTTCGACAGGCTCAGCAACCCCACGGGGTCCCTGAGCTTGTCGAAGGGCGTCCATAATTTCCCGTTCACTCTTGTTCATAAAATCTTCTTCGTGGAGGATACCTTGTTCTACTGCCATGTTCATAATCTGGCCGAGCATGTGTAGCGTAAGTTTGTTTTCGTTCAACTGCAAAATATGTCCAATCATACAGAAACGTCTGCAGTAATCTTCTGCAATTTCTAGTGTCTTAAAACCAAGTTCATCCTGGCCGTCTTCATTTTTTAAAACTGTAATATCGTTGTAGGCGCGTTCAATAGACTGCAAATCCCATGTGCCATCAAGCGCCATGCCGGAAGGAAACATGTATTCCAGTCGGTCGGCACTTAACTGCGGGATTTCATTATCTGCAACAGGATAGATGTGGTAGTCGCAGATCTGTTCTACAGTCAGACCATCCTCTACCAAAAGCGAACACAAGGCACTGTCATTTTTCAAAAGCCTTTCATTATCAGATTCAGTAGCTGTTTGTGTAAGTGCGTCGCCTTTTCTAAAATCAGAAACATGCGAAAAGACCGGAGTAGATGCATCATGAAAAAGGCCTGCAAGTGTCTGCGCTTTATCATGAGTAAAATGCCAGATAATCAGGGCAACACCAACAGAATGATCCAGGCGTGAATAATAAAATCGGTTTTTGTAAAGCTTAGTCCAATCGGTACCACATAAAAGTCCCACTCCCTTGAGCCTTGAAAGAATTGGCAGGGCGATGTACTTATCTAAAAAATCAGGGTAATCGGGACTAAGGATTTTGTGGTATTTTTTGATGTCGTAAAACGCAGCAGGGTCATCGGGCCAGACGTTCAACGACATCATTGTTTTCCAGTCGAACTGTTCGAAATAGTTAGACATTATTTTTTTGGAGCATCGCCAACCATAGAAACATCAAGACGGTTGAATGGAGTTTCAAGTCCGGCAAGTTCCTTTTCTTTTGTTATGGCAATGTGAAGATCACTTTTTGTTTTTAAGAAATCTTTTGGGTCAAACCAGACTGCAACAGTTATATCAATTCCGGAATCACCGAATTTGTCTATCCAGGCTGCAGGTGCAGGATCTTTCAAAACAGTTTCACAATCATTTGCTGCCTTAAGATAAGTGTCCAAGGCCAGCTGCAAATCGTTACCATAAGCAATAGGGCAGGTAACAGTAAGACGGCGTTTTGAATGGAATGATTTGTTCATCAGATTTGTATTGATGATTGTAGAGTTTGGAATACGAACCATTTCATTATCAAGTGTGTGAACTGTAACAGAAATGAGGTTGATGGAATCTACAACACCGGTAATTCCGTCTACAATAATTGTATCTCCAATTTTAATGGCACCTTCGGTAATTACAAAAAGTCCGCTTATGAGGTTGCTTACACTTGTTTGGGCAGCAAAACCAATTGCAACTCCGGCAATTCCTGCAGCGCCCCAGATGGCACTAAGTTTAACTCCAAAAAGACTCAATACATACATTACTATGATAACATAGAAAACATATCGCAAAAATTTTATAAGAATAAGAGAGCGGGCTCTTGGAAGCTTTTTCTCAGGAACTTTTTTGATTCCGCGAACCATTAATCTGAATATAATCCAGAAAATAAAGATTATGATTAAGGCGCCTATAAGCTTAAAGAGATTTTCCCAGGTGAGAAAGCTCTTTATCCAGGTTAAGAATGATGAGGTTTGTTCCCAAAAAGAACTGCCTGCGTTTTTAAGTCCTTCAGATACTTCGTCCATGTTAAACTCCTTTAGTATGGCCCTTCGACAAGCTCAGGGACCCCGAGATGCATATGTCATTTATTATACACTCATTGCACTTTGGATTTCTAGCGGTGCAGACATATCTTCCATGCAGCAAAAGCCAGTGGTGGGCGTGTTCAAGATATTGAGGCGGGATTCGCTTCAGTAAGGATTCCTCCACCTGTTCCGGCGTAGTACCTTCTGCAAGTCCAATCTTAGGGCAAATCCTGAGCAAATGTGTATCTACCGGCATTGTCGGCTGATGAAAAATTACATTCAAAACAACATTTGCAGTTTTTCGCCCAACTCCCCGCAGAGTCATGAGCTTTTCACGCGTATCAGGCACCTGGCTTTCAAAATCATCAATAAGCTGCTGCGAAAGTTTAATTATATTTGCAGCCTTGTTTTTATAAAGCCCTATTGATTTTATGTAGGGAATGAGGCCTGCTTCACCAAGCGCAAGCATTTTTTCCGGAGAGTCTACAACTTTAAAAAGTTCTCGGGTTGCAAGGTTCACACTCTTGTCTGTAGCCTGCGCCGAAAGAACAACCGCAACAAGAAGTGTATACGGATTCACATATTCCAACTCCGACTTTGGCGAAGGGTTTTGTGCTTTGAGACGCTCCATTACCTTTACAATCTGATTTTTATTCAGCAGATTCATTGTTTATTAAAGGGCTTTTTTGAGTTCTTCTACCTTATCTGTTTTTTCCCAAGGGAAGCCTTCTCGTCCAAAGTGACCGTAGCTTGCAGTTTTAGCGTAGATTGGAGCTTTGAGTCCAAGAGTCTTTGAAATGCCGGCCGGACTGCAATCAAAAACCTTTTTAACGGCTGCTTCAATTGCAGTTTTTTCAACCTTTTCTGTTCCAAAAGTTTCTACCATAATGCTGACAGGGAACGGAACACCAATTGCATATGCCAGCTGAACTTCTGCGCGTTCTGAAAGCCCTGCCGCAACAATATTTTTTGCAATGTAGCGGGCCATGTAGGCTGCAGAACGGTCTACCTTACTTGGATCTTTTCCGCTAAAGGCACCGCCACCATGACGACCCATGCCACCGTAAGTGTCTACAATGATTTTGCGACCGGTAAGGCCTGCATCACCGTCCGGGCCACCCTTTACAAAACGTCCGGTTGGATTTATATAGAATTTTGTGCGCTCATCCAAAAGTCCGGTTGGTTCAAGCACAGGCTTAATGATTTGTTCAATTATAGTCTGTTCAATCTGTTCGTGCGAAATATCATCATCGTGCTGGTGAGAAATTACAACTGCATCAATGTGAACAGGTTTATGACCTTCGTATTCAATTGTAACCTGACTTTTAGCATCAGGACGAAGCCATGCAATTTTTCCGCTTTTTCTGAGTTCTGTAGCCTTAAGCAAAAGCTGGTGTGAATAATAAACAGGAGCCGGCATAAGAGTTGGAGTTTCGTTACAGGCAAATCCAAACATCATTCCCTGGTCACCTGCACCCTGAAGTCCTTCATATTCCTTAAGACCTGTTCCATCAACACCCTGGCTAATATCATCTGATTGAGCGTGAAGTCTGTTCATAAAGGTAAAGGTTTTATAATCAAGTCCCTTGTCTTCGCTGTCATAGCCAATATTTTTTGCAACCGAGCGTGCAATTTCTTCTATTTTCTGATTCAATTCTGCAATTGCAATGCCCTGTTTCTTAAAACTTATTTCGCCGCCAACAAGTACAAAGTTAGTTGTAGCAAAAGTTTCGCAGGCAACATGTGCTTCTGAATCAAGAGTAAGACAGTAATCAAGAATGGCATCCGAAATCTGATCACAAAGCTTGTCCGGGTGACCTTCTCCAACTGATTCTGATGTAAATAAATAGTGATTTTTGTTTAAGACAGCGTCCATTTTTGGACCTCCTCTTTAGCAAGATTTACCGGCAGTCAGACCGCCAGATTCCGTTCTGCAATTTGGATAAATCAACGGGATAAGCATATAATATTGAAAAGAGTGAAATATATCAACATATTTTACGCCATATTGCTTTTTTTTCTATAATAAAGTATTTTTATAAGCGGTAGGGGCATTATTTTTAAACGGAGTTTTTAAATGGGTTTAAAAAAGTCTTTTTCTAAGGATAAGACAAAATGTACAGTGACATTTACCGTTTCACCGGAAGCAGCTCAGGGTGCTAAGCAGATTAATATTGCCGGTGATTTCAACAGCTGGAGCAGTACAATTACACCTCTAAAAAAAGAACAGGACGGCTCTTTTTCTGTAAAACTTGAGCTTGACGTAAATCGCGAGTACCAGTTCCGTTATTTGTTAGATAATACTAAATGGGAAAACGACTGGAACGCCGACAAATATGTTCCAGCCCCATACAGTAACGCAGATAACTCTGTTGTAGAAACTTATCTTAAGTAAATCACTTCATTCAAACAAAGCAGTTTTGTAAAGTTTATACTCTGAACAGTTTGTGATCCGTCTGGATTTTTTAAAGTAATCCTGAAGTTACAGCTTTTCATTTCTTCGGCAATTTCTTCGCCATAAAAAGTCGAAAGTACTTCAAGATATTCTTCCTGAGTCATTACTTCATCATTAAAAACAGGTGCAAGCAGCATATCAAGGTACATCTTTGTCTGACTGTCTGTAGAATCGTAATATTTTATAAGAGTTTCAGGAGAAAGAGATGCATTGAGCTTTCCGTCTTTTACGCTTATTACGCCCGAAGTAAATAATGCAGATTTCTGATTCTTATCTGTTACAGAAATTGTAAGGTCTGAACCGGTTTTAGAAACAGCCTTTACCTTAGAAAATCCGTTGGCACCTAATTCATATTCAATTTCTTTTGTATTAAAAACTACATGATCGGCTTCCGGATCTGTTACACCGTTTGCAGAATTCATAAGGGTAGCAAAAGCTGTTCCTGCAGCTCCGGAAAATTGTACATCAACAGAGCCGTCTTTTTTGAGTTCAACTGTAATTTCAGAAGTACAGCTTGCGCACAAAATAATCAAACCTGCACATGCGCAAAGCAATTTTAATCCTTTAAAAAGTTTTTTCTTTAATTCAATAATCAATTTTAGTTCCTCGTATAAAATGCAGACAACGGAACTGTAACTCTGACACCTGTATACATTACAAGTCCTGCTGCAATAGATTCTGTAAATGGAAGGGCAGCTCCATCTGTATTATTATACACAGTATAGTTTATATCTTGTACTGCCTGAAGCGCAACCTTACCAATTTTCCATTTAGGAGTTGAAACAGCAAATCCAATTATTCCAGGGAAAACAGAACCCTTAATTGTTTTATCTGTATCTATGAGGGTTGGTGTTTTAAATGTAAAAACCGGTCCCGCATACATCCGGATATAATCATTCATTGAAAGACTTAAAATAACAGGAAGCTGGAATGTATCAAGTCCTGCATTAAATCTTATGAATAAGCCTACACCCGGATTAAGGTTCCATCCAGTATAACTGGCATGAAGGCCTGCATCAATTCCTCTATATCTGAAAACAAACTGACGCGGAGAAAGTAACGACCAGTCAAAATAAAGTGATGCGTCTAAAAGAAGCTTGTCTTCAAAAGAAAGTGGGGTAGAAGCTGGCCCACCCTTACTGCTGCCTTCATTTTCAAAACCTTCTGTCATTGGCGTTTCAGAAAGCGCTTCGCTGGAGTATTCGTCTTTTCCGGAAGGAAGGAATTGTCCTGTAGAAACATAGCGTTCTTTCCAGTAATCCTGATTAAGTGATGAAACAATTACTCCGGTATTAGGACCGTCGCTTATTGCAGAAATAAACTGATTGTTTCCAATATAAACACCAATGTGCGAAATTGTAGAAGAGCCTGTTGTTTTAAAAAACATAAGGTCGCCTATTTCGCGTTTTTCATCGGGAATCATTCTTACATAGTTATAGATTGCTTTAGCTGTTCGAGGCAGTTGAACTTTAATTGCTTTGTTTGCCGAATAATAAATGAGTCCTGAACAGTCAAAAGCATCTGGACCAACAGCACCATATTCGTAGGGCGCCCCTACATGAGTTTTTATTTCTTCTACAAAGGCTTCTCGTAAAGTCTGTGCCTGTCCCGGAGTCATGTTACTGCTCTGTGCACAAAGCTGAAAACAGGTAAGTGAAAAACAAACAATCAGAAAAAGATAAATTTTTAATGTAATTTTTCCAAGATTCTTCATACTACACATATTATATCGATAAATTTGCATTTTTGTTCAATTTTTTTTAAAAAATTCATATTATTATTGCAAATATGAAAACAAAAACAGAAGTATTTGTGAATCAGATTGGATATTTACCTGAAAAAACTAAATTTGCCTATGCAACAGGACTTGCTGGTGGCGAAGAGTTTGAGATTTTGAGTAAGGGTACAGTTAGTTTTTCTGGCAGAGTGAAGGAGCCTTTGCAGGACAGAGTTGCAGGGGAGCCTGTCTGTTGTATTGATTTTTCTGATTTTAAACAGAACGGGGAATATGTTCTTCGTGTAAAAAATGCCAAAGGTAAGGCTGTAGAAAGTGTTCCTTTTAAAATTGGCGACGGCCTTTATAATGATATTTACTTTTCAACATTAAATTATTTTTATCTTTCGCGCTGCGGCATTGAACTTGATAAAACTGCTGGCGGTCCATGGGCTCATTCAGTTTGTCACAATACTCCTGCAGTTGTTTATGGAACAAACGAAAAAATAGAAGTAAACGGCGGATGGCACGATGCAGGCGACTACGGACGTTACATTGTTGCAGGTTCCAAAGCAGTAATGGATTTACTTCTGGCGTATGAAGCAAATCGCAGCGACGTGGCAATCCATTTTGATATTTTAAGTGAAGTCCGATATGAACTTGAATGGATGCTTAAAATGCAGCGACTGGATGGCGGAGTTTATCATAAAGTTTCATGCTATCATTTCTGCGGTTTTATAAATCCGGACAAAGAAAAAGATGAGCTTGTAGTTTCTCCTGTTTCGTCTACTGCAACTGCAGACTTTGCAGGCTGCTGTGCTTTTGCTTCCGGCTTCTTTGAAAAGTCAGATCCGGCTTTTGCAAAAAAACTTATGGATGCAGCCTTTAAGGCACAGGCATATCTTGATACTCACGACGACGAACTTTTTAAAAATCCTCCGGAAATTACAACAGGCGGTTACGGCGACTGGTCTTCTTCTGATGAGCGATATTTTGCATATGCCGCACTTTTTTATAAAACAGGCGACAATACTTATTTAGACAAGGCCCTGGGCCTGCGTAAGAAAATTCTTGATCAGCCCGATGACCCTCAGTTCCCGTGGAAGAACAAATGGTTCGAAGGTTTTGGCTGGGGAATGGTTGCCGGTTATGGAACAGAAATCTTTTTACGTGCAAAAGAAAAAATCGCAGACAAGCAGAAGGCTAAACTGCTCGAAGATTCAATGCTTAAAAGTGCAGACCGTATTCTTGAGCGCGTAAACGTTGCTTCGTTTGGAACAAGCATGGATAAGGTTCACTGGGGAAGCTGCGGTCATGTATGCGACGATGCTCATGCTCTTCTTGCTGCTTATGATATTACGGGGCGCAAAGAATATTACGAGGCTGCAAAAAAACAGCTTGATTATGTTCTTGGATGTAATCCTAATAATGTCTGCTATGTTACAGGCTTTGGTACAAACACAGTTAATCATCCTCACCACAGACCTTCCGGTGCAAATAAGAAGACAATGCCTGGTATGCTAAGCGGAGGCCCTTGCGAAGGACTTCATGATGAATGTGCAAAGAGAAAACTTGGACCAAAAAAACTTCCGCCGCTCAGATGTTTTATAGATAATGTTGCAAGCTACAGTACAAACGAAATTGCCATCTATTGGAATTCCACTTTTGTATATGTAGCGTCAAAGTTGAAAATGGTGTAAAATCTCCGTAAGGAGAATTTGACAATGTTAGAACTCAAAAATGTAACAAAAGCTTACAACAAAGGCAATGTAAAGGCTGTTGATAATCTTACAATGACCGTAAATAACGGCGAGATTTTTGGATTTTTAGGACCAAACGGTGCCGGTAAAACAACTTCAATCAGAATGTTAACAGGAATCCTTCAGGCAGATGAAGGCGACCTTTTGCTGGACGGCATTTCAATTAAGGAACGTCCTATTGCTGCAAAAAGAACCTTTGCATTTGTACCAGATAACCCGGAAACTTTTTCGCGCCTTAAGGCAATTGAATATCTTGATTTTATAAGTGATGTTTATAAGGTTCCTCAAGAAGACAAAATGAACCGAATCAAAACATACTGTGAAAAATTCGGCATGATGGAAAATCTTGACAGCCGCATTGCTTCGTTCAGCCATGGTATGAAGCAGAAACTCTTCCTTATTGCAAGCTTGATTACAGATCCACATAACTGGATTTTAGATGAACCAATGGTTGGTCTTGACCCTGAAGCAGCTTTTACAATTAAGGAAATCATGCGCGAACGTGCCGCTGCCGGTAAAACAGTTTTCTTTTCTACACACGTAATGGAAGTTGCAGAAAAGCTTTGCGACCGTGTTGGAATCATCAAAAAAGGAAAGCTCGTATTTACAGGAACAATTGCAGAGCTGCAGGCACAGCATGGTGCAGCCGGACAGTCTCTTGAAGATATCTTCCTTAAACTTGTTGCGGAGGACTAAGATGAATAATAAGTCTCTATGGCCTCTGTTTAAAATTCTGGCCTCTAATAATTTTTCGCTTGGAACATTCATTGAAGGTTTTAAAAAGGGCATTAAGGGCATTTTAAAAAATCTTCTTGTAATTGTTCTTGTGCTTTACTTTGTTGTTGTTGCCGGCGGTATGTACATTACTGTAATGAACCTGCTTGGTAACGGCCTTCTTAATACAGGTGATATTGAAAAAATGCCTGTAGTTATAATTTTTGCAGCCTTCTGTCTTGTGCTGTTCTTTGGTTTTGTAAGTGCAGCAACAAACTATTACACAGGAGCCGGTGAAGAGCAGTTTCTTGCAATGCCACTCAAGCCTGTAGAAATTTTTTCTGCAAAGGTTGGAGTTACTGCAATTACAGATGCATCGCTTGGTGCTGTTGTTGTAATCGTAGGTTCAATAATTTACGGAATAAAAGCAGGTCTTGTTACAAAGCCTTTGTTCTATGTGGGCATGCTTGTAACAACCTGCGCAATCGTAAGCATTTCGCTTTTCCTTATTTACGGACTTATGATTTTGTTACTGCTCATTTTTCCAAAGTTCAGAAAACGTAATATTTTAACAGGCCTTGCTACAATTTTAATATTTGTATTTGTCTGCTGTTACAGCTTCCTTTCTTCTCAAATGTCTATGATGTTAGATATGGATGCGGGGGCAGCTGCTCCACTTGTTCAGATGATTCGTATCTGGGCAGGAAAAGCTCCGTTCCTTATGATTTTTGCAGATGCAATGAGCGGAAAAATTCTTCCAATGCTTTTGATGGTTGCAATTACACTTGTATTTGTGTTCGGAATTGTTCCAGTATTTGCACCAGGTTATATCAAAACTCTTAACGGATTTTCTGATATTAAATCTAAAAAGATTTCTAAAGCAAAAGCACAGGATGTTATTAACAGAAACGTTAAGGCAAATTCAGTTTTCAGCACACTCTTTACAAGAGATTTGCGCACAATGTTCCGCGAGCCTTCTTTCTTTGCAAACGGTCCGCTTTTGCTCATAATTCTTCCTGTAATCATGCTGCTTTCTGGTGGAATAAGCTTCCTTATGGCAAGCAAGGATAATCTTTCTGCAGTTTTGAATGAGCTTCAGAAAATATTCCTGCAGATGTCTCCAGAAGGAATGCTCCGCTTTAAGCATTACGCAACCCTTATTATTGCTGCTATTGCTGTATTTATGGGAAACTGTACAAACGTAGCATCAACTTCCTTCAGCCGTGAAGGAAAGGCGCTTTATGATCTTAAAGCAATGCCAATTGAACCTGACACAATCGTGCTTGTAAAATTCTGGCATGCCTTTATGTACTGTCTTATTGCAGTTGTAATAATCGCAATTTATTTTGTTGGTGCGGTTGCACTTTTAAGAATGCCTCTTACAAGCACAGAAGTTATTACAATGCTTCTGGAAGCCTGTGTCATAACACTTCTTGTTTCGCTTGTTTTGATTTTTACAGAAATGTTTATTGATACAATCAATCCGAAGCTTCAGTGGGAAAATCCTACAGCTGCCTTTAAGCAGAATGTAAATGCAGTAGTTTCTTCATTTATATCTATGGGCGTTGTTGGTATCTTTATAGTACTCATGATTTTCCTGCCAAAGACAAACCTTGGAATGCTGTTAATCGCACTTATTTTTGCAGTAATCGCAGCTCCTCTTGGATACTTTTACTTCAGGTATGCTGTAAAGCGTATTGCTAAGATGTAACCGTCATTGCGAGGAGCGAAGCGACGTGGCAACCCACATACCAAAACGCATTCTTTGCATAGCATTCCTGTTCCTCTCATTGCTGCCGGCCTGGAGCCACGAAGGCAGCCTTGCAGGTGCAGGAAAGCTAAGGGTGAGTCAGACAAAGTATTTTGATATTATCTATTCCGAAAAAAATCTGGCAACGGCACAAATTCTTTACGAAAATGCCGACCGGATTTTTGAAGAGATTACAGCCGCTTATGGTTACGATGCAAATTACAGACTTCCTGTAGTAATTACAACAACAGTCGAACAGTTCAACGCTTACTATGCAGACAGCCCTTACAACCGCATTGTTATTTATGATACAGCCCAGATAGATGACCTTGCGGTTTTTTCACAGACGTTGCTTTCTACTTTTACACACGAGCTTACTCACGCTGTAACTTATAATTTAAAAAATGGAACAATGCGCGCCCTTGGAAAAATCTTTGGTGACGCTTTTGCAAATCACTATATTACTGTAACAAGCGGCATGGCAGAGGGTGCAACAGTTTCTTATGAAAGTTCAAATGGCGAAGGCCGATTAAATGACCCTTATGCACTTCAGCAAATCAGGCAGGCAAAAATAGAAGGAAAGTTCCCCACTTATTCAGATGTAAAAGGTGCTTCAGATGCTTATCCGCGCAATTCCTTTTATTATTTCAACGGAGCCTTTGCTGAGTTTTTGCAGAAAAATTACGGCATGCAAAAATATGCTGAATTCTGGTACCGCTGTATTAACATTGAAAGCTTAACAGATATTACAGCAGGCGGAGCTTTTAAATATACATACGGAATGAAAATTAACCAGGCGTGGGAGCTTTTTGAGCAGTCTTTAGAAGTGCCAAAGGTCGCTGCCCCGGAACCAGTTGCAGCCGGTCAGGCATATGATTTTTTTAAACCGGAAAACGAAAAACCTTCTATAAAAAATAAAGCCGGTTCTCTTTATACAAATCTTTGTGCCGGTGGCGACATTCTTGTTTTTTCAGATGAAAGCTGCGACACAGTTTACGCTTATAAAAACGGTAAAGTAAAAAAACTTTTTACACGCGATTATCTAGACACTTTAAAACTTTCACGCGACGGAAGATTTCTTACAGTTGGATATTATTCTTCTGCTTCTGCAACAATAAAACACAAAGTGCAGATTTATGATTTACAGAACAAAAAATGGATTTCTGTTAAAGGCACAAATTATGTAGACCCCGCTGTAATCAGTGACGGAAACAATTATTATTTTGTAGCGCAGAATTACGAAGCGCAAAAGTATTCAATCTGCGTTAAGAAAATAGAAGTTAATGGCAGAAGAGTTAAAGTAAATAATGAAAACCTTTTTCAGTACTATTTTTTAACCGAAGAAGTTCCTTCAGATTTTACAGATTTAGGAAACGGAAACTTTGCCTTTGTTTTAAAATCTGGGCTTGAATATTCTGTTTGTGTAAGTGATTGTGGCCTTACAGAAATAAAAAAATATGTTGTTCCGTTCGAAAGAATGAAGCTTCGCGATTTGTCTGCAACAGATTCCGGTCTGATGTTTTCGTGGGCAGTAAAAGAAACAATGCCGCGACTTGGAACTCTTGATTTAAAAGACGGAACTTTCAGTCTTTCGAAAGATGATATTTCGGGAGGTATTTATACTCCTGTTGAGTTTGAAGGACATATTTATTACACAGCACATTTTTATAAAGAGACACGGTTGCTTGAGTTAGCACAGGCTACCCTGGTGAGCGTACCTGTCCTTAAAGAAGATTACCGGGTCGAAGGGGTCGAGCCTCTTGGGGTCCCTGAGCCTGTCGAAGGGGTCGAAGCCCCAATCCCATACACCTCTTTCAATCCATTCCGCTATACTTTTGAAGGATTATTACTTCCAATAGCCGGCCTTAATACACAGACACTGTTACCTGGCATTACATATATTACAGCATCGCCATGGTATTCAAACCTTACAATAATTTCGGGTGGTTATGACAGAAAATCAGAATCAGGCATTTTCTCATTCAGTTATCAAGGCGGAACAGACACAAGTCTTTTCCAATATCTTATAGATTCTTCGCTTATTGTAGACAAGGCAGGAATAAAAGATATTACCGGCGATATTTCGACAGTAACAAGTTTTGATGTTGGTAAAATTTCTGCATTTTCTTTTACAGCAGAAGCTTCTGTTGAATACAGCCGCTTCTTTTACGAAGACACAAAATATTTCCTTTCAACAATTCAGCTTGTAACGGCAGGTTATTCAAATGTAACAAAGACAGGCCCAGGGACTCATGAAAAGGCCGGAATAAATCTTGTAGCAGGCGTTGTTCATTCTTATGAAACTCAGCTGGAGCCAGTAGAAGAAAAACTGTTCAGCCTGTACGACATGGAAATTGATTTTTCTGTAAACATTCCAAAGCTCATTCCAATTACCTGTGCAGATAACTTTACTTATAATTTGCCTTCAACAATTAAAACATATTTCTTTTCGTTGAGCTCTAAAAAGATGCGGCTTGCAAGAGTAAATGCAGAAACAATTGTATTTGCCTACGATATTCAAAAGGCAATTCCTGGAGTTTCGGCAATCTTTACAAATAATGTTCTTCTTTCATTCGGCTACACCGGAGGCTTTGATTACAAAAATGCTGCCGATTTTAAGCAGAACTGGCATTTCTTAAAAACGCCGGAATATATAGACCTTATAAAAAACGGTGAACTCAAATACAAAGATTATTATACAATCAAACTTTCTCTTGGATTAACTCCAAACATCGGTTCCTTTGCAAATCCTCAGGCAAAAACCGATCTTTATTTCTGCTTTTATTTTGGCAACTCTGATGCAGTTCCGGAATCAAAATTCAATTTTGGTTTTGAAGCAAAGTTCTAGCTCCCTGTCATTGCAAAATTTCTTTTCCTTTTTTAAAAATCTGCTTTATAATTAATTAAATGGACGGAGTCTAAATGGAAAAGAATAAAAAGCTTGAAAAACTCAAGCACTTTTTTGGGATAGGTAAGCACTCAGATTATATAAACGAATATTTTGACAAATCAAATATCCGTTCCAGTCTTTATGTAACTTCGGTTGTTTTAGTTCTTGAACTGTTTATGATGCTAAATGTTTTGCTCAGACAGTTTGATGAAGAAACCCGCCGCACCACCGAATGGTTTGTAATTCATTTTTCATGTTTTCTGGTTCTTTTCTTTGCAGCCCTTGTGCTTTTTGTATATTCAATCCGTCATTTAAAAAAGCTTAGCGAAAAACGATATACCTGGGAAATCATAAAATATATTTTTTCTGTAATCGCAATTGCTTTTGGAATTTACATTTCGCTTCTTGATTATAAAAAAGGCGAACAGTTCATAACACTCATGACAATGACTATTTTTGTATTCTGTTTTGTTGTGTGGCGTCCTGTTTATACTATTGTTCTTATGAGTGTTTCGTATGGTCTTTTCTTTATTCTTTGTAATAAATTTTTACCGGCTACATATGCAACAAAAGTAAACCTTACGATTGTGTTTATTACAATTCTTATGAGTGCAATGAATGCCTATCATCAAAAGCTAAAGGAAGCCCAGAAGGATGAAAGGCTTGAGCATGCACAGGGAATTCTTTTAAAGCTTTCAATCAGCGATGAAGTTACCGGAATTGCAAACATGCATTTTTTCAGAAGTCAGGCGCTTGAGCTTATGCACGATAAATCTGTAGATATAAGCAGTCTGATTTTCCTTTTCCTTGATATTGAAAATTTTAAAATCCTGAACGAAAAATACGGCTTTTGGGAAGGTAATGCTTTCCTTAAAAAATTTGCCGACATGATTGAAAAGATTTTCAGCGGTTCAATTGTTGCACATTTTTCGAATGATAATTTTGTTGTACTTACCAAGGATGAAGCAATTGAAGAAAAACTCAATACAATAAGACGAAACCTTTTGAGCATGAATTATGACATTAAGCTTGGTCTTAAGGTAGGAAGTTACCGTCCGCGCGACAGGGAATGCCTGCCTCTTATTGCCTGCGATCATGCCCGCTATGCCTGCTACACTATTAAAAAACGCTACAACTACGATTACCGCGAATACGACGATTCAATGGCAAATGACTTCCAGAAAAAGCAGTACATTATAAACAACATTGATGAAGCAATTAAAAAGGAATATATCAAGGTATTTTATCAGCCGGTTATAAATGCAAAAACAGGAAAGCTCTGCGGACTTGAAGCACTTGCACGCTGGGATGATCCTCAGTATGGATTTTTATCTCCTGCCGATTTTATTCAGACACTCGAAGAATACTATCAGATTTACAAGCTTGATATGTTTGTTGTAGAAAAGGTCTGCCAGCATTTTGTTCACATTATGGAAAGAAATCTTCCTCTTATTCCTGTTTCGTTAAACTTTTCGCGTCGCGATTTTGATTCAATTAATCTTGCCGAAGATGTTGAAGCTTGCCTGCAAAAATACAATATAGACAAAAAATTAATTCACATAGAAGTTACCGAAAGTACTCTTTCTGAAAATGACGAAAAGCTCAAGGAAATTTTAAAACGCTTCAGAAGTAACGGCTATGCTTTGTGGCTCGATGATTTTGGAGCAGGTTATTCCGGCTTGAACGTTCTTAAAGAATATGACTTTGACATGATGAAAATAGATATGAAATTCTTAAGCGGATTTTCCGGTAACGAAAAGGCACGCCATATTCTTAAGAACATAATCACTATGGCCAAGGCACTTAACATGAGCACATTAACAGAAGGCGTAGAAACAGAAGAAGCCTACCAGTTCCTTCGCGAAAACGGCTGTGAACAAATTCAGGGCTATCTTTTTGGACGCCCAATGCCGGATAAAGAGCTTTATGAAAAAGTAAAAATCGGCATGTACCAGCTTGATGTATAGATTGCCACGTCGCTACGCTCCTCGCAATGACATTTTTTTATCAATTCGCTATAATGTCGTTTATGGAAACACGCAATATTTTTGAAAATCTCTCTTGTATCGATCACAGATACTCTTTGTCGGAGGCCGATGCTTTTGCAGGCCTTTCTAAATACATTTCTGAAGAAGCTTCTATCCGTTCATGCGCTAAATGTGAAGCCGCTCTTGTAAAGGCTCACTTAAAGCTTCGCGGTAAGCTTACAGATGACATTGCTGCTAAACTCGATAAGGTTGCTCAGGATATTGACCCTCAGGAAGTTTATACCGAAGAAGAAAAAACAAAGCACAATATCCGTGCGCTTGTAAATGTTATGAAGACAAAGGTCGATTCAGAAATTGGCCCGCTTATTCACCTTGGCGCAACCTCTGTTGATATTCTTGATACAGCACTCAGCTGCCGTATGCGCGATGTTACTCAGAATGTTGTGCTCCCCGAACTTAAAAAACTTGAAAATTATCTTTGCGATATTGCTGAGCGTGAATGCGCAACTCCACAGGTTGGACGTACTCACGGTCAGCACGCAGTTCCAATTACTTTTGGATGGAGCATTGCAGAGTTTGTGTCGCGTCTTGGTAAGTCAATTTTAAAGATTGAAGAATTGAGCAAGGGACTTGTTGGTAAGCTTGCAGGTCCTGTTGGTTCTTACAACGGACCAAGTATGATTGTAAAAGACCCGGAAGAACTGGAACGCACTTATGTAGAATTTTTAGGCTTACAGCCAAGTGAATATTCTAACCAGCTTGTTGAACCTGAATATGTTTTGCGCCTTTTGCTCGAGATGAACGTTGCCTTTGGTATTATTGCAAACCTTGCAGATGACCTTCGTAACTTGCAGCGTTCTGAAATTGGTGAAGTTTTTGAATACTTTGCAGCAACACAGGTTGGTTCAAGCACAATGCCACAGAAGCGAAACCCTTGGAACAGCGAACATGTTAAGTCACTCTGGAAAGCAATGTGCCCACGCGTAATTACTTTCTATATGGACCAGATTAGTGAACATCAGCGCGACCTTACAAACTCTGCAAGCCAGCGCTTTATTGCAGATTATGTTTCTGGCTTTACAATGGCAGTTGCCCGCATGAACAGTGTAGTTAAGGGTCTTCAGGCAGACAAAGAAGGCATGGCTCGCAACCTTGAAAATGCCGGTGGTAAAGTTAAGGGCGGCGTTCTTGCAGAACCGGCTTACATTCTTCTTGGAGAAGCAGGCTACAACGATGGTCACGAAGTTATCCGTAAAATTACTTTGGAAGCAGAACAAACAGGAAAAACATTCTTTGAAGTTCTTAAGACTCACGAAAAAGAATATGCCGACATCACAGCTCAGCTTGAAAAACTTGGTGTAGAAAATCCTGCTAACTTCTTTGAGCATCCAAGCAACTACTGCGGACTTGCTGCGGTTAAATCAAAGAGACTTGCACAAAAATATAAGGAATTAATGAAATAGAGGTTGTATATGAAAAAGATTATTTCTGGTAAAGTTCGCGAGGTTTACGACCTTGAAGACGGACGCATGGTTATTGTAACAACAGACAGAATTTCTGCTTTTGATGTAATTCTTCCAACAATGATTACAGACAAGGGAAAGGTTTTGAATGCCCTTGCAAACTTCTGGTTTGATTACACAAAAGATATTGTAAAAAATCATATGATTTCGAGCGACCTTAAAGATATGCCTGCCGAATTCCAGAAGCCTGAATTTGAAGGACGCACAATCCTTGTTAAAAAGCTTAAGATGCTTCCTTATGAAGTAATTGTTCGCGGCTATATGTTTGGTTCAATGTACGAAGCTTACAAAAAGGGCGAACCATTCCTTGGTCACAAGTTTGACAAGGAATACCAGCAGGCAGAAAAACTTGCAGAACCAATTGTAACTCCTTCTACAAAAGCAGAAGAAGGTCACGATATTAACGTTACACTTCAGTACATGAAGGATGACCTTGGCGAAGACCTTGGATCAAAAATTGAACAGGTTGCTCTTGCAATCTACAAAAAATGCTACGAGCACGCTAAAGCAAACGGAATTATCATTGCCGATACAAAGTTTGAATTTGGCCTTGATGAAAACGGTGAACTTACTCTTGCAGACGAAGTTCTTACACCAGACAGTTCACGCTTCTGGGATGCTTCTAAATATGAAGTAGGCGGAAGTCCTGCAAGCTACGACAAGCAGTTCCTTCGCGACTGGTTAAAGGCAAACAACCTTGCCGGCGACCCTACAATCAAGGAAGTTCCAGCAGATGTAGTTGCCAAGACAAGCGAAATCTACCACGAGTGCGAACGACGAATCTGTCATAAATAAAAAGATGAAGAAATTACAAATACTGATTCTTTGTGGGTTGGTAGTAAATATGACATGCGCTTGTCATATTAAAAACAAAAAGGAGCTTAAAATTATGGATAGTAGAGAAGAATCTCTCAAGCGCTTTACACCAATGCAGAAGCTTATGGCAGAAAAGGCAACAAAACTTCCTGCAGAAAATAATCCGGTTGTTTTACACAAGTTTAATGCAGACCCGGCTGTTCTTGTTTATGATGATACAGTTTACATTTATTGTACAAATGATTTTCAGCAGGCAGAGTTTTCATTGGGAAAAAGTGACAACTCCTACGACAAAATCAATACACTAAATGTTTTCAGTTCAAAAGATTTAGTTAACTGGACCGATTGCGGAATTATTAAAGTTGCGGGGCCTACAGGTGCTGCTAAATGGGCCAAGAATTCCTGGGCTCCTGCAATCTGTACAAAAAAAATAAACGGTAAAGATAAATTCTTCCTTTACTTTGCAGACAGTGCAAACGGAATTGGCGTTTTAAGTGCCGATAGTCCTACAGGTCCTTTTGAAGACCCTATTGGCAAAGCACTTGTTTCACGGGGCATGCCAACAATTGATGGTGTTTACTGGCTTTTTGACCCTGCTGTTTTTGTTGATGATGATGGAACAGGTTATATTTATTTTGGCGGTGGACATCAGGCAGAGTTTATTCATCCAAAGTCGGCCCGTTGTGCAAAGCTTGGTGATGACATGATTAGTCTTGCCTGCGATCCTATAGAAATGGATCCTCCGTTCCTTTTTGAAGATTCCGGAATTAATAAGTTTGGTGATACTTACTATTATTCTTACTGTACAAACTGGCAGAGCCGCGACGGAGTTGTTGCAGACCCTATGCTTCCAATTGCTGTAATTGCTTATATGACTTCTAAAAATCCTCTTGGACCTTTTGAATTCAAAGGATATACTCTTGAAAATCCGGGAACAATGTTTGGGGCCTGGGGAAACAACCACCACTGGATTTTTACTTTCCGTGGAAAAAACTACATTGCTTACCATGCACAGTATGTTGAAAAAACTCTTGGACTCGAAAAAGGCGGTTACCGACACCTTATAATAAATGATTTTGAAATAAACGAAGACGGCAGCTGGCCAATCCAAAAGGGTTCAAAAGCCGGTGTTGAACAGAGCGGAACTTTTAATCCGTTTACAACTGTTCCTGCCGCAACAATGTGTTCTTCACGCAATATGATTGTTTCTGCCCGCCAGACTCTTTATGCACTTAAAGATGGGGCTTATGTTTGTATTAAAGGTGTGGATTTTGAAAAACGCCCTTCGACAAGTCCAATTATTAAGATTGAAGTTGCAGAAGGTCATAAGGGTGGCAGCGTAGAATTCCGTGCGGGTAATCTGGCAAACGGGGAAGTGCTTGCTAAGGTTGAGGTTGGGGAAGAAGCAACAGCCACTGCTCCATTTACTGCTCCTGCAGAAAAAGTTACAGACCTTTACATTGTGATCAGCGGTGATGTTGAATTAGTCGATTGGATCATTCAATAGATTGTCGGGTCAAGCCCGACAATGACATAGAATTTATGTCATTCCCGTGCTTGACACGGGAATCTATCTTCCGGTATCCCTTATTTGTCCTTCCACATAATCCGGGTCGAGCGTTCTTAAGAGGGACGCACCCGGCAATTCATACTTAGAATAAACAACGCAAGGATGTCCGTCGCAGACCCAGTTGAGTTTTGTGCCGGTTTCGGGATTAATCAGGAAGAACTCGCCGGGCTTTGCAGTTACGCTTACAAAATCGGGAGAAACAAATTCAATTTCGCCGTTTGCCTGAATCATATTCAAGGGAGTGCAGGCATACATGTGCCAGCCTTCTTTCTTTTCAAAGGCTTCTACTTTTCTGTCTGTGTGAATTTCTAAATCTTTAAGTTTGGCTTCGCGTGCGGCCGGGTGCATCTGTTCAAGCTGGTCAGAAAACTTTTTGTAGTTAGCTTGTCCTGTTTCATAAATCTTTTCAAATTCATTGCCAGTTATTTCTTCGTGCATCTGGGCTGCAAGCTGGTACTTACTGTCACTTGCGCCGATTGTTGTTGCGTCTGCTTCGGCTTTGTTGTAGTAAAAGCCTGTTGTACTTTCGCGGTGACTTACATTTTCAAGCTCGTCAATAAAAGGCTGAGCGTCTGCAGAAGAAATCTTTCCTTCAAGGGCATCGAGTGCCTTTCTGTAAGCCCTGGTTACCATTGCAACATAGTAAACGCTTTTCATGCGGCCTTCAATTTTAAGGGAATCAACTCCGGCAGCTTTGAAGTCGGCAAGGTGTTCAATCATCCTTAAATCTTTTGAAGATAAAACTGCAGTAAAATCTTCGCCTTCAAAAATCGGGAATTTTTCACCGGGACGCTGTTCTTCTTCTATTGTTAAAAGTCCGCTTTGTGCAAGAGCCTTTGCCTGTTCCGGAGTTGCAGTTCCGTCTACTTTAAAATTCCATCTGCAGGTGTGACTGCAAAATCCGCTTTGGGCACTGCGGCCTGTAAGATATGCGCTCATTAAACAACGGCCTGCGTAGGCAATACACATGGCACCATGGCAGAAGGCCTCCAGTTCCATATCAGGCACAGTATCTTTTATTCGTTTAATCTGGTCCAAAGAAATTTCACGGCCCAGAACTATTCTGGAAAAACCAAGCTGCTTATATAACTTAACTGCTTCTGAATTTACGCAACTTGACTGTGTACTAAGATGAAGCTGAACCCCCGGAAATTCCTTTTGCAAAAGCGGAACAATTCCAATATCCTGAACAATAAAAGCATCAATAGGGTAGAGCTTAAAGTAATCTAGGTTTTGTTTTAAAGAATCAATTTCGTCGTCGTGGAAAGAAATGTTCAACGCACAATGAAGGCGGCGGCCCGGGAACTGATTTTTTAATTCCTGCACCTTTTTATATTCATCATCATAAAAATTATCTGCCTTAATACGAAGCGAAAATTTTTTAAGACCAATATATGCGGCATCGGCACCATAGGCATAGGCGTAATATAATTTTTCTACATTTCCTGCAGGAGAAAGAAGTTCCATGCGCTAGGCCTCCGAATGAAGGCTGTGTTCAAGCTTTGGTTTATTTTCGATTTCTACAGATTCAACGCCGGCCGAATCCTGTGTAACAATTTTTCCAACCTTATCAAGCGCCAGATGAGATTCATGCAGATATTCATCGGCCATCTGGAACATAAACATCATGCCCTTCCAGATATCAAGCTCGCAGGTGTTTCCGTTTTCTCTAAGACGTGCAATAAATTCCTTTGCATCTTCAAGAAGAATTTCCTTTGAGCCCATTTGAATAAATACAGGAGGAAATCCTTTAAGCTGTTCATCATCGGCAAGCAGCGGAGACACAGAAGAGATTTTTGTATTTTCAAAATAAGTGTAATCGGTAACGCTCTTTTTAAAAACATCAAGCGTAAGAACTTCATCACTTATTTTTTTAGACGACATAATTTTAGAACCAGGAGACAAATCAAGCCACGGACTAAAAAGTACAACATGACTAATGCAGTTTCTGTAGCGTTCACGAAGGTTATATAAAAGTGCGCAGGCAATTGTTGCACCGGAACCATCGGCAGCAATAATAATTTCGGGAAGCTTTGGAGTAGTTCCTTTTTCTGTATTAAGCGAAGCCTGAATCTGTTCTTCTGTAAAAAGCGAACGGAACACAGCCTGAATATCTTCAATTGCAGCAGGGCAAGGATAAGCAGGAGAAAGACGGAACTCTGGAATTACAACACGGCAGTAACATTTTGTAGCAAGTGAAGAACAAAAGGCGCGGTAAGTTTTGCGTGAACCACCCGAAAAGCAGCCTCCGTGAATATAAATCATAACGCGGTTTGAAGAATACATTTCCGGTGAAAGAATATCGCAGTCAATGTTTCCGTATTTGTATTCAGTGCGTTCAACACCATTTGGCAGAAAAACAGTAGAGTAAGCTTCTTCCATCTTTTGTCTGAATGAGTCAAGGTTTGATTTTGAATTGTAAGTAAGAAGCTTTAGTTTTTTAATTGCAGCTTTTCTGTCATTCTGAATTTCCATATCAGATAATTATAGCATATAAATGCCTATTTTGCTATAATGAGATTTCAAGAGGTACAAAATGCCAATTAAAATTCAGTCAGGTTTACCAGCATGTAAAATTCTCGAAAAAGAAAATATCTTTGTCATGACCGAAAAGCGTGCAGACACTCAGGATATCCGTCCGCTTAAAATTGCAATCGTGAATCTTATGCCTACAAAAATCGAAACAGAAACTCAGCTTCTGAGACTTCTTGGAAACACTCCTCTTCAAATTGAAATTTCACTTGTGCGCATGGAAAATCATGTGAGCAAAAATACAGATGAAGATTATCTTGAAAAATTCTATATTTCTTCGAGTGAGCTTTATTCACAGAAATTCGACGGCATGATTATTACAGGTGCTCCGGTTGAACAGCTTGCTTTTGAATCTGTTGATTACTGGAAAGACCTTTGCAAAATTATGGACTATGCACGCCAAAATGTTTTCTCTACCCTGTATCTTTGCTGGGGTGCTTTTGCAGGTCTTTATCATCATTATGGAATTAAAAAATATCTTCTTGACCGCAAGATGTCTGGAATTTTTATGAACGAGCGTTGTACAGAAGGAGATCCTCTTCTTCGTGGTTTTGATGACACCTTCCCAATTCCTCAGAGCCGCCACACAACTCTTCATAAAGAAGATATTGAAAAATGCCGCGAGCTTGTTATTCTTGCTGAAAGTGCAGAAGCCGGAGTAACAATCATTAAGTCAAAAGATAACCGCGAAATTTTTATGACAGGTCATCTTGAATATGATACAATGACTTTAGCAAACGAATTCTACCGCGATACAGACAAGGGCATGAAGGTTCCGCTTCCAAAGAATTACTTCCCTACAAACAATGTAAACCGCATGCCAACAAGTTACTGGCGCGCTACTGCTCACTTGTTCTACTCAAACTGGCTAAATTACTACGTATATCAGGCAACTCCGTTTAACTTTGTATAGGTGGGGTTATGACGAAAACAGTCGTACTACAAAAATGCAAAAATTATACTTTTGATGATGTTTTTGCATGCGTAAAAAAAATGCTTGAGCTTTTGCCTCCACCCGATGTTAAAGGCAAGGTAGTTCTTCTTAAGCCTAATATTCTGTATCCAAAAAAACCGGAGCTCGCTGTTGGAACTCATCCTGTTGTTGTAGGCGCTGCCGTTAAAGCATTTTTAGAGCGTGGTGCCGAGAAAGTTTTAGTAGGTGAGTCTCCCGCAATTGCAAATTCTTATACTTCTGCAAAGCTTACAGGCATGCTCGACCAGGTTGTTTTCAACGGCGGTGAATGGGCAGATTTTCATGATTCTATTCCTGTTGCGTGTCCTGATGGAGTTGTTGTAAAGCAGTTTGAATTTGCCCGTCAGTTTGATGAAGCAGATATTGTAGTTTCAATGAGCAAGCTCAAAACTCATCAGCTTATGTCTTATACCGGTGCAATGAAGAATCTTTTTGGACTTGTAGTAGGATTGGACAAAGCACAAAAGCATTATCAGTTTCCGAACAAAGAAGATTTTGGAAATTACCTGATTGATTTGAATATTGCCGCAAATGCCGACTACGCAATTATGGACGCAATAGTTGGAATGGAAGGTCCCGGTGGGCCTGGTTCAGGAGATCCTGTTCAGATTGGTTTCCTTGCCGCCTCCGATAACCTGCTTGCGCTCGACTGGAAATGTTCTTCTCTTGTAGGCTACGATCCTCATAAAGTTGTATATCTTGAACAGGCGTTGAAGCGCGGTTACTGGCTTAAATCGGATAAAGAAATTAAAACTATCGGCGCTCCTGAAAACGAATGCCGCAGTACAACTTTTAAAATTGTAAAGGATCCGGTGCAGACTTTGGGAGGCATGCTTCCAAAAACACTCGACGTTATTGCCGAAAAATATTTTGTTAAAACACCACGCTTTAATTCTAAACGCTGCCGTTCTTGTGGTCGCTGTGAACAGATTTGCCCGGCACACGACATTGATATGGAAGGCCCGGATGGAACAGCTCGCCTCAAAGATAAAACAAAATGTATTCATTGCTTCTGCTGTCACGAAATCTGTTCGTTTGGTGCAATTAAGCTTCGCCGTTTCTAAACCTATTTACCTACTAGAATAACTTGTTGAAAAATCCCGACAGTGTTATAATTAAGTTATGATAGTTTCAACTCGTGGAAGATATGCGCTCAGAGTTATGATTGACTTGGCTGAGCAAAGTTCAGATTCATTTGTACCTCTTAAGGATATTGCACAGCGTCAGAATATTTCTCAAAAATATATTGAAGCAATTATGGCAATTCTTTCTAAAAACGGTTTTGTTGACGGAGTTCACGGAAAGGGTGGCGGCTACAAGCTCAACCGTAAGCCAAAGGATTATAAGGTTGGCGAGATTTTAACTTTGACAGAAGGAACTCTGGCTCCTGTTGCCTGTCTAGAATGTGGAGCTGCTCCATGCGACCGCGAAAAAGAATGCCGCACAATTCCGCTTTGGCGAGAGCTTGATAAACGGATTTCGGGATATTTAAACAGCGTTTCTATTGCTGACTTGATGAAGAAAAACTAAAAGGATTTTTACTCTTATGAATTATATTGATCAGGACATGCCAAAGGCCGGCGACACAGTTGTTGTCGGAATGTCTGGAGGTGTAGATTCAACCTTAACTGCATATATGCTCAAGGAACGAGGCTGCAAAGTAATTGGAGTTACAATGTCGCTTTGGGATGATTCGTTTCCTGTAGTTCAGGGCGATGATGCAAAGGCTGTTAAGGATGCCTGTTTTGGTCCGGGCGAAGCTGATGATATTGAAGAGTGCCGCCGCTTTTGCGCAAAGTATGATATTGAGTATCATGTAATTGACGTTAAGGAACAGTACAAGCGCGAAGTTATAGAATATTTTAAAAGTGAATACCGTGCAGGCAGAACGCCTAATCCGTGTATCCGCTGTAACAGAATGATTAAGTTTGGTGCACTTTTGCAGGGTGTTGAGGCTCTTGGAATTAAGTTTGATTATTTTTGCACAGGGCATTATGCAAAAATTGTGCGCCCGGAAGAAGGCCTGTATGGCACAGATTGTCGCCCTTATATGATTGCCTCTGCAACTGATGTTTCTAAAGATCAGACTTATTTTGTATACCGGGTTCCTTCAAGTGTGCTGGAAAGGGTCCGCTTTCCTCTGGCGCTCATGAAAAAATCTGAAGTTTTTGAACTTGCAAAAAAAGCAGGTCTTGCCGCAGCTGAACGCGCCGAAAGCCAGGATTTTATAAGCGCTGAATATTTTGATTTACTGTTTGCAGATAAGCCTTCTGTGCCGGGAGACATTATTGACCTTGATGGTCACGTGCTTGGCCGCCACCGTGGAATTGAACATTACACAATTGGTCAGCGCCGTGGTCTTGGGGTTGCTGTAAGTTATCCGGTTTATGTTCATTCAATTGACGCAAAAAATAATGTGGTAGTTCTGGCACCGTCCAGCGCACTTGATTCAGCCGGTCTTATTGCAGATGATTTTGTCTGGGCCGGCGATGTTGTTCCTCCGCCAGAAGCAGAACCAATCGAAGCTATGGTAAAAATCAGACTTGCAAGTAAGCCCGTTAAAGCAAAAATCCGCCGCAATAATCCTGAAGGAACTGAGTGGGAAGTCATGTTTGAAACTCCCCAGCATGCAGTTGCCCCGGGACAGTCTGTTGTGCTGTACCAGGACGGCGTGATTATTGGCGGCGGAATTATAAGTAAGAAGATTTAAATATTCTTCAATTCTTCCTGACTGATTGTATGTATTCCGTTTGCTTCGAGAATCTCTTCTGTCTTTGGCATGTTTGTACAGCGGATAATCATACAGGCGCTGTTTGTCTTGCGGCCTGTAAAGCCGTACATGTATTCAATGTTGCGGCCGTTTTCGGCAAGAAGCTTTAAGATTTTGTTTAAGCTTCCGGCTTCGTCAGGGATTTCTATTGCAATTACACCTGTTGTTTTTACAATGTAATCGTTGTTTTTAAGAATCTCTTCGGCGGCTGAGCAGTCATCTGTGATGATGCGGGCAATTCCAAAGTCGCTTGTGTCTGCAAGGCTGAGCGCGCGCATGTTTACGTTATTCTTAGCTAATACGTCTGTAAGCTGTGAAAGTGATTCCGGTTTGTTTTCCAAAAAAATTGAAATCTGATTTACTGTCATAATATTCCTCCTATTAGTCATGCAACTTGCGTGTGTCGATTACGCGCTTAGCTTTACCTTCTGAACGGGCGATGCTCTTTGGTGCAACCAGTTTAACTTTAGCTTTAATCTGCAGAACAGACAAGAGTGCAGACTCAAGGGCCTTTTCCTGTCTGCTGATTTCTGATACAACGTCGCTGAACTTTTCTGGTACCATTTCAACAAGAATCTCGAAGGTATCGGTGTTGTTTTCGCGGCCAACATGAATTTCGTAGTTTGGTGGATATCCGTTCTGGAGCAGTACTCCTTCAATCTGGCTTGGGAATACGTTTACACCACGGATGATAAGCATGTCGTCTGTACGTCCCATTGGCTTACTCATGCGGACAAATGTACGGCCACAACCACAAGGAGCGCGGTTCAATACGCCGATATCCTTTGTGCGGAAGCGCATAAGAGGGAAGGCCTTCTTTGTAATTGCAGTGAATACAAGCTCGCCCTTTTCTCCGTCCGGCAGGCGCTTACCTGTTTCAGGGTCAATTGTTTCAATGATGAAGTGGTCTTCGTTTACGTGCATACCTTTCTGTTCTGTACATTCATATGCAACACCTGGTCCCATAACTTCTGTAAGACCATAAATATCGTATGCTTTAATTCCAAGTGATTTTTCAATATCGCGGCGCATTTCTTCGGTCCATGGTTCTGCTCCGAAAATACCTGCTTTAAGGTGAATGTCTGCAGGAGTGAGACCCATGTCCTTCAAAGTTTCACCAAGATATGCTGCATAAGAAGGTGTACAGCAAAGCACTGTAGATTTAAGATCCTGCATGAATGTAATCTGGCGCTGTGTGTTACCGCTTGAAATTGGAATTACTTCACAGCCAAGCTTTGTTGCTCCCCCGTGAAGACCAAAACCTCCGGTGAAAAGTCCGTAGCCGTATGCACCCTGAACAATGTCGTTTTCATCTGCGCCGATCGCTACAAGCTGGCGGGCAGTACAGTCGTCCCAGATATCCAGGTCTTCTTTTGTGTAGCCTACTACAATCTGCTTTCCTGTTGTTCCACTAGATGCGTGAATACGTACAACCTTGCTCATAGGAACTGCAAAAAGTCCGTATGGGTAAGTCTGGCGCAAGTCATCCTTACAGGTGAATGGAATCTTGTCCAAGTCTTCAAGTCCTTTGATGTCGTCAGGTGTTACGCCTGCTTCCTGGCAGCGCTTTCTGTAATATTCAACATTTTCATATACATGGCGGAAATTTTCAGCCAGCCGTTTGCCCTGAAGCTTTTTCAATTCGTCCAGCGGCATGCATTCGTATTCTTTTTGATAGTATTTAAGGTTCATAAGTTACTCCTGTGTAATCGTCATGCTGAACTTGTTTCAGCATCTATTATGTACAGATCCCGAAACAAGTTCGGGATGACGGGATTTTAATTTGCAATTTGATTTCGTTACCGTGCACGGCAGCTGGTGCGCATTGCACAAAAAAGATAGAGAAGTTCGCCCTTAGGCGAAAAAGAATGTAAAGACAAAGTGACGGCTTTTTAGTAAGCCTAAAGTTCTTAACATATACTGCATATTACTATATAAAGAAACATTTGTAAAGAGATTTTTAAAAAATTTTCAAAAAAAAAATTCTATGTTATACTTATAATATGAATCGACGAATTGCTGTTCTAACATGTGGCTGGAGCTCTCACTTCCTTAAAGGCTTTATTCAGGGAATGATGCGTGCAGTTGAAGGAAAGAATATAGATATTTATGTATTCAATACCTACAACTACATAGAATATTCAGGTTTCCCGAACAACACAGGTTTTTCTGTATTCAATCTCATAAACTACGAAGATTTTGACGGCATTGTTATGCTTTCCGATTTAATCAACAATGCCCGTGTGCTTGAACGCGAAAGGCTTAGAATTATAAAAGCAAACAAGCCTGCAATTACAATCAATAAAAAGCTTCAGGGAATCTGTTGTCTTAAGGTGGACAATTACACGGGAATGTACGAAGTACTTGCTCACCTTATCCGCATGCATAATGTTTCAGACATTGCCTATATTTCAGGAAAAGAATCTGCTGTAGATATTGCCGAACGCTACAAGGCATATAAAGCAGTTTTAGAAGACAACAATATTCCATTCAATAACGAAAAGGTTTATACAATCGATTCGTGCGATTATCACATTGCCTATACTTTTTTTGATGACTATGTAAAATCAGGAAAAAAACTTCCGCAGGCCTTCTGCTGTGCTAACGATCTTATTGCCATGGCATTGCTCAAGGTTTGCGTAGAAAATAAAATCAAGGTTCCGGAGCAGCTTAAAATAATCGGCTTTGATAACATGACAGAAACACAATGTACAAAGCCTTCAATTACAACAGTAAATAATAATGCAGAGCTCCTTGGTTCCGAAGCAGTAAACCGCCTTCTCAGGGGAATCAATCCGCTGCAGACATTGAGTGTAAAAAGTAATCCTGTTTTAAGACAGTCCTGCGGCTGCAGTTATTCGGTTACTTCGGCACAAAATCTTTTTGCACTTAAAATCCTTGATGAATCAAATAAAAAAGAGGCTTTCGATTCCCATATGGAAACAATGGGAGAAATTTTTACAGAAGCAGCAGACGTTTTTACGCTTCTTACAAATATCGAAAACTTTTTTGCAAAATCGCATAGCTTTGAAGGAACAGATTTCTGTATCTTTATGAAATCAGACTGGACTTCGGTACTCATAAACTCAGCCGAAAATCTTCCACAAAATCTTACATATGGTCCGCAAGTTCAGGCTATCAGCTCTGTGCAGAACAATCAGAAATATCTGCGCGAAATGATTCCTGTCCGCGATTTAATTCCTTCAAAAATGAAAACAGATGACAAGAGTAATGTATTTTTGTTCATGCCTGTTTTTCATCATTCATATGTTTACGGCTACTATGTTGCAAAAAATAATCTTACAATGATCGACAACCGCTACGGATATTTGTGGACCCGCAACATGGGAACAGGCATTGAACACTTCCGCAAAAAGAATATGTTCAAACAGATGAGTCAGCAGTATCTGCGCCTTTCTACAAAAGATGCTCTTTCAGGTGCGCTCAACCGCCAGGGCCTGGAAAAAATGGCAAAGCCTTATTATGCCCAGAATAAAAAGAACGGGCTTACTACTGTTTTATTCTTTGTTGATATTAATAAGATGAAGCATATCAATGATAAGTTTGGTCATCTTCACGGCGACCTTGCAGTAAAAACAGTTGCAGCTGCCGTGCTCGAAACAATCCCAAAAAACTGGCTGTGTATCCGCTACGGAGGCGACGAGTTCCTTGTAGTAGGTAACAGCAAAAATTACAACGGCGAAGATTACTGCACAATGATTAAAGACCGCCTTGCCAAAAAAACATCTGTCATGCATCTGCCATATAATCTTTCTGCCAGCGTAGGAACCTATTCCGTCCCACCACAGATGGATATAACTTTGGAACAGGCAGTAGAAAATGTAGATAACATCATGTACGAGCAGAAACAGGAATTTCACCGCGCGGACCCTGAGCTTGTCGAAGGGCAAAAAGAAGTTGATGGAAAAGAATGAAAAAAAACGATTTTTTGTTCCTGTGCTGTTAGTTTACTTTTTAGTAAGTATTGTCGCATCCTGGTTTCAAGAACTTGTTGTTATAAAGATAAAAATCTTTTCAGATGTAGTTTTTCTGGGACTGTTTATATTGCAGACAATATCTATGATGTATTATTTATTTATGGAATTTACAAAACTAGAACCAAATCTTATTAATATGCTTGGCTATGCTCCATTGATTGTTTTCTTTGCATTCTGGCTTATGCGGGATATAAAACTGTTAAAGAAAATCCTGTCAGAAAACAGTATGAAGGAATTTGATGAAAAACCTTTCAATTGATAATCTGTTGCTCTGTCATTAATTTAATGCTGTCTAGTTATATTTTTCATTTTCTTGCTTTTTGGTTAATTCGTAATATAATAATATTAGATAAATGTATATGTGAGGATAAATGAAAATACAAAAACGCAGGCTTCCAAAATTCATAGACATCAACACATTTGATTTCACTCCTTATGGCCGTGAGCTTACAAGAGAGGAGTCTTATCGTGTAAATGGTGGAAACGTTAATGAAGATGTTCATACAGTTCAAAGCGGGGATACTCTTGGAACACTGGTTTATAATTACAACCAGGAACATGGAACAAATCTTACAGTAAACGAAGTTGCTGCAAATAATGGTATTGATAATCCTGATCTTATATATGTAGGGCAGACGATTAATTTTGGGAATCCTGGTAATAATCAAGAAAAGCCACAAACAGATACGTCATCAGATAATTCAACTCCAGACATTACTCCTCAACAGCCGAATCAGTCTTTAATACCGACTTCAATTTATACAAATTCCGGTAATAATGGAAATTATAAACCATCTTATTCCACATCTTCAGATTGTTATAACCCAGAATCTTCTGATCCTTGTAATAATAGTTCAAGTAATTATAATGATAGAGAATATCCGAGTAGTAAGGATGGATTGATAAATACAAATAATAAACGAAATGCGGGAAGTGGAAAGGCTGTAAATTCAATTAATAAAATCTATGTTTCCAGTTTAGGTTATGAAATAGATTATTATAATAAAATAATAAGGTCACCTCGCAATAATCAAAAGGCATTGTTGGAGGCTTCAGAAAAATTCCTTGCATTTGAGAGGGAAGAACTTGGTTATACTTTTGAAGTATTATGTGAGAATAGTGAATCTATAAAGTTTTTGAAATATTCAGAAATAGTAAGTTTCATGGGTGAATTGCAGCCAGATGTTGACTTCTTTATTGGAATAGATAATAGTTGTAAAACAGCAAATCAAAATAAAGTTGATAAAGAGGTTTTTTTAGAAATTCACAAAAAGAATAATAATAATTCCGGATATAATGGGATAAATGTTCAAGGTGGTCTTTTAAGATTATCATCAGAATTAAATAATTCTAAAATGACGAATAATATAGCAGGTAGTTTTTCTTTAGATGTTATGGATGGTGAATATAATATTGAAACAGGCAAAGGATTGAAAGCTTCCGTCGGTTTAAATATATCTACTGTATCTGGTGAAATAGGTATACAGGGTGATGATTGGAAATTTACAGTAGGGGGAGCTTTGGGCTTAGGAGTATCTGGCGGTTTTGATATAAATGTTCCAGAAAAAAGATTAGCTTTGGATCTTACAGCTGTATATGGCATTTCGTTTGTTATAGATTTGCCAGATAGTGGATTTTAATATGGAAAAAAATAGAAAAAGGTATTTTTTCTTTCTCCTTTTATTAGTTTTTATATTTGGTTTTTTAGTTTTTCTGTCGGTACATAAACCATTATCTGAGAGTGAACCATATGTATATTCAATGGAATTATTGAATCAGAACAAAACTGTAAAGGAGTATCTGGGTGATAAGATAAAACGTTTATCTGTTATTAAGGTTATAATTGATGAAAATGAGGATGGAAGCGGAAAAGCAGAAATAATTCTTTTAGTAAAGGGGAATAAAGGAAAAGGCATACTCTATGTTAATTCAATTAAACAAAATAATGAATGGCGTTACAGTAAAATTGAGTTTGATACCAAAACTGGAAATACTGGTATAATAAATCTAATCAATTAAATAAAAGCAGAAATAATGAAGAAGAACCTGATTATTAATTTTTGTATAACCTTTCTCATAAATATAATTATTGCTACTTTATTAGTTATTTTTTCTCCCCATATTGATTATTTTCTAAAGACTTTAATGATACTAGGTATTTCGATTATTATATATACTCTTTTGAATTTGTTTTTTTATTTTAGTGTAAAATTTAATTCTTCTTTGTGTATAGGAAATGCGGTTTTATTTATTGGATTAATTATTTTTTCATTTATGGTAATAATAGGCTTTTTTTACGTACTTATATGTCATGAATATTTTTTTGTTATTATGATTATACCTGTATTAACAACTTCAATAAATTGGTTGATAATCATTTATAATGAAAAATATACATAAATAATGGATAGGAATTATTGCTGTTGTAATTTCTGTAATACTACCAAAATAATCTTAGAAAAAATGGAAATAATTAAATGAAAAAACAAAAAAATAGCCTTCCAAAATTCATAGACATCAACACATTTGATTTCACACCTTACGGCCGTGAGCTTACAAGAGAAGAGGCTTATCTTGTTAATGGTGGAGACGTTAATGAAGATGTTCATACAGTTCAAAGCGGGGATACTCTTTGAACACTAGTTTACAATTATAATCAGGAACACGGAACAAATAGATCTCTAAATTCAGAAGGAGAATGGATTATAAACAGTAAAACAGATGTTAGTGGTTATAATTGGTATATGAAGGGATTTAATATATATGACATGAATATTGTTTACAGAAATGATAAGATTGATATTGAAAAAACAGCTGAAAATATTATAGGGTCCATAACCACCTGTACGACATATTATGCATTAGATCATATGAATGATAAAATGTATAAGGAAAACTGTGTTACTGCATTGTATAATACTATTGCATTTCAACCTTCTGGAAGATACTTTAAAAATACTATGGGAGAATAATTATTTATTGGTTATGGAAAACAGTTCAATAAAAAGAAGACCCAAAGATATAGTTTTTCTTTTCCTACGTTTCTTGTACCTGGTGGTTATTTATTGTTGTTTATTTATGCCACCTGGGCCAACTTCCTTTGTTTTTTTTCCATTAGATTACAGATTCTTTTTTTCTCATTTAGTTGTGTATTTTATTTTTGCTATTATTTTTTTGTTCATCTCAGAAAAGAAATTCGTAAGAATTAAATATGCTTTTGATCTATTGTTTGTCGTTCTTCTCTCAATAATGACTATTATAGTATTTTGTTCAGGATTGAATTCATCAGATGGGGGAGGCATTTTAGTTATCTTCATTATTTTTCAATATTTTCCTATTTACATTCCTTTTATAATCTGGCTTGTGCGCGATATAAAATTGTTAAAGAAAAATTCCAATAGATGATTTATTGTACCGTCATATTATTCATTTCCAGAAAACATTAGTGATTTTAATACTGTCTGTTTTCCATTGTTCATTTTGTTTGCCGTTTATTCTTGTCTACGGAAATGCTGACTGTTGATAAGAAACAATTGTATCATTTGACAAAAAAAACTATAAAATTAACTTTTTTTTTGATTTTTATTTAATCCGTTATATAATATAATCAGATATTTGTATTTGTGAGGATAAATGAAAACAAAACGTAAACTTCCCAAATTCATAGATATCAACACATTTGATTTCACACCTTACGGACGTGAACTTACAAGAGAAGAGGCGTATCTTGTTAATGGCGGGCAGGTAATGACACCGGAAGACCAGTATGCAATGGCACAGGCCCATGCCCGCGGTGACAAAGAAACCATGGATGCAATTGTTGCAAAGTATGAAAATAAGGATAAACAGGAGCCAGAGCAGACAAGTTCTGCTACAGGCAGTTCATCGGGTTCTGGTACATCTTCTCAGGAGACTGATCCAAATACGGTAATTCCTATGAATTTTGATGCACTGCCAAGACCTGAAGGAACAATGTCTCCTGACGAGCAGGCAATGATGGCCATGTATGATGAGATGATAAAAACAGGTTCAGGCCGGAACATGCAATATGGAACACAGGCAGGTTATGTAGTGAATCAAGAAGGCGCCGCAACCCTTGGCCATGCAGGATGGTTTGTTCAGACTTATAATAATAAATTTGTTTTCTTTGAAGTTATAGGTATTTCACCTAAAGCAAATGGTTTAGAAGAGGATACTCCATCATACACTACAGAAAAAGATAACTTAAACAAAGCTACAACAGTTTTAAGTAATTCACCGGTAGGAAAGGTAACCATGCCTCTTGCAGCATTATCGGGCTTTCCTACACAGGCAGGTTGTCTTGTCAGAGTTTATGATTCGAAAGAAGAAATGAAAGAAGAATTGAGTAAAATGGGTTTTGATGAAATGGTAGTATTTAATACGAATTCCGTACAGAATGCATATATTTATGAAGCGTCTGTAGAATTCGGGAAGAGTTTTACTGGATATGAGGTGCTTACAAACAGCTGCGGAATAGCAGGAAGGGATTCGTTAACCGTAGAGGGAAGTGGAATAAAATGTTACTTTGATACACCAGTACCTAATATAATAGACGATTCTCTGTTTGTAAGTAACGGAAACTGCTGGTGGGAAAAACTCTGAGGCTGTACATGAAAAAAAAGGTTGTTTTTGTTTTACTGGTTTTCCTTTTTTCATTTTACTGTCATGCTGCAGAAAGTATTAAAGTTCCCATGATATACAACAACTGGAATGAAAGGATTATAGTATTCGGAGACACAGTAATTCCTAATCAACCCTATCACTGTTGTGCTTATGACGGTAAACAGCAAAAATTCTGGTTACATATAGCCGAGGAACATACTTCTACCTTTAATCAAATTAATATAAATGGACAGATAGAAGAGACAATAACCATAACCTTTGGTAGTTTTGGAGCTTGGGATAATGGTCCGTTTTTTGTTTATGATAATCTTGCAGTTGTTTGGGCTTATACTAAAAAAAATAAAATGATTATTGTAAATCTGGAAACAAAAGAATTCAAAGTTTTTGACTTGTCAAAATACAGTTATTATCCTGTTTATGGTTTTCGTGACAATAAAGTTTTTATCTTTAATAATGTAGAAGATAAAGTAAAGTATTATGACTGCCTTACAGGTGAGCTTTTTGATGCCAAAACAGACTTACAGGGATACGGTTTTATGCCGTTTGGAAATGCATATGTAGGCTTGAATAAAAAGGGAAAAATTGTAATACAGAAGTTTGATACTGGGGAAATTATAGAAACAAAAATTCAAGGCATCAGAAAAAGAACCTCAGGTGATGTTAATGACAGATACTATATGACAGAAAAGTACCTGTATTTTTCAAAGAAAGACAGAGGATATAGTTTTACGCATGGAATTCAGCTTTTCTTTGCAAAATTCTTTTATGATCTTAACCACGAACCAATTCCCCATAAGTGGTACCGCTATTCTCTTGAAACAGGAGAAATAGAAGAAATAAAGACAGACTATCCCTTTATAAACCTGCTTGGAGTAGTTGAGGAATAAAAAAGCATTGATAACAGCGAATTGCTCCGTTGTTAATTTTATTTCCAGAAAACATTAGTTATTTTAATACTGTCTGTTTTCCATTTTTCATTTTGTTTGTCGTTTATTCTTGTATCAAATTCAAATTGTATGGGAATAAAAACAGAAGAGCCTGGACTGATTGTAATGTCAAAAGATACTGTTTTATAGTATTCTCTTTCTGTTGATTCACAGGAAATGCTGACTGTTGAATTGTAAATATCAATGTTGCCTGTGTTTGTTATTTTAAGCGTTGCATTTAAATAACGTATATAATAAGTTGCTGTTTCATACTTGTATTCTTCTTGTGTGGTATAAGCAGAAAGCAGTTCCGCATTACCACACGGGGCATCAAACAATTTACAGCCGTTAAGTTGCAGTACAATAAACAAAAGTATAATAGTAGTTCCAAGTTTAAAACAGTTTTTCATAAATGCCTCCTAATAGTTCATTCATTAAATCTTTATTTGCACCATATATTTCAATTACTTTAAGCTGATTGTTTATTGTTTTCCAAAATGTTTTTACATAATCAGAGTAGATAAGATAATACATAGTCTCGCTTTTGTAAAAATCATTGCTTGTAATCAATCCTTGAGAAAACAGGGTCATTCGTTCGTTTCGGAAAGTCTCTTCTTCTGTAAGCTGCTGCTCAAGAGTGGCCATGTATTCCGAATCAGATTTAATTTGATTCAGCAGGAGTGTCAGTTCATTTTTCTGTGAAGTTTGATTCATTTGCCTTTCTTTTTTTATAGAGTCACAGTAAAGATTATATATTTCTTTTCTAAGTGTTTTTGCTTTCGGTAATTCAAAACTTTTATATATTCCAACAACAAATGAAAAATTTACAGGGTAAGGTCTTTGATTCAGTACTCTGAATGATTTAAACCAGTCGGAGTAAGCATAATTAAAATTATTGTCGGTACTTAAAGATGAAGAAAGATATAATATTGGTGAAGATTGTTTGTCGTCATTCTGATATTGAAATTTATATTGTTTTAAAACACTTTCATATATAAGACTGTCAAGATTGCTTGCCAAAATTGCATCTTGTTCTTCTTGAGTATAGTCTGCAAATTTTTCAAGAGTTTTAAGAATAGACTCTCTAAGTTCGTTTTTTCTGGTATTTATAATCTCACAATTATAATCAGGAATAATAATACGAAGTTCTTTTAATTTTTCATTTTTTTCAAATATTATATTGCTAAGCGAATCCTGAGAATTGACGTATTGATGTACAGCATAAAAGGTTTCAAGATTTGATCTAAGTCCAGATTCATTTTTTTCTTGTGTAGTATTGGCTTCACTTTCGTATTGTTTAACAAGAGCTTCATAATAATCTTCTTGTGCACAAAGAAAGTCTGTTTCTGAAATAAGCATAATTAAATATTTGAATTCTTCAAACAAATTCTTATCTAATACCATACGGCTATATTGCATTTGCTCTTGTAATAAAAGTAATTCCGGATCTTTTGTTATTCCAAAAGTTCCCCTTGAAAGCCCCTGGTTAAAACTTAATTCAAGACTTGGATACTGAATAAATAAGTTTCTTTCTGTAAGGTAACTAAATGCATAATCTGCAGTTAATGAAACCTGGCCGTTCCCAGGAAGTTTTTGAATAATCGAAACCGATGTAACAGGAGACAGCAGTAATGTATGTTCACTATCTATGTTTTGTGTCTGATTTAATATATTAATATAATCAGAGCGTTTGAAGTTAAAATTATTTTGAATACCTGTTTGTATTACAGGTACCCACGAATAATCATATTGTTTTTTCTTAATCAAAGAAGATTGATATTCATTCAATAAATTTGTCACCCTGGTATTGTTTAAAAATGCAGTTTGGAAAATGCCAATCCAAAAACTATCTTGCTGCATTTCATTTTGAGCATATAAAACAGAATTAACAAAAAAGAAATGAAAAATGAAGATAATGCTTATTATTTTGTATTTAGATTTTAGTACCACAGGTTTAGTTTCTCCAGTAAAAATTGCATTATTGTTTTTTTTGAAAGAATTATTCTTGCATCTGTTTCAAGTCCTACTCTAAGAGGGTAGACTTTTCCTTTTTTGTCAGATAATAATCTGTCTTCTATATTTGTTTTTATAATAAAATATGCTTCACCATTTTGTGTTCTGGTTATATCAGGATCAATTGTAATAATAGTACCTTTTGTACCGCCAAACTCATGATAGGGTAAACTTGGAAAACGCATTTTTACAGTCATGCCTTCTTCAATTTTGCCTGCCTGTTTTGTAGATATAACAAGTTCAACTTTAACCGAGGTATCTTCTGTGGGAACAATATTAAATAACAGTTGTCCTGTTTGAACCCAGTCGCCAGTGTTGAATACAGAAACTTCCTGAATAATCCCATCAATAGGTGCACAAACTTTTGTAAAGAGTAACGAGTTTTCAATTTGTTTAAGTTTTGAATTATTAATTTTGTTTGAAGTTTCAAATTCAGCAATTTCCTGTTCAATTTCATGTTTAAAAGAATAGTAAAGATTGTCATATTCATCGCAGGAAATTAAATACTGTGAATTTAATTCATCAAGCGCCGCCGTAGTTGTCATTGATTTTGGGAGATTCTTTTCCTTTTCATATTTTTCAAGGTTCAGGTTTCTGATGTTTTCCAGTTTAGAAAGATTTGTTTTCCAGACTTCATATCGTAAAAAGGCTTCATAGTGACTGCTGTCAATGATATTCATATTCTGTTCAATGCTGTTTCTTATTTCGTAAAGGGAATCAAGCTTCTTCTGTTCCTCTGTCATAAGTGTAATAAGGCTTTCCTTTTCTGCTTCAAGTTGTGTTGGATCTATTTCCAGGAGAAGTTGTCCTTTTTTAACTGTTTGTCCAGAGCTGTAAGAAACAGTTTGTATTCTTCCGGTTACGGCATTTAGAACACCTGAGATATTTTCATTTGGGCGTATAAAACCCTTTACTTTGATAACTTCTTCAAAAGGAGCAAAACATATAAAAACAAAAATAAATGTAAGCAGTAATGTAATAATACAAATAAAAGCCTGTTGTAATTTTGTTTTTCTGTTTAAAAAGTATTCTTTTACATAAGGCATTGTACTGTAATCATATGCTTTCACAGTTAGTCCTCCGCATTCTGATTTTTCCACATGGCTGCATATGTGCCTTTTTTGCGCATAAGAGAGCTGTGTGTACCGCTTTCGACAATTTGACCATCCTGAAGTACAAAGATTTTGTCACATTTTTTTATTGTGCTGAGTCTATGTGCCGCCATAATTGTTGTAATTCCAGAGCTGATTTTACCTATGGTTTTCATAATTTCTTTTTCACAAATGCTGTCCAGATTTGAAGTAGCTTCGTCAAGAACAAGAATTTGTGGTTTTCGTAACAAAACCCGTGCAAGCGCAAGTCTTTGCCGTTCACCTCCAGAAAGAGTTGCTCCGCGTTCACCAACTTTTGTTGCAAAACGCTCCTCTAGTTTAGAAATAAAATCCAGTGCCTGAGCGTTACTGGCTGCTTCAAATATTTCTTCGGGGGTTGCTCCTTCATTACCGAATGCAATATTATCTTGTATTGTTCCGCTGAATAAGAGAATTTCCTGCGGAACATACCCAAAAGTTTTTCGGTATAATTGTGTGTCAAAATCTTTTATGTTTTTATCATCAAGAGTTATTTCTCCAGATTCAGGTTCGTAAAATTTTAACAGAAGTTTCATAAGAGTTGTTTTGCCGGAACCCGAAGGACCAACAAAGGCAACCTTCTGACCGGCCTTAATTTCAAGGTTAATGTTATTGAGTGTTACTCCTCTGGTTCCGTAAGAAAATGTAAGGTTTTTTACACAGATATTACCTTTTATATCTTTTGGTATAAGCTTTGTTCCTTGTGCAGATTTTTCTTCGCTAAGATCTAATATTTCACCAAGTCTTTTTGATGCAACAGAAAGTTCCTGTAACTGAGGTTGAAGTGTTATTAAACGACCTAAAGGGCTAAGGAAAAAGCCGAGTAAGGTCACAAAAGAAATAAGCTGTCCTAATGAAAGCTTACCTTGCATTATAAGAAAACTTCCGTACCAGTAAACTGCAAGGTTTCCGGCCTGAGATAAAAAGCCCTGTAGTGTAGACTGAAGGTTTCCAAGATTTGAAAGGGTAAAGCCTTTTTGAATTGAATCGATAATCTTTAACTCTGCCCGGTCATTGCATTCATCTTCAGAGGCAAGTGCTTTTATTGTAGACATGCCGTTTATACTTTCGACAAAATGAGAATACTTTTCGGCTTCGGAAACAGAACGAATAAAAATAAGTTTTCTGAACTTCTTGGCAAATGCAAGAACCAAAATGCCGGAAAGAATTACAGGAATAACCGCAATTGTTATGAGAGAGGAACTGAAGGCAAATAAAACGATGCCGTCAAATATAAGCATGGTACAGTCAAGAATTACACCAACACACATTGATGAAAGTGCGTTTTTTATAGTATTTATGTCTGAAAATCTGGAAAGGATTTCTCCACTTTTGCGTTTTGTAAAAAAATCAAGGGGAAGGTTCAGAATGTGCCTGAAATACTCTAAAGACAATGATGCTTCCAGTTTGTTACTTAAGAAGATAATCAAGTGATTTCTGGCGTAACCAAGTATACTTTGGAATATGATTACTGCAAGATAGGCAAGCGAAATTGAAACAAGGGCATTTGGTAAATATGAATATATTACTTCATCAATAAGAAACCTGAAATAAAACGCACTGAAAATACCAAGAATTGTAAGTACAAAGCTTGCAATGAATGTTTGTACAGTAATGTGCTTGTTCTGTAATAAAAGATACCAGAAGCGTTGGAAAAACGATTTATCATCGGTACTTTGTTCAAAGGTTGTATCTGGTGAAAGAAAAAATATATTTCCTGTCCAATCTTTAGAAAAGTCATCTTTAGAAATCCATTTTAAGGAATCGGCCGGATCTCCTATTAGAATTTTGTTATGCTTAACTTTGAAAATAACAACATAATGTTCAAGCAATTCATTATTAATGGATTTTTTTGTATGCGCAATACAAGGAAATGGAAGCTCTGGTGAAATAATTTTGTTATTAAATATCATAAGTTTGCTGGAAAAACTAAGAAGCTTTGCTGCTTTTATTATGCCTTGTCCAGAAGTTCCTTTAAGGTCGGTACCTGCCATGTTCCGGATTTTGGCTATAGATATTCTTTTGCCGTAAAAAGCAGCAACCGTAGCTAGACATGCTGCCGCACAATCTTTTTCATCCTGCTGTTTTATCAAACAATATTTCATTATTTTTTCCTTGTATAATCTAAGATGTATATTATACAATATAATTGTATCACTTGACAAAAAAAAATATATATTAGACTAACAAGTTACTGCACAAGATAAACCTTGCTTTTTATTTAATCCGTAATATAATAATATTAGATAAATGTATATGTGAGGATAAATGAAAATACAAAAACGCAGGCTTCCAAAATTCATAGACATCAACACATTTGATTTCACTCCTTATGGCCGTGAACTTACAAGAGAAGAAGCATATCTTGTAAACGGTGGCCAGGTAATGACACCGGAAGACCAGTATGCAATGGCACAGGCCCATGCCCGCGGTGATAAAGAAACCATGGATGCAATTGTTGCAAAGTATGAAAATAAGGATAAACAGGAGCCAGAGCAGACAAATTCTGCTACAGGCAGTTCATCGGGTTCCGGTGTATCTTCTCAGGAGACTGATCCAAATACGGTAATTCCTATGAATTTTGATGCACTGCCAAGACCTGAAGGAACAATGTCTCCTGACGAGCAGGCAATGATGGCCATGTATGATGAGATGAAAAAAACGGGTGCAGGCCGGAACATGCAATATGGTACAATAGCCGGTTATGTCGTGAATAAAGAGGGCGCCAAAAATTTCGGACATGCAGGGTGGTTTGTTCAGACATATAATAATAAATTTGTTTTCTTTGAAGTTATAGGTATTTCGGAAGCAACAAATGGGTTGAAAGAAGATATTCTTCCAGGCACTACAAAACCAGATTATAAAGATAAAGATACAACGGTATTAAGTAATACACCGCTAGGAAATGTAAGCATGCCTCTCGCAGTATCATCGGGGTTTGATAGTCAGGCAGGCTGTCTTGCCAGAGTTTATGACTCTAAAGAAGAAATGATGGCTTCTCTTAGTGATATGGGTTTTGATGAAATGGTAGTATTTAATACGAATTCCGTACAGAATGCATATATTTATGATGCTTCGGTTGAAATAGGTAAAAGCTTTTCTGGATATGAAGTGCTTACAAATAGCTGCGGAATAATAGGACGAGATGTTTTGACTACAGATGGAAGCGGAATAAACAGTTACTTTGATACACCAATACCTAATTGTATAGATAATGTTTTATGTGCAAGCAACAATAACTGTTGGCGGGAAAAACTCTGAGGCTGTGCATGAGAAAGAAAGTTCTTTTTGTGTTAATGGTTTTCTTTTTCACATTTTACTCTCATGCTGCAGAAAGCATTGAACCTCCTCTGATATATTACAGAGACAATTCTATAATAATCGGTAATACAGTAGTCCCTGTTCCTCTGGGAAATACTGGAAGCTACGAATACGCTTTTGACGGTAAAAGGCAAAAGTTGTGGTTTCAGGATTCAGGGAGACATACATCTACCTTTATCTGCGTTAACACTAAAGGGCAGACGGAAGAAACCTTTACGATAGATGTTGGAAAAATAAACCTTATAGGCGGCCGTTTCTTTGTTTTTGATAACAAGGCATTAATCTGTGTTCAAAGTAAGAAACACACAAGACTTATTGTAGATCTTGAAACAAAAGAATACCAGCTCATTGATATTACAAATATGGGATATAAAGAAATAAGTTGTTTTTATGACAATAAAATCTTTTTCTTTAGCGAAAGTGTAGAAAAGAGTGTAATGTATTTTGATTGCTTTACAGGTGAGATTTTTTATGCAGAAACAGACCTGCAGGGATACGGCTTTATGCCGCTTACAAATGCATATGTGGGCTTGAATAAAAAGGGAAAAATAGTAATACAGAAGTTTGATACAGGGGAAATTATAGAAACAAATATAAGTGGCATCAGGGGAAGGCCCTTGGGCAAGGTTAATGACAGATATTATATGACAGAAAAATATCTGTATTTTTCAAAGAAGGACAAATGGTATAGTTTTACACATGGAATGTTCTTTGCAAGATTCGTTTTCGGCCTTGGACCAGTACAGGTTGCCCATAAGTGGTACCGCTATTCCCTTGAAACAGGCGAAATAGAAAAAATAAAGACAGACTATCCATTTATAAACCTGCTAGGAGTAGTTGAGGAATGAAAAAAATAAAGCATAAGCTTCCAAAATTCATAGACATCAACACATTTGATTTCACTCCTTATGGCCGTGAACTTACAAGAGAAGAAGCATATCTTGTAAACGGTGGCAGTACTGTAGAAGATACACACACAGTCCAGAGCGGTGATACTCTTGGAACACTTGTTTATAATTACAACCAGGAACATGGAACAAATCTTACAGTAAACGAGGTTGCAGCTAATAACGGGATAGATAACCCGGATCTTATATATGTGGGGCAGCAAATAAATTTTGGGAATTCAACTCCTGCTTCAACCAATTCCGCACCTGATAACAACATGTCTTCACCAGATGTTCCAAGCCCTTTAAACGAACAGTCGTCAACACAGCATAGTAATACTTCAACAAATACAAATGGACATACAAACTCTGTTCAGGCAAGTACAACTGTTACAGGTAGTACGGGTAGTTCCAGTTATTCAGCTACCGGAAATTCTTCATCTGGAGAAAACGCAACAGTAAATAATATGACTTCATTTCCGATCGGTCCAGAATGTTATAATCCGAATGATCCAAATCCTGACAAGAGATACAACGGACAGGATTACGGGAATGAACATCTGATGGTAGTACAGCGTAGTGATGCCAGAAATTTTGAAATACTCAGGGATTATTATCTTACTGTAGGCCAGTATGGTGCAGCAGGAACCATTTCCTATGACGGAATTGGCCTGACCAATGAAAATGGACAGATTGTAGATGTTCTGAAAGATGAAAAATCTATTCTTGAGTATTCCATAACCCTTGGAATTCCTACTAAACAGGGGGCACATGGTGATTTGTTTTTTACAGCTGAAGCTGATTTAGTTGCTGCAACAGGGATAGAAGGGGCTGTATCTTTGGTATTTGATTTAGATAACTTAATGGATTCTGGCATCAACTTTAGTATTGGATTTGCAACAGGATGTAATATAGGCTTAGGCATTGGTGTCGGCTACGTAAAAAGAGAACTTGAAGGTCCTATGCCAATTGGAATAGATGGTAATTTAGGATATTTGCCTTTTAGTTTTACAGTAATGACTGATGAAGAAGGGTATAATGGAGGATGCCTTGCATATGGACCTGGAAAAGGATTATCAACATCATCCCAAAAATCAATTACGATTAGCCCGAATAGTGTGATAGATTTGCTTAATAAAATAGGGGAATAAATGAAATTAAGATATTATTTTGGATTAAGTATAAGAATGTATTTTGAAATAAATCTTTTTGTTTATCCATTTTTGGATTTTTTCCTTTTTATTATTTTAGAATCATTAGGATTAAATATTCTAGTTTGTGGGATATTGTTTATCATAATATTTGTTATTGTAGGAATAAGAACCTATAGTATAAAATGTCCAGAATGTAATACCAAGCTAATAGAAACATATAGAATTAACTCAAAATATTATGGTGGAGCTTTTCACAGGGCTCCAAAAAAATGCCCTTGTTGCGGAATAGATTTAGATAAAGTGTAATAAAAGAGTAAGATTCAGAGGTGAAAAAGTTGTTACAAAGAAAAAAGAAACCATATCCCAATTTATACGCCTGCGATTACTCCTGGTTTGCCCGCGAAATGACAGAAGAAGAGCTGTATACGGTTAATGGCGGGCAGGTAATGTCGCAGTCAGATCAGATGACATTAAGGAATTAAATAAATGAAAAAGCATTTTGTCTTGCTAGTTATTATAATAGTTTCTTTTTTGAGTTGTACAAATACTAAAAATAGTGATTTAATTGAGCAAACTAACAGTTTATGTTGGTGGAATAGTATGGAAGATGCTGAAAAGGCTCTTGATATCCTTGACAGAGCCATTGAAATAGAACCCAAGGAATGGAAAGCCTATTCTATTGAATTACAAATATATGATACCTGGTGTCATAAAACAGAAGAGCTTTCAAACAATTATATTGCTTTAAAAGATGTATATGATAGATGGATTATTAATGGAAATACATTTTCATTTGTTCAACTATTTGGTTATGCAAATGTTCTTTTCTGTTTAGGAGAAAGAGAGAAAGCAAAAGATTATTATGACAAAATGAGTTCTTCGGTAATGAATGATAATAGTTTATTGTTAGATGAACAGAACTATGTAGCGTATATTTTGTCTGGGATATTAAATGGATTAATTGTTAAAGAAAATTTCAGTGATTACAAAATGAATGCTTATGATGAAAACGGGGTAAATGAATATCTTTTTCAGATTATTGTAAATGATAGCCAAGAAGATATTATAGAAACTTATTGTACAACATAGTTGTTAGAGGATGTTCTTTTGGGATAAAGAGGGCAATATTTATTATATCTGTAAGAGGAAACTGCTATAAATTAAGTCGTGAGAATAAAATATGAAAATACGAACAGAATACAAATTAACAGGTTGGGTAATTCCAGTTATTTTATGCATTTGTGCTTTGATATTTCCAAAACCTCTGATTTTTCTAGCCTTTATATTTATAGATATTTTAATTCATGAACGAATTGCTTGTCCGAATTGTAAAACTAAAATAAGTTCTTTTTATAATCCAAAATCTAAAAATTTTAAAGGCTTACGTTTCGGTTTTCGTTTTAGATTTCCAGACAAATGTCCAAATTGTGGTTGTGATTGGGAGTAAGGAATATGATAAGAAAACATAAACCACATCCCAATTTAAACTCCTACGATTACTCCTGGTTTGCCCGCGAAATGACAGAAGAAGAGCTGTATACGGTTAATGGCGGGCAGGTAATGTCGCAGGCAGACCAGTATGCGATGGCCCAGGCCCATGCCCGCGGTGACCAGGCTGCTATGGATGCAATTGTCGCAAAGAAGAGTTTTTCTGGATATGAATTGATTACAAACAGCTGCGGAATAGCGGCAAGCAACAATAACTGCTGGCGGGAAAAAATCTGAGGTTGTATATGAAAAAGAAGGTTGTTTTTGTTTTACTGGTTTTCTTTTTTTCATTTTATTGTCATGCTTCAGAAGCCATTGAAATTCCCTTGATATATAAGAAGAGAGATTCTTTTATAATGATCGGTGAAACAGAGGTTTCTGTCCCTCAAGGATACAGTTGTGCTTTTGACGGTAAACAACAAAAGCTATGGTTTCATTCTGCTGCGGGAAACACTTCTACCTTTACTCAGATTAATAAGAACGGAGAGACTGAGAAGATAATTACAATAGACTATGGTAATCATTGTGCTTGGGATAATGGACCTTTTTTTGTCGTTGATAATATAGCTTTTGTTTGTGCTCTTGATAAAAAAAATGCTGTGATTTTTGTTAACCTTGAAACAAAAGAATTCAATTTTTTTGATTTATCAAAATATGAATATTATCCCATTTATGGTTTTTATGACAAAAGAGTTTTTTTCTATAACAATGTAGATGATAAAGTAAGGTATTATGATTGTCTTACAGGCGAGGTATTCGATGCAGAAACAGACCTTCAGGAGTACGGCTTTATGCCGCTTGTAAATGCCTATGTGGGCTTGAATAAAAAGGGAAAAATAGTAATACAGAAGTTTGATACTGGGGAAATCATAGAAACCAAAATAAGTGGAATCAGGGGAAGAACCAGTGGCAATGTTCGTGAAAGATACTATATGACAGAAAAGTATCTGTACTTTTCAAAGAAGGATAGATGGTATAGTTTTACACATGGAATGTTCTTTGCAAGATTCGTTTTCGGCCTTGGACCAGTACAGGTTGCCCATAAGTGGTACCGCTATTCTCTTGAAACAGGAGAAATAGAAGAAATAAAGACAGACTATCCCTTTATAAACCTGCTTGGAGTAGTTGAAGAATGAAAAAAATAAAGCATAAGCTTCCAAAATTCATAGACATCAACACATTCGATTTTTCACCTTACGGCCGTGAGCTTACACGAGAAGAGTCGTATCTTGTAAATGGTGGACGCCAGATAGAAAATTCAATAGCTGCGCAGGCGTTGGCAAATCCTGGAGATACAGTTACAGATAGTAATGGAAAAACTTCTGTTCTAACGGAATCTGATATAAAATGGGCTCAGAAACAAATAGGTTATAATGAACCGACAGGGGATGTTTCAGATACATCTGAAGTAATTGAGACAACACCAGTACAAACTAATCAGTGTGAACTTTCAAAAAAGGAAGAAGAGATTAAAGGACAAAATGAAAACAGCGGAAATACTACTGTAAAAAAGACAGATGATCCTTCTCAATCAGGCAATAACAATGATAATGCATCTACATCTTTGATATTTGATCCACATGATCCAACTCGAATAATAGCAAATCTTGATGATCCAGAATCATTGAAAGCCGCCGCAGAATTATTGTCTGACCCTTTTTTAGGCTATACAGTTACAGCTTATGGTGAAGAAACGGGAAAAATAAAGAATTTTAAAAATTATTCAGAAATATATGTATATCTATCAATGAATGATAAAACATCTGTTTTTCAGGATTTTTTCGATAGATTAATGAGATTTCATTTCGAAGAAAGAGATTCAAGAAATATTATTACAGAATCATATCAAGATATTTTGGAATCTGCTCAAAACAATGGGGATTGGAAACTGTTATCTCCAGAAATGTCAAAATATCATCAGAATGGATTTGTTTTTGATGAATTAAAATTCGTTTGTAAAGACGGAAGAGAAGCGGTTTTTACAAAAGATTTTTCTCCTGATGGTTCTTATGAATTATATTTAGATCCAAGATATAAAGGAACGTATAACTATTGTGATCCTATAAATAATCCAATAGGTCATTTTTTTAAAGATATGGTTCCATATTATTTAACAGGATTCAGAAATGAAAGAACTCAATAAAAGATTTATAACTGGTATTATTATTGTTGGGGTTGCAATGGGATTTTTGTTTTGTAAAACTGATTATATTATTAGTTTTGAAAGTGAAGAATTTAATACTCTCAATGGTAATGTCTTTAAGAAATTAGAAACAACAAATGATATTTACCGTACTAGAATCATGACTACAGTATGGTTAGAATTAATCTTTAAAAGGTTTTCTAAAAATACGACTTTTGAAAAAATTACAATAACAAACATTATTCTGGAAGATGACAAGGGTAATGAAATTGAACATTTTCAAGATGTGTCTTTAGAGGCAAATGGGATTATGCATGAAGAAAATGGAAGTTTTTATCAATTATATTCGTTCAGAATAGAAGATGAAGCTTTAAGAATAAAAATAAAAAAGTATAAGACAAAATACATACTTTTAAAGTATGAAATAAATGGGGAAAAATATTCAGAGAAACTTAAACGTGTTGTGGAAAAATATCCAATATTGAGAACATAAAAAAATGAATGCGATATATGAGAGGCAGACATGAAGAAGAGTTCTTTTTTAATTCTATTATTAATATGTGTTTTTATTTGTTCGTGTTCAAAACAAACTATAATAGTTAATGAAAATACAATGCAACTAAATAAGGGATCAACATTAATTCAAGAATTATACCTTGGGCGTTTTTATATTATTCAAAGTGAAGAAATTGAAAATGGCATAAAAGTTGAATATGAATATATTGATGATTTAGATGAAGTTGGGTATCCAAGATATGGACAATATGATGGGGAATTATATTTTACTATATCTGATAATAAACTTGTACCTGTCCTTAATATTGTAAATGTTTATCGGCAGACTTTTGGTTCGTGCATTAAACTCTTGAATAAGACGGAAGAAAATGGTGTCATAAATATAGAATATGATTTTCAATTATATGACATAGCAAGAGCTGCCGGATTTGGGACAGTAAAAATAAGCTATGAGATTATAAATAATCCTTCAGGAGAATTAGAATATAAAGTAATTGATTATTCGAGTGATTTAATAAGTCGTTTTAAGATGACAGTTCCAAACGATCCAAACAGCATGATGCCGCGAATGGATGGAGACATAATAAATCAGATAGATTTCCCAATAGAAGAATTCAATAAAATAGCTGATCAGGTATATGAATATATTCAATACAGTGAAGGATTATGATGATACTAAAACGCAAATATCCCAAATTCATAGACATCAACACATTTGATTTCACAGGCGCTTGCAAATCCAGGAGAAATACTTGAAATTATTTATAACACAAGTCCCTTTATTATAAATCAAATATTGAATAATTCTGGGATGGGAAAGTTTGTGCAATTAGATTATATTGAATTGGATGGAAAATAGTGAATATAGCCATAATTATTTTAAATATAATAGATGTTTTATTAATCTATATAATTGATGTAAAAATGAATAATATTTTTGCAGAAGTATTATTTGACATATTTGGAGGAGCTATAATTGCTTTAATATGGATAAAAATAGATGAATACTATTCCCGAACAGAACAGAATTTAAAATGGACCTCTTTCTTGTATTTGATTTTTACTTTATTCTATTTAATAGTTTCATTGATAAGAAACGAATTAAAGTTTGTTCAGCCTGTATGTTCTCCCGTTATTCTTGTTTGTATTTCATATTATGCAATTAGAATTAAAAAAAGGATTGAACAAAAATAGTTTATTCTATATTTAGCGAGGCATTTTATGAAAACACAAATCAAACTCACAGGAAAAGAAAAGGTAAAATTCAATAACAATGTAAACTACTGTGTAGGAACCGGGCGAATGGGGCTGGCGCTTACAAAGGAATATCTGGATCAACTGGCTGTTGTTCAGAAGGATATTGGGTTTAAGTTTATCCGCGGGCATGGACTGTTCAGTGATGATATGGCAATTTATCAGGAGTTTAAGGACAGGAGTGCGCTCAAAAAGAAACCTGAAGATTTTAAAGATTACCGTGAGTATTTTGAATATGTAGACAAAAATGCTCCGCGCATAATTGAATATAATTTTACTTATCTTGATCGTGTTGTTGATGCTTATCTTGCTTTAAATATCAGACCATTCCTTGAGCTTGGTTTTATGCCAAAAAAGCTTGCCTCTGGTGAACAGACAATTTTTTACTGGAAGGGTAACACAACTCCTCCAAAAGATTATAAAAAATGGACTGACCTTGTTATTGCAACGCTGCGCCATTTGATGCAGCGCTATGGCGAAGACGAAGTTCTTACCTGGCCTATTGAAGTCTGGAATGAACCAAATCTTCCTGGCTTCTGGAAAGATGCAGACATGCAGGAATATTTTAAGCTTTACGAAAAAACTGCACGCGCAATTAAAAAGCTGAACAAACGCTTTATGGTTGGAGGCCCTGCAATTTGTGGAGGCGCAGACAAAAAATGGATGGTCGGATTTCTTGACTTCCTTACACAGAAAAAGCCGCCGATTGATTTTATTTCGCGTCATCACTATACAACTTTATTCCCTGATTACAAGGGTCACTACGGTTATGCAAAACTTATGCCGCTTGATGAAACACTTCAGACTCTGCGCGACTGCCGTAAAATCATAAACCATTACAAAGATTACAAGGACCTTCCGTTCTACATTACAGAGTTCAATACTTCTTATATTCCAAACTGTCCTATTCACGATACAAACCTGAATGCAGCCTATCTTGGACGCACTCTTGCCGAAATTGGTGACTATGCAACAGGTTATTCTTACTGGACTTTTGGTGATGTGTTTGAAGAAAATGGAGTTCCTTTTACACCGTTCCACGGAGGCTTTGGACTTTTAGCCAACGGAAGCATTCCAAAACCAACATACTGGACCTTTAAGTTCTTTAAAGACCTTAAGGACGGTCAGGAAAAATGTCTTTACCGCGATAAAAATATTGTGATTGTAAAAGCAGCAGACGGTTCTTATAAAGGCATTGCCTGGAACCTTACGCTTGAAACAAAACAGAAGCAGCTTGATTTTGAAATTGTTCTGCCAAAGCTGGATTGCACCCGCGCAAGCCTTTTAACAAAAACAGTTGATGAAGAATGCTGTAATCCGTTAAAGGTATGGCACGATATGGGAGAGTGTGCAAACCTTAATGAAGAACAGATTGATTTACTTAAGTCTGCTGCAAAGCCTCTTGTTGCTACACAGCTTGTAGACGGTAAGGCTCCTAAGTTTACAATAAAGGCTGGCCGTAATGCTGTTGTTTATTTTGAAGTTGCTCCGGCTCCTTTAACAAGCGATAATGCCTATGACTACAGCTTTTACGAAAAGATGTAAAATTCTTCATATAATAAAATATAAACGTACAATTTACTTTTACTCGGGCGGACTATAATCAGCTGTATGAAAACAAATATGATTAATATGACCAGCGGCAATACTGTGCACCTGCTTTTGACTTTTTCGGTGCCTATGCTCATTGGTAATATTTTTCAGCAGCTCTATAACCTCGCCGATTCTGTAATTGTTGGTCAGCTTATTGGTGCCGATGCCCTTGCTGCAATTGGCGCCACTGCTTCAATTACCTTTTTCTTTTTTGCCCTTTGTAACGGAACAGGTTCTGCCGGCGGTATTGTAACCTCACAGTTTTTTGGCGAAGGCAACGATGCAAAAGTAAAAAACTGTATTGTAAATACTGCCTTTATTATGATTGTTGTTCCGCTTGTAATCGGTACAATTGCTTTCTTTTGTGCAGGCCCAATCTTAAGGCTCCTGAATACCCCTGAAAACATTATTGCCGATGCAACTGCCTACATGAAAATCATGTGTTTAAATCTTTTCCTTGTAAGCGCCTACAACTTTGTTTCTTCAATGCTGCGTGCCCTTGGAGACTCAAAAACTCCGCTTTATTTTTTAATTCTTTCGTGCATATTAAATATCATCCTTGATTTGATTTTTGTATATACTCTGCACCTTGGTGTAATTGGTGCCGGTGTTGCAACACTTATTTCTACAATTATCTGCAGCATTTTGTGTCTGGGTTTTGCTTTTAAAACTAATCCGTATTTTAAGTTTACCCGTGCAGACCTTCATCTTAATTCTGCAATTTTATGGAAGTGTATAAAGCTTGGAGTTCCAATTTCGCTTCAGTTTTCGATGATTGCAATTTCGTGCATGGCCTTGCAGCGTGTTGTAAATAATTACGGAGCTGTTGCAGTTGCCGCGTTTACAGCTACAAGCCGCATTGAACAGTTAATTCATCAGCCGTATCAGACACTTGGTGCAGCACTTAGTACCTACAGTGGTCAGAATTACGGGGCAAAAAATAAAGAACGACTTGCCGAAGGTTTTAAGAAAAGCATGCTCATGACAGCAATTTTCTCTTTAGCAATGCTTCCTATAATGCAGTTTTTAGGAAACGCAATAACAAGACTTTTTGTAAAAGATCCTGAAGTTATTACTATGGGTGCAAAGGCTCTTGCAATTACAAGCTGGTTCTATATTTTCCTTGGTATAATCTATATGGTGCGTGGCGTACTAAATGGTGTAGGCGACGCATTCTTTTCACTTCTCAACGGTATTACAGAAGTAATCGGCCGATTTACGGTTCCGTTCCTTCTTACAGCAATACCGCTTTTTAATGTCTGGGGCATCTGGTGGTCTGTAGGCATTGTCTGGTTTTTAAGTGCAGCTACTGCGTACTGGAGATATATTTACAAACGCAATAGGATTGAACTATAATAAAGATTACTATCAATAAAAACGAGGCTAAAATATGGGTGAAAATTATTTCAACAAAATTCCATGGCGTGAGGCTAGACTTCAGCTTGGACACTGCCGTTCTATGGCAAAAGAAGAATTTGCGGACGGAGTAAACGCCCTTAAAGGTAAAAAAATTGTAATTGTTGGATGTGGAGCTCAGGGTTTGAACCAGGGTCTCTGCCTTCGTGATTCAGGACTTGATGTTAGTTATGCACTTAGACCGGCTGCTATTGCCGAAAAGCGTCAGTCTTGGAAGAACGCTACAGAAAACGGATTCAAGGTTGGAACATATGACGAAATTATTCCAACAGCAGACTTAGTAGGAAACCTTACTCCAGATAAGCAGCATACTCCTGTAATTACAGAAGTTATGTCAAAAATGAAGAAGGGTGCAACTTTGTGGTACAGCCACGGATTTAACATGATTGAAGAAGGAATGATTATCCGTGATGATATCACAGTTGTAATGTGTGCACCAAAGGGACCAGGTACAGAAGTTTGGCACGAATTCCAGCGCGGATTTGGTGTACCGGATCTTATTGCTGTTCACCCTGCAAACGACCCTGAAGGAAAGGGCTGGGCTTATGCAAAGGCTCTTGCAGTTGGTATGGGCGGTTCAAAGGCCGGTGTACTTGAAAGCTCTTTCATTGCAGAAGTTAAATCAGACCTTATGGGCGAGCAGACAATTCTCTGCGGTATGCTTCAGGCCGGAACAATTGTCTGCTACGACAAAATGGTTAGCGAAGGAATTGCTCCTGAATATGCAACAAAGCTCCTTATGCACGGATGGAATGTTGTAAGCGAAGCCCTCAAATGGGGTGGTATTACAAATATGATGGACCGTCTTTCTAACCCTGCAAAAATCAAGGCAAACGAACTTTCAAAAGAAATCAAAAAGCTGCTTGCTCCACTTTATCAGAAGCATATGGACGACATCATCAGCGGTAAGTTCAGTAGCACAATGATGGAAGACTGGAAGGCCGGAGATAAGGATCTTCTTACCTGGCGCGAAGATACAGGTAAGCTGGACTTTGAAAAAACAGCAGAATCTAGTGAAGAAATTACAGAACAGGAATACTTTGACAAGGGAATCTTACTTGTTGCAATGGTAAAAGCCGGTTGTGAACTTGCCTTTGAAACTATGGTTGATGCAGGAATCAAACCGGAATCTGCTTATTACGAATCACTCCACGAAGTTCCACTTATTGCAAACCTCATTGACCGCAAGCGTCTTTACGAAATGAACCGCGTAATTTCTGATACAGCAGAGTACGGATGTTACCTCTTCAGCCGCGTTGCAGCTCCAATGATGGCAAAAGATCTCATGCCAAAGCTTCACACAGACGTTATTGGTAAAGGCCTTGATATAAAAGATACTCAAGTAAACAATGCCGAACTTGTAGCCGTAAACGACGAAATCCGCAACCACCCGATCGAGGTTGTTGGCCGTAAGTTGCGCGCATACATGACTGCAATGAAACCATTAATCTAAGGAATTATTTCAAATAAAACTGTGTCATTGCCGGGCTTGACCCGGCAATCTTTTTTTATAAGAGATTCCCGTGTCAATGAAGTGCACCCCAAAAGTTGGACAAATAAAGTTCAATTTTGGAGGTGCATTTTTTATGTCCAAATACACAAAAGAATTTAAAATGAAAATTGTTTTGGAACATGAAGAACGAGGAATCGGTTCGAAATTATTACAGAAGA
>JAGCDP010000012.1 GCA_017651065.1 Treponema sp.
ATTCAGCCTGATTCTTAAGTCTGCCGTTATCCATAATAGTTTTCATTATGATTTCGCCACCACAGTCAGGGCAAATGAATTTGTGTGTTGCAACAGTAGTACGAGAGTTTTTACTAGCTCCAGCCATTATGTGCCTCCAAAGAAATATTCGTAACAACTATAATAATAATTATGCAATTTAATGTCAATATAACAAACAGCAGTATGCCTTCATAAGAAAAATATACGCTCCCGTGGAAGTGCAGTCATGTGGAAAATAGATGTACTCCCGCTAAGGTGTGTCTGCAAACTACTGCTGAGCTTGTTAGGAAAGATTTACCTCGCTTCGCTCGTCAAGCTCAGATGTAGTTTGCAGCCACTCCTACGCTCCGTCCATCTATTTTCAACTCTTTTCATGTTCCACTCCGCGTATATTTTTAAATGCTTACATCCGGCTGTCTGATAGTTATATGAATATATTAATATATTATTATTATATTTATACGAAAAAGAGCGGGGTTTAAGAGAGAAAAAATAATCCTAATAAGGAGAAATATTAAAAAAACTACGGAGTGGGGAAGGCGAATGCAAAAACATTCTACAGTGCGGCCGCAAGGCGGCCAAGTGGATAGTTCCAAGGCACTGTAGCATGTAGCAGGCTAGCCTGCGGTTTTGCATTCGACTTTCCCACGGGAGTAGTTTTTTTACACATGTATTCACCTTTTTCATATTTTCTATATGTCCAAACCCACTATTTGACATAAAATCCAATATTTGATATATTCTTATAAATATCTATTTATTTTGGGGGTCTCCAAGTGGCAGGCAAACAAACATCTGCAGAGAAAAGATACGCTCAGAGCGAAGTTCGCAGACTTCATAATAAGTCTATTAAAAGTGAATGCAGAACTTATGCAAAACAGTTTGTAGAAGCAGTTCAGGCTAAAGATCAGAAACTTGCTGAAGAAAAATATAAGACTCTTCAGAAGGCTCTTGACAGCGCTCGCAGTAAGGGTGTTCTTAAAAGAAATGCTGTTTCTCGCAAGAAGTCAAGAATGATGAACCTTTATAATGCTACATTTAATGCAGCAAAATAACTTTTCTCCATCATATTGGAAATCCAACCAGAACAAATGGTTGGATTTTTTTTTGTCTGAATGTTTTTTTTCACACCATACATAAATTAATCATTCATACCGATAATCAATTATGGCAAAAATAATAAAATCTGATTTGGTAGAAGAAGTATATCACAACACTAATTTTCCAAAACAGGAAATAAATCAGATAACCGACTCACTCCTTGCAGAAATTAAAAATGCACTTTGCAAAGGAAACACAATTGAATTAAGAAACTTCGGTACATTTGAGCCAAAGCTTAGAAAAGGAAAAACAAATGCCCGTAATCCTAGAACAGGAGAAATTGTTCAGGGAGAAACTCATTACATTGCATCTTTCAAGGCGGGCAGGGAATTAAAAGAAAAAATATGGAATCTAAAAAAATCAGAAAAATAAAAACAAAAAATTTCCTGCAGTGCTCAAGTCTTGTTTTAATTGGAGCGCTTTTCTTTGCAGCTGCAAATCCTAATCCGGTTATAAAACAGGGATTATCATTTATTGGCTGGTTCTTGTATGTTCCGTTTTTTTATTTAATCAAAAAATCATTATTGAAAAACTCCTGGTTTTATTCAGGCATTTATGGTGTTCTTTGCGTATGCTCGTATGCGTATTGGCTTTATAATTATGATCCGTTTTGTCTTTATGTTGCAATTCCTATAGCGTTTATTGGAACAGCTCTTTTAGGTCTGGCACTAAAATCGACAGAAAAACTTTTTGTAAAAAACGCATGGCTTGTTCAGTTTTTAATTATCAGTACTTTTGATTACCTGCGTACTCTTGGATTTCTTGGAGTTCATTATGGACTTGCTGCTTATACTCAATGGAAATTCAGTGCTTTATTGCAAATCACTTCTGTAATAGGGGTGTTCGGATTAAATGCTTTTGTAATTTTTTCTTCTTCTTTAATTTTTGCATTTATTTCAAAGGCAGAAGATAAAAAGTACTTTATGCGCAAAATGATAAGCGATGACAAGCATTACGAAGGAGCAACATATATAAATTATATTTCAGATAATACAAGAAGTCTGAAGAACGCGTCTTTAAAAAATCCTTTGATTGCTTTGTGTATCTGGACTTTTCTATTTATTTTAATAATCATTCAGGGGAATATAAAACTTAAAAAAGATTCTGATTATAAAACAGTAACGGCTGTTGCAATTCAGCATAATGATAGTCCTGATGAAAATGGAATTGAAAATTTTACAGAAAGTATTCAAACACTTATAAAACTGACTGATGAAGCTTTTGAAATCAATCCTCAGATTAAGCTTGTAATCTGGCCCGAAACTGCTGTAGTTCCGTCGATCATTTATCACTATAATTCGGAAGAAAATACAGACAGAAAAAAGCTTGTTTCGTATGTGTTGAATTATTTTCAAAATCATAAATCAAATTTCATATTAGGAAATCAGCATATTGAAACTAAAAACGAAAGGAAGAATAAACAATATTATAATTCTGCACTTTTATTTACAGAAAATCAGTCAATGTTCCCTCCGGAACCAGAGATTTATAATAAAATGCATCTTGTTCCTTTTTCTGAATATTTTCCTTATGAAAAATACTTCCCGAATCTTTATAAAACCATATTAGAAAAGCAGAAGTTTTTTTCTGAACCGGGAAAAGAGATAAAGATATTTAAAACACAAGGACTTTCAATTTATACTCCAATATGTTTTGAAAATACTTTTCCAGATTTATGCAGACAGGCATATAAAAAAGGAGCCAGATGCTTTGTATGTCTTGCAAATGATTCCTGGGCAAAAAGTGAATCGTGTCAGTATGCTCATCTTGCTATGGCTAAATTCCGTGCTGTTGAAAATGGAATTCCTGCTGCAATAAGTGCTGTTTCAGGACAAACTGCTTTTATTGACCAGAATGGAATTCTTTCAGCAATGGCAGTTCCTTTTACAAAATCATATGTAATCTGCGAGCTTCCTGTGATTTCTGATGAATATAATCCTACTGTTTATAATCAAATTGGTGATGTTTTTGGTTATGGAATTGCATTTTTATTGCTTGCTGTGTTGATAATTCGTGGTTTTATTGTTATAATAAATAAAGTTTTATGTCGGAACGCACAGAAGCAGTAAAAAAGAATATAACAATTTTTGGCTCAGAAACAGAATTTGACGGAACACTTGAGTTCAGAGACAGACTTGTAATAACAGGTAAATTTTCAGGAAAAATCATTGCACCAACTGGTGAACTTGAAATTGCAAAAAATGCTACTTGTAATGTAGAAAGTATTCAGGCTTCGTCAATTGTAGTATGTGGTTCTGTTAAGGGAAATATGAATGCTTCTGATCGTGTAGAAATCTGCTCAGGCAGCATGGTTGAAAGTGATATTACAACTGCAAGAATAAGAATAGCAAATAATGTAGAGTTTAATGGGCAAATAACAATGCTTCAGGAAGAGCCGGATGTAGATCTTTTTTCAGTGGCATCTTCTGAATTTAAACAGGCCATGCTCATTCATTCAGATGTAGTAAAATAATAGAGGCCCTTCAAAACCTTTGATATATTAAAGGCAAGAAGGAACCCCCGTTTTTATATAATCAAAAAAAATCTCAAATAAATTTTTAATTGTTTAATGGAGAATTTTTAATGGCAACATTAAGAAGAAAACACGGCGAAGAAGAAAATTCGCAGGAAGAAAACGGACAGACCTCACTTGGTCTTGAAGATCAGATTCAGGAAACTAATTCAGAAAATTCCGAAAAAGTTGTAGTGAAGAAAAAGCGTGTTGTGAAAGTAAAAGCCGAAGAAGGGGCAGAAGGTGAAGCAGCCCCAACTCCGGCTACTAAAAGAAATGGAATGAACAAGCGTCCTTATTCGCGTTCATATCCAACTCCAAGTGGAGAAGCTTCTGAATCAATTGTAGCAGAAGCAGCCTCTTCAAATGAGGACAATGCAAATAAACCTCGTCTTTTGATTAATGACCTTACAATTAAATCTATGCCGGAACTTCGTGAGCTTGCAATGCAGTATGGCTTTACAGCTGATGACTTAGCTCCAATGAAAAAACAGGATTTGATTTTTGTAATTCTTAAGGCGCACACAGAGCATGGTGGAATTATTTTTGCTTCCGGTGCATTGGAAATTTTGCCGGACGGCTACGGATTCTTGCGTTCTCCACAGAACAGCTATTTGCCTGGTCCTGATGATATTTATATTTCACCAAGCCAGATTCGTCTTTTCAATCTTAAGACAGGCGATACAGTTTACGGACAGACACGTTCTCCAAAAGAAGGCGAACGCTTCTTTGCTTTGCTCCGTATTGAAAGCGTAAACTTTGACGAGCCACGCATCGCACAGACACGCGTTCCTTTTGAAAACTTAACACCTCTTTATCCTGATGAAAAGCTCAGACTTGAAACTGTTAGTACAGAAGTTTCAACACGTATCGTAGATTTGTTTGCACCAATTGGTAAGGGACAGCGTCTTTTGATTGTTGCTCCTCCAAAGGCCGGTAAAACAATCTTGATGCAGAAAATTGCAAATGCCATTACAACTAATAACCCTGAAGTATATCTTATCGTACTTTTGATTGATGAACGTCCTGAGGAAGTTACCGAAATGGAACGCGCAATCAAGGGTGAAGTTATTTCTTCTACATTCGATGAACAGGCAACACGCCACGTTCAGGTTGCAGAAATGGTTTTGGAAAAGGCAAAGCGTCTTGTTGAACACAAGCGTGATGTTGTAATTTTGCTTGACTCAATCACTCGTCTTGCACGTGCTTACAACCAGACAGTTCAGACTTCTGGTAAAGTTCTTTCTGGTGGTGTTGATTCAAACGCACTCTTTAAGCCAAAGCGTTTCTTTGGTGCTGCACGTAATGTAGAAGAGGGTGGCTCACTTACAATCATTTCTACTGCCTTGATTGAAACAGGCTCACGCATGGATGAAGTTATCTTTGAAGAGTTCAAGGGAACAGGTAACTCAGAAATTGATCTTGACCGCAAGCTTGCAGAACGAAGACTTTTCCCTGCCATCAATATCAAAAAATCTGGTACACGAAAAGAAGAGCTTTTGCTCAGCGAAAACGAACTTCAGAAAATCTGGATTTTGCGTAAAGTACTCAACCCAATGGAAGACGTCGAAATTACAGAACTCATTCTTGACCGCATGAAGAAGTCAAAGACAAATGAAGCCTTCCTGGCCAGTATGAATGCAGGTACAGCCGGTATAGAGTAAAAAAAATAATACTATAAGAAAAAATTGTAGAATGCATTGAAAATTGCCGTCTACGGAGTGAAAAATGGCTGAGGACAACTTCATCCCTGTTGGCCGAAGACATTTTCCACGGGAGTAGACAGCATTTTTTATATGATCAAATATTGACTAATAATTTAGTTTTTATATATAATAATTAATCATTTTCTTGTGATATTATTATTATTTAGTTGACGGTAGCGGAATGATGGATGTACCCGCGTACAAGCCAGTGGCGGCCGGGCGTAATATCGGGCAAGAGCATAGGAGTTATAACATGAAAAAGGGAATTCACCCGGACTACAAACTTACAAAGATTACTTGCGTTTGCGGTAATGTAATCGAAACCCGTTCAACAGTTGAAAACATCAACGTTGAAATTTGTTCTGCATGCCACCCATTCTATACTGGTAAGCAGAAGCTCGTTGATACTGCAGGTCGTATTGATCGCTTCAACAAGCGCTACGGAATTAAAGCAGACGCTAAATAATTCAAAAGGCTTCCTTCGAGGAAGCCTTTATTATTTTAAAACGTTGTTTTTGAAACAAGCTTAAACTCCCACACTTTATGTGGTTTCTTTCCTTCAAAATCTAATGGTATTGTTTGTGCAGTAATGTCTTTACAGGTAAACTCTTTACCCGCTGCAGTTTTAGGCGGAATCTTTTGAATATCAAATTTCAGTCGTTCAGAGTTTGTAGAAAAATATAAGGTGCCCTGTGGTGAAAGAATATTAAGGCAATCCTTTACAAGCTGAGGCCAGTCACGGTTTATATCAAGTACATCAGAAGTGCTTTTGCTGTTTGAAAAAGTCGGCGGATCAAGAATGATTAAATCATAAAGTTCATCTTCTTTAAGATTTCCGGCTTTTGCTGCAACTGCTTTTTCCTGTAAAAATCTCATGCAGTCTGCTTTTGTATAAATGTAACGGTTTTTGTCTGAAAAGCAATTGAGCTTCATGTTGTCTTTAGACCAGTCAAGGTAAGTGTTAGATAAATCTACAGATTCAACAAACGAAGCGTTGCCTTGTGCCGCATAAACAGAAAAGCTTGAAGTGTAACAGAAAAGATTAAGTACACGCTTTTTACTGCAGGTGTCGCGTACTGTTGACCTAAGGCTACGGTGGTCAAAGAACAGGCCTGTATCAAGGTAAGTAGTAAGATCTACGCGGAAAAGCTGTCCTTGTTCCTGAATGGTGCCGGTAATTGGTGAAGCATAGATTGTCGGGTCAAGCCCGACAATGACAGTTTTTGATTTGTCATCCTCGGGCTTGACCCGGGGATCTTTTAAGGTATTCTTTTCGTATTGACTACCTTTATGACTTTTATGTCCTCTCGATTTTTTTACAATGTGTTCTTCTGGAATGCCTAAAACTTCTGCAGCGGATTTTGCCATTAAATCAAGCCAGGCTTCTTCTTCGGCTTCGTCTTTTTCGTAAGGGCGTTCATAAAGATAAAGTACTGCATAGGTTCGTTCTTTAATGCCGGTTTCTACAGTAGGGTCATTTGCACTTAGTCTGGAATTCTGGTCAGACATAAAGCGTGCTGCTTCTACAGGCGAGTCAATTTCATCTGGTAAAAATTCATATAAATCAAGGCTTACAGGAACTTCTGGAATATCGCGGTCGTAAAGTCTGTAGCAGCTTATCCTGTTTTTGCGTGCCCACTTGCGAAGTTCCTTGTATCGTTTGCGTAATCTGTTTGTAAAAAGCTCTGCCTGGTATTCGTTTTTTTCCATTTTTATTTCTTAATGACATATTACCACAAATATAATATAATGTCTTATAAATATTCGGAGGAAATTGTGAAAAAATTCTTTTCAGTTTTATTAAGCATAATCTTTGCTATTTGTTTATTTGCAACAATTCTTTTAGGTGTGGCACGTGCCAATCTTAGTACTTCAAAAATCACAGAACTCGCAGGTCAGTTTCTTAAGATTTCAAAAGCACCTGTAATTCAGTTTGAAGATGACGGTCTTTTTCATCCGGAGCAGAAAGTTATAACTTATGCTCAGTTTAATCCGGAAGATTTCGGCGATTTTGATATAAGCTCGTTAGATCTTTCAAATATGAATATAAATGAAATTGTCCAGTCGTATCTTGAAGAATATGAAATTGATGTAGATCCGGAAGTAGTTGCCGAAATTCTTGCTTCACCGGAAATCACTCAGACAGTAAGTCAGTATGCAGATGAAATCATAAATTACATGACTGGTGCGAGCGATGAATTAAACATTGATCCTGCCCAGATTACAAAGGTTGTAAATACGGCAATAGATAAATACGAAGCAGCAACAGGCGAAGTTGTAGACCGTACTGGCCTTGATGAAGCAATTTCCGAAAATGTAGAAGCAATGGTACCGGAGCTTACTGCAACACTGGATACAGCAAAAGAAGAAAACGCAGAAGCTTTTGAAATCCTTAGAAAAGTAAACTTCTGGCTTTCTTTGAAAATCTTTATTCTTGCAATCTGTGTCTGCGTAGTTCTGGCACTTGTGATTTTCTTAATTCACATGAATATTTTTGTCTGCTTTAAGTTTATTTCAATTCCGGCAATTGTTGACGGTCTGATTATTTTTATTGCAGCACTTGTTGCAAGAGGAATAGCACCTGCAGTTCTTTCACAATCAATTAATGAATACGGACTTCCTTCAGCTGTTTTTGAAATTGCAATGTCCTTCATTAAAACAATTGTGTTCCAGCTTAAGATTTGCGGAATTGTTTCGACTATCCTTGGTGTGATTCTTTGTGTACTTGGGTTTAAGCTTGGCAAAAGTAAGCCTGCAGAAATTGCAGCACCAGCTCAAGAATAATCTGTAATGACACATTCTTAAAATTTTGATATACTCACTGCATGACTGCTACAGAAAAATATCTTGCCATGAATAATGAATTCTGTCGTTTGCGCGATGCTATTTATAATCCTGATGTTGATGAAGCAGACGAAGATGAACGCATTCAAAAAAGTGTAGAAATGGCGCTTGGGGTTTTGTGCCAGTATCTTGATTATTATAAAGAAATTAATGACGTGCATACGCGTCCAAAAGAATAGGAATATATATGAACTTTACAGAATTTGGTCTTGATGAAAGACTTTTAAAGGGAATTGAAGCCGCCGGTTATGAGGTTTGTACGCCGGTTCAGGAACAGGTTATTCAGGCTTCTAAGAAGGAAGGGGCAAAAGGCCCTGATTTGTATGTTCAGTCTCAGACTGGAACTGGAAAAACTTGTGCATATCTTGTTGCAGTAATTCAGGGAATGCTCAAGGCAGAAAATGCAGGAAAGAAATGTTTGATTCTTGCACCTACACGCGAGCTTGCTGTTCAGATTGAAGAAGAAGCAAAGGTTTTAGTTGGAACAAGCGGACTCAAGGCATTCAGCGTATACGGTGGAGTAGGTTACGAAAAGCAGATTGCTAATCTTAAAAAAGGCGTAGACATTGTAATTGGAACTCCTGGCCGTGTAATTGATTTAAACGAAGGCGGCAACCTTGATTTGAGCAACTGCCACTTCTGTGTAATTGATGAAGCAGACCGTATGTTTGATATGGGCTTTTATGATGATCTTCGTAAGATTCTTAAAAAGCTTCCTGAAGCAGAAACTCGTCAGACAATGCTTTTCTCTGCAACACTCAATACTTATGTAAAGAATCTTGCATGGGAATATACACGCGACCCAATCGAAATTACTATCGAAGCAGAAAATATCACAGTAAGCGAAATTAAACAGGAGCTTCTTCACGTTTCTTCTGACGAAAAGATGAAGCTTCTTGTAGGTATTCTTAAGCACGAAAATCCTGAGTCGGCAATTATCTTTTGTAATACAAAGCGTTCGTGCGAAGTTATTGCAAAGCGTCTTGGCATTAATGAAATCAAAGCTGAGTTTATGATTGGAGACCTTCCGCAGAGTAAGCGTCTTGCAATTATGAAAGCATTTAAGGCAGGTGAGGTTAAGATTCTTGTTGCTACAGATGTCGCTGCCCGCGGAATTGACGTTGATGACCTTGCAATGGTTATTAACTACGACCTTCCTGTAGAAGCAGAAAATTATGTTCACCGCATTGGTCGTACAGCCCGTGCCGGAAAATCTGGCAAGGCTTATACTTTCTGTTCTGAACAGGATGTTTATAATCTTCCTGCAATTGAACGCTATATTGAAATGCAGATTCCTGCCACTGTTGCTTATCCAGAACAGATGGAAGAAGACAAGTCTGCAGGTATCTTTATTAAAACAGAAAACTGGCGTGGTGATGATGAACTTGATAACCGCCATGGTTACCGTAAGGGTCGTGATGGGGATATTCATAATAAGAGAAATCCGCGGTCCCTGAGCTCGTCGAAGGGCGGTTATAAGAAAAATGATTATAAGAAGGGTGATTACAAGAAGGGTCCTTCGACAGGCTCAGGAACCCCTAGACATTCAGATTACAAGAAAAAGAATCACAAGCCGTATATTGATCCTGCAAAGCTGGCTGGGCTTTCTTACGAAGAGCGCATGAAGCTTTATAAGGATGCATATTCAAAGGGCGGCTACAAAAAAGATAATTACAAGAATAACGGATATAAGAAGGGCTCTTACAACAAACAGTATAATAAGAAAGGCAACTACCAGCAGCAGAAACCTGCACCAAAAAAGACTTTCTGGCAAAAGTTAAAGAGCTTCTTTGGAAGATAGATTGTCGGGTCAAGCCCGACAATGACACGGAGTATTTAGATGATTACAGTTAGTGATGTTAGTGTTTCATTCAGCGAAAAACCGCTTTTTAAAGATGTAAATCTTAAGTTCAATAAAGGAAACTGTTATGGAATTACCGGTGCAAATGGTGCCGGAAAATCAACTTTCTTAAAACTGCTTTCCGGTGAACTTGAAAAAGATTCCGGTGAAATTTTTATGACTCCGGGCGAACGCATGGCTGTATTAAAGCAGGACCACTTTGCTTTTGATCAGTATTCTGTAAAAGACACAGTTATGATGGGCTTTCCTCGTCTTTACGAAGTTAGTAAAGCCCGCGATGAAATTTATGCAAAGTCTGATTTTACAGAAGAAGACGGAATTAAATCTGCAGAACTCGAAGCAGAGTTTGGTGAGCTTGGCGGATACGAAGCAGAAAATCAAATTGAACAGATGCTCAGCGGTCTTGGTCTTGAAGAAGAACACCACGACAAAATGATGAGCGAGCTTGATGAAAGCCAGAAAGTTCGCGTACTTCTTGCACAGGCAATCTACGGTAACCCTGATGCCTTAATCCTCGACGAACCTACTAACGGTCTTGATATTGAATCTATCACCTGGCTCGAAAACTTTTTGCTCGACTTTGAAAATACAGTAATTGTTGTTTCGCACGACCGTCACTTTTTGAACACAGTATGTACTTACATCTGCGATATTGACTTTGGAAAAATCACACAGTTCAGCGGAAACTACGACTTCTGGTACCAGATGACTCAGGTTATGCAGCGCCAGGCTCACGACCAGCAGAAAAAGACAGAAGAAAAAATGAAGGACCTTCGCGAGTTTATTCTTCGATTCAGTTCTAACGCTTCTAAAGCAAAGCAGGCAACAAGCCGCAAAAAGATTTACGACAAGCTTGCAGACTCACTCGAAGATATTCCTGTTTCTACACGCAAGTTCCCTTATGTAAATTTTAAGGCCGACCGCGAAATTGGAAACAATGTTCTTGAATGTAAAAACCTTTGCATTAAGGATGCAGACGGAAACGAACTTTTGAATAATTTTTCTTTAGTTGTAAATCGCACAGACAAAATTGCCTTTGTAGGTATAGAACACAATTCAGTAACTGCACTTTTTGATATTGTAAACGGTGTAAAAAAGCCTGACAGCGGTGAATTCTTCTGGGGTCAGACAACAAGTCAGACATACCTTCCACGCGATAACTCAAGCAACTTTGATAATGATATGAACATTACAGAATGGCTCAAGCAGTATTCCAAAGAACAGGACGACGCTTATGTACGCGGCTTCTTGGGACGAATGCTCTTTAGCGGTGACGAATCACTTAAAAAAGTAAAGGTTCTTTCCGGTGGTGAAAAGGTTCGCTGTATGCTTTCTAAACTCATGCTAAGTGGTGCAAACTGTATTACAATGGATGACCCTACAAACCATCTTGACCTTGAAGCTATTCAGTCGCTCAATGAAGGTTTGATTGCATTCCCTGGTGTTCTTTTGTTCAGTTCACATGACCACGAGTTCATTCAGTCTATTGCAAACCGCATTGTAGAAATTACTCCAAACGGTGTTATTGACCGTATGATGAGCTTTGATGATTACATTACAGATCCTCAGGTTACAGAATTAAGAAAGAAACTGTATGAGGGTACGGGTAAGAAAATTAAGTATCGTGTATAAGAAAAGTAGACCCCGAAACAAGTTCGGGGTGACAAACATAAGTCATGCCGAACTTGTTTCGGCATCTATTTTCTTGCTTTCAAATTATCCAGAAAATTACTAAGCATATCATGGGCCTCTTCTTCTGTAATTTCTTTTGGTTCATGATATTCAATCAGGTTTTGCGGAATCTCATCTAAAAAGCGGCTAGGGGTACATTCATTAACCATATTCATCTTTTTGCGCTGCTGGCATGAGGTTAAGAATAACTTGTCGCGGGCACGAGTAATTGCAACATAAAAAAGGCGGCGCTCTTCTTCAACATCACCGTCGTTTTCGGCAACAGAGCGTGCATGAGGTATAAGACCTTCTTCGCAACCCGCAATGAAAACAACAGGAAACTCAAGTCCTTTAGAAGCATGAATAGTCATTAAATTAACTTTTCCCTTGTTGTCGTTGTCATCACTGTTGTCCTGCGAAACTAAAGTAATGCGGTTCAGGTAATTGAATACGCTTGGATTATCATTATCAGGATCTTTTTCCCAGGCATCAATTGAATTCAAAAGACTTTCAATATTCATAAGCTTAAACTGAACGGCTTTCTGACTCTTTCCAAATTCACCAATCAGATAATCTTTGTAATCAATATCTTCAATCATCTGGCGTACTTTGTTGCTCAAGCCGCGTCCAGTCAAAATCTTCTGTCTTTCATCTTCAATAAGCTTCATAAACTCTGCTAAATCTTCTTTTACAGCATCATTAGCAGGAGAGCCGGGCCTGCTTATAAGAGAATCCATTGCATTCCACATTGTGCAACCGTTTAGCAAAGCTTCATCATTAAGCATCTGAATTGTTGCACGGCCAATGCCTCGCCTAGGAGTATTTAAAATTCGAATAAGGTTTATGTCATCATCATGATTTGCAATAACACGCAGGTAGCTTACAATATCTTTAATTTCCTTACGTTCAAAAAATGAAGTACCGCCGCTCATAGTGTAGGGAATATTATTTTCAAGAAGCGCTTCTTCAAGTACACGACCCTGAGTATTTGCACGCATCAAAACACCAAACTCATCATATTTACGGTGTTCATCCATTGCAATTCCAAGAATACTTTCGGCAATAAAGTTTGCTTCATCAGTTTCATTCTGAGGCATGAATACTTCTATAGGTTTACCGCCCCCGTTACCACTCCAAAGCTTTTTATCCTTGCGGTTTGTGTTGTGTGAAATTACACCATTCGCAGCTTCAAGAATTGTTTCTGTAGAACGGTAATTCTGTTCAAGACGGATTTCCTGAACTTTAAAATCGTGTTCAAAATTTATGATGTTCTGGTAATCTGCTCCACGCCAGCTGTAAATACTCTGGTCATCGTCGCCTACAACTGCAACATTCTGGTCTGCAAGCAGGTGCATCATTTCATACTGCTGATGGCTTGTATCCTGAAACTCATCGACCATTATATATTTATAGCGTTCACGGTAGCGGGCAAGAACTTCAGGAAACTCCTTGAAAAGTTTAATAGGAAGCACAATCAAATCATCAAAATCAACTGCGTTATAAAGTTTGAGGCCTTCCTGGTAAAGCTCATAAAGCGGCTTATACATGTCATTTGCAGTTTCCCAGTTTTTACGGCCTGTTTTTATGTTAGAAATAAGGTTTCCGATTGTGTAAATATCCATTGCTTCAGGACTGAATTTAAGCTCACGACCACATTCTTTAATAAGCGCAACACGGTCAGTTTCATCATAAATACTGAAATTTTCACGCCAGCCAAGCTTTGTAATTTCCTGTCGCAGGATTTTTACTCCAAAAGCATGAAATGTAGAAATTGTAAGGTTCTGAAGTTTTTTCTGAGTAAGGCTCTTGATTCGGTCTACCATTTCTTTAGCAGCTTTGTTTGTAAAGGTGAGTGCTAGAATCTGGCTTTGAGGAATACCTTTATCGAGCATATGAGCAATTCGGAATGTAATAACGCGCGTTTTACCGCTTCCGGCGCCTGCAATAATCAAAATTGCGCCATCGGTAGTAGTAACGGCTTTAAACTGTTCGGGATTTAATTCCTTGCGCAAGGTTTCCAAATCGAGCATGAAGGTAATATATCACATTGAAGTTATTTTTTCTATTATGTATAATATTTTTTATAAGGAAATAAAAATGAACACAACAGTTTCTTCTTTTTTAATGAAACATAATTTTGTAAACCATATTGACGTGCTTGCTCTGGCACAGGGTATTCTTGATGATATGAGACGCGGACTTAAAAAGCAGCCTTCTGACCAGGATATGATCCGCACTTTCTGTAATCCACCAAAGGATACTGCTAAAAATCAGAGTGTTATTGTAATTGATGCAGGTGGAACAAACTTCCGCTCATGCCTTGTTACTTTTGATGCAGCCGGCGTTCCAACCATTTCTGAAATGGAAAAAACTAAAATGCCTGGCGTTGAAAAGGAACTTAGCAGAAAAGATTTTTTTGAGCAGATTGCTGTAAACCTTGAACACCTAAAAAATAAATCAGACCGTATTGGATTTTGCTTTTCTTATCCTATGGAAATTCAGACAGACGGCGATGGAATTCTTCTTGGATTTTCAAAGGAAGTAAAGGCTCCTGAAGTAATCGGTTCAAAAGTAGGGGAATGCCTTAAAGCAGCTCTTGCAGAACACGGCTGGAACACAATTAAACGAGTAACAATGTGTAACGATACAACATCTGCTTTGCTCGCCGGTGCTGCTACTGCAGGCGATATTCACCGCTATTCATCATACATCGGTTATATTCTTGGAACCGGAATGAATGCTGCTTATCTTCAGCCAGACACCCGTCATTGCGAGGAGCGTAGCGACGTGGCAATTCAGATAGATGAACAAATTATCGTTTGCGAAAGCGGTAAGTATAAAAACATCAACCGCTCTGATTTTGATATTGAATTCGACAAAACTACTGTAAAACCAGGTTCATTTTATATGGAAAAACAGTGTTCAGGCGCTTATTTAGGACCTGTTTCTACAATAATTCTTCAAAATGCAGCAAAAGAAGGACTTTTCAGCCAGAAAATGAATGAAGAACTTCTTAAGCTTGAACCATTAACTCTTATAGAAATGGATAAATTCCTGCACGGTCCATACAATAAAGACTGTGCTCTTGGAAAACTTGCCTGCGAAGTTGCAACAGAAGAAGACTGCGACATGCTTTATCAGCTGCTCGATGCTGTTGTTGAACGTTCTGCCCGCTGTTCTGCTGCAATTCTTACAGCCTGTGCAATTCAAACAGGAGCAGGTAAAAACGCAGGTCATCCAATCTGTATTTTGTGTAACGGAACAACCTTCTATAAAACCTGGATGGTAAATAATCGCGTTCATGCCTACCTTGATTAAATACTAACAAACGAGCTTGGCATTTACTGGGAAATTGTTTCTGCAGAAAATGATATTACACTTGGAACAGCCATAAGTGGCTTAATAGAATAAATATATTTGATTTTTTTATAATATATGTTATAATTATTAAAATACGAGGGGAAAATGGCTTTAAAAGGCTTTGGAAAATCATTTGTATTAATTCTTGTTATAATAATCCTTGTAATCGGAGGACTTTTGTGGTTCGATTACCTTGGAATAATCCGTGTAAAAAATGTATTCTCTCCAGTTTATAAGTTAATGGGAAAGGATGTACAGACATCTCAGACTGCAACTCAATCTAAACCTCTTGTAGCAAATCTTGATGAAGACCGATTAAACAAACAAAAACAGGCAATCGATATCCGCATTGAAGAGCTTGATAAGCGTGAAGCAGACCTTGAAGAGTCAGAAAGCAAAAATGCGCAGATTGCAGCCGAATTAGCAGAACGAGAAAAAAATCAAGAAGAACGTGAAAAAACATTTAACTTGACCGTAAAAAAATACGATGATAAAGAAGTAAACGTTGAACAGATTGCTAATAATCTGAACGGTATGAGACCGGAAGCTGCCGTTGCCATTCTTGTTGCTATGGATGATCAGGTTGTAATTGACGTCCTTCGCAAGGTAGAAGAAATGGCAAAGGAAAACGGCTCTTCATCCATGGGTTCTTACTGGCTTTCTTTAATGCCATCTGCCCGGGCTGCAGAAATACAGCGGAAGATGCTAAGTAAACCAGAGTCCCTGGAATAACCGCTCAATCTGGCAATCCTTCAATTTTGTTTACAACCAGGAGGATTGCCAATGCAGGCAATTGTATCGGATATCATCGTAAACCAGGCCATTCAAACAGGCAATTTACAAGTATCCCAAGTATTACAAAATAATTCCTCTCCTCAAACTTCTTTTGCAGATTTATTAAATTCTGTGCGTTCTGGTCAAACAGAAGCTCCTGAAAAAGAAACTGAGCTTAAAAACTCATACGAGAACTCAAAACCTCAGGAAGTTTCACAAGCTGCAGATGATCAAAAGTCTAACAATGCTGATCGTACAGAAGACAAAAAACAAACTTCTGATATAAAAGATGGTAAAGAAACTCCAAAGGCTGATGAAAAACAGACTGATAAAGAGGGGAATGTAAAAAAGAATTCGTTCAAAGATGATTTGGATTCAAAGCCAAAGCTCTTGAAGAACGAACATCTTAAGGTTGTTGATGAAGACAGCGAAGAAAAAGCTGATCCTAAAACAAAATTGAATTCTACGGACATTAAGAATTCTAAAAAAATCCTTAACGACAAAAATCTGAACAAAGTTAATGAAGAACAGGCAAATGTTTCGGCTGAGCTTGCAGAAAATGCTGCTGCTGTTCAGAATGCTTCATCTCAAATTGCTTCTAATTCTCAAATCAAGACTGACTCTGAAAATCTCAAAAATAATGAGCTTACAATTGATTCAGAAAATATTGGGGTTGATGAAAATCAGGATTCACTCTTACAGAATAAGCTTTTGAATGATGAAAAGGTTTATGCACTCGACAAAGATTCAAAAATAATTGTTCGTGACCAGAGAACTGTACAGACAGAAAATACAAAGTCTTCAGAGAAGAGCGGTTCAAAAGGACAGGTTCAGGTTCAATTTGATAACCAGAACAATGCAACAATTACAATGAAGCTTGCCGAACAGACTGCTTCAGAAAATATCTTGTCTTTGGATAATCAGACTGCTGCCAGCGAAGGTTCAAACTTCCAGGCAATGCTTTCTAATCAGATTCAGGCAAATGCACCTGAGTTTGTAAAAGCAGGCTCTTTGATTCTGCAGGACAATAATAAAGGAACTATAAATCTTGTACTTCATCCGGATGATCTTGGAAATGTAAAGATTCATCTTTCAATGGACGGCAAGACTGTTAGTGCACATATTACCGTTAATACCAAGGAAGCTCTGGAAGTTTTCAAAGATAACGCCCAGACCTTAAGGGAGGCCTTTGCAAAGAGTGGTTTTGATACTTCTAGTTTTGATGTTTCTTACAACGGAAACTCACAGAATGATCAGAATCAGACTTTCGAAGGAAGGTATGACGGATTTGAATATTGGGCAAAGAATGCTTATGGCGATTCTTTGGGTGGGGAAACAGACGGATATATTCAGGATTCGTACGAATTTGTACAGAATTCTGAATATTCAATTAACATCGTTGCATAAAGTGACGATAGAGGTGGTATAAGGAGAAGTGATGGAACTACTTAACACAACAATGTCTGCTAGTGAAAAAGCAATGCTTGACCAGCAGGTCGACTACTTTAACAAGCAGAACACTACAGAAGGACGCACTGTATCCAACGAACTTGGAAAGGACGACTTCTTAAAGCTGCTTATTACACAGCTTCAGAATCAGGATCCTACAAGTCCTATGGAAAACACTGAGTTTATTTCACAGATGGCTCAGTTCAGTTCTTTGGAACAGATGACAAACATGAGCACTTCGTTTGCTAAAATGGCATCATTTATTACAAGTCAGGAAGCAACATCTGCTTTGGGTAAAACAGTTGAATTGAATGTGGGAGATACAACCACTACAGGAATCGTGGAAGGGGCAACCAGAGGGGATAATCCAATGATTCTTGTAAACGGTATGTACTACACTTTAGATAAAATAGCAGCGATTTACGCTAACTAAGGATTTAAACAAAAAAAGAAGGAAGGTAAAGCCTTATGATGAGATCACTTTATTCTGGTGTTTCAGGGTTGCAGAATCATCAGACAAGAATGGACGTAATTGGTAACAACATCTCGAACGTTAACACTATTGGTTTTAAGAGGGGACGTGTTAACTTTC
>JAGCDP010000013.1 GCA_017651065.1 Treponema sp.
TGAAGACTATACTGCTGCCGGTGGTGTTGAAGCAATCGTAGAAATCTTGAACCTTGTAGACCGTTCTTCAGAAAAGTCTATTATCGAATCTCTGGAAGAAGACGATCCGGATTTGGCCGAGGAAATCAAAAAGCGAATGTTCGTATTCGAAGATATCGTTATGCTCGACAACCGTGCTATTCAGAAGGTACTCCGCGATGTCGATCAGCAGGAACTCGCAAAAGCGCTTAAATCTGTTGATACCGAAGTTCAGGATAAAATCTTCAGTAACATGTCTAAGCGTGCCGCAAGTATGCTTAAGGAAGATATGGAATTCATGGGACCTGTACGCTTGAAGGACGTTGAAGAGTCTCAGCAGAAGATTGTATCTATTATTCGTCGTCTTGAAGATAGTGGTGATATTGTTATTGCTCGTTCTGGTGAAGATGAGCTCGTATCATAAGGTGAGGAAATAAAAGTTTATGGCAAAATCTGTATTTCGTCCTAATGAAACAAAACTCGAAGGTGAAAAAGTTATATTGCCTTTGGTTCGCAATTATGCACCGGTAGAAGAAGAAATACCTGTAATTCAGGAAGAATATCATGGTCCTACTGCCGATGATTTGCGTAAGGAAGCCGAAGCATTTAAAACTCAGTGGGAATCTGAAAAACAGAAAATGCTTTCAACTGCTCAGGCTAGCGCTGATGAAATTGTAAAGAAAGCAGAAGAAGCAGCCTTTGCCGAAGTTAAACGACAGACAGATGCTGCTGCAGTTATTAAATCAGATGCAGAAACAGAAGCAGACAATATAATTACAAAAGCAAAAGCTGAAGCAGCACAGATAATTGCAGATGCCGAAGCTGAACGAGACCGTCTTAGAAATGAAGCAGAAACAACCGGTTACGAAAAAGGACATCAGGAAGGCTACGAAAAGGGTGTTGCAGAAGTAGAACGTCTTATTGACCGTATGCATAGAATTCTGGAAGCTGTAATGCAGCGCCGTGAAGAAATCCTTTCCGATACAGAAAGCCAGATTGTTGAGCTTGTAATTTTGATGGCACGCAAGGTAATTAAGATTCTTTCTGAAAATCAGAAAAATGTTGTTATGGCAAATACTCTTGCTGCCCTTAAAAAGGTTAAGACTCGTGGCGAAGTAACACTCCGCGTAAACCTTGAAGATGTAAAGCTTACTTCATCACATGCACAGGAATTTATTGAGCATGTAGAAAACATAAAGGGAATTACTGTTCTTGAAGATTCTGCTGTTGAACGCGGCGGTTGTATTGTAGAAACAGACTTTGGTGCAATTGACGCACGCATTTCAAGTCAGCTGCAGGAACTCGAAAATAAGATTCTTGAAGTTTCTCCTGTTAAGAACATTAAACGCTCTGATTCTCTTACCGGCGCAACAGAATAAAAGGAGGATTTTAAATGAGATCTTCCTACACAGGCGAATTCAATTTTTCAAAATATCTCGAAAAAGTCGTTGATGCAGAAACAATCCATTACATTGGTCGCGTTACAGCAGTAAAAGGACTCGAAATTGAAAGTGAAGGTCCTCGTTCTGTAATCGGCGAAATGTGTACAATCAAGCTTCCTGATGGCGGCAATCTTTTAGCAGAGGTTGTTGGCCTTGAAGATAAAATAGTTCGACTTACAGCATTTGGTAATACAAAAGGAATTGAAGTTGGCTGCGAAGTAATAGGCTCGGGTAGTGTACTTAAGGTTCCTGTTGGAATGTCGCTGCTTGGACGTGCTCTTGATGCAACAGGCCATGTTTGTGATGACGGTCCTGAAATTGTTCCCGAGGCATATTATCCTGCAGTTGCCGAAGCTCCTGATCCAATGACACGACTTCCGAATAATACTCGTATTCAAACAGGTGTTCGTGCTATTGATTCAATGCTTACTATTGCAAAAGGTCAGCGTATTGGTATTTTTGCAGGTTCTGGTATTGGTAAGTCAACGCTTCTTTCTATGATTGCACGCAACACAAATGCTGATATTAACGTAATAGGACTTATTGGTGAACGAGGACGAGAAGTTCTTGATTTTATAAAACGAGATCTTGGCGAAACAGGACTTAAGCGTTCTGTCGTTGTAATTGCAACAGGAGATCAGCCAAGTATTTGTCGTCTACGTGCTGCTTATGTTTGTACAGCAATTGCAGAATACTTCCGCGATAAGGGCAAGGACGTTGTTCTTATGCTCGACTCTGTAACACGATTTGCACAGGCACAGCGCGAAATTGGTCTTGCAAACGGAGAGCCCCCTGCTCAGAAGGGTTATCCGCCTAGCGTATTTGATATGATTCCAAAACTGCTTGAACGAACAGGTACAAATGACAAAGGTTCAATCACAGCATTCTATACAGTTCTTGCCGATGGTGATGATATGAACGATCCTATCGTAGATAAGGTACGAGGAACGCTTGACGGTCACATTGTTTTGAGCCGCAGACTTGCACAGGCTTATCACTATCCGGCAATTGATATTCTTGGAAGTATAAGCCGTCTTGCAAAAAGAGTTACAGGTAAACAGACTCAGAAAGCTGCTGGTCTTGTTCGCATGATGATGGCAAATTACGCAGACAAAGAAACAATGATTACTGCAGGTATTTACCAGAAGGGTGGTTCGCCTGATATTGATCTTGCAATTGATAAGCATGATGAAATAGAAGAATTCCTTAAGCAGGAAGAATATGAACAGTGTACTATAGAAGATACTTTGGAAAAACTTTCTGCTCTTACAGGTATTGATATTCCAGAAGAAGAATTTGTTGATCAGCCGGCCCTTAATGCACAGACTACTGCAGATATTGTTGACAGCATGAAAATGAACGAACAAAGCCAGCAGGAATAGTATAGTCGGGCAAAGCAATGGCAAAAGCATTTAAGTTTGAATTACAGGATGTGCTTGATTACCGCAACTTTGAACAGGAGCAGGCACAAAACGAACTGGCCAAAGCACTTGCTGTAGAAACACAAATCAATAATCAATTAGATACAATCGCAAAAAACTTTATTTCTGTACGCAAACAAATTGATGCTTCCACCGATTTTGAAGATATTGCAATCGGTAACAGACGCAAGGTTTTATTAGAAACCCAGAAAGAAGATTTACTCAATCAACTTGCCCAGGCAAAATTGGTAAGCGACGAAAAGCGTGCCATTCTTGCAGAAGCCATGAAAAAAACAACAGCCCTCGAGAAGCTTAAAGAAAAGCAGCTGGAGGGCTGGAAAGAAGAATCAGATAAAGAAGAAAACGACTTTATCGATGATTTAGCTAATAATGGAAAGCACTTCCACCAATAAACTCTCGTATAATAGACTTTGGTGGAACAACCGTCGGTGGAATTGTAGAGAAGTTTTCGAGGAAGCTTAAGAGGCGTCTTGCTTCTGAATATTCCTTTTCGAGCGGTGTTACCTGGCGCAAAAGTGGTGCAGCATAAACACGAAGAACGCTAAGCTCATAGTCGAGCGCAGTATTCAAAATTGCATCTGCATTATTCTGGAACGGGAAGATATGAAGCTCTTCACCGCGGGTAACGCTTGGCCACATTTCGATTGTACCTGCTGCAGACTTACCACGGAAGTTATTGTCGCGTACAATTCGGCGGATAAGGCGGTTATCGCTTGTAGAAACGCGGTTGTGGTCATCAAGGTTCAGCTGGGTTAAGGCAGAAAGATAAATCTTAAACTTGTATTCATCTGGAACCTTTGGAGTGAGTTTTGGATTAAGTCCGTGGATTCCTTCCATAATAAGAATGTCGTTCTTTTCGAGCTTGAGCTTGTTCTTTTCTTCAAAGTAGCTTGTGCCTGTGTGGAAGTCGTAAGAAGGAATATTTACTTCCTTACCCTTGAACAAATCAACAAGGTTTTTGTTCAAAAGATCTACGTTCAAAGCTTCAAGACATTCATAGTCAGGCTTACCGTTTTCATCAAGCGGAGTTTTGTCGCGGCCTGCATAGTAACAGTCAAGACTGATTACCTTTGGAGTGTAGCCCATTGCCATAAGCTCAAGTGCAAGCTTTTTAGCAGAAGTAGTTTTACCACTTGAAGAAGGTCCTGCAATCAAAACAACGCGTGCAGTTTTTTTAGCAACAATCTGCGAAGCAATCTGCGAAATGTTTTTCTGCTGGTAGGTTTCTGTGATGTCAATAAAGTCATTAATGCTGCGGTTTGCAACAAGCTCGTTAAGAGAGGCTGCAGAAGTAACGTTTACGCGTTTTCCCCATTCCTTGTATTTCTGGTAAACTTCGTAAAGCTTTGGCTGGTCTTTGAAAATTTCAAGATGTTCAGGATCAGAAGTGCGAGGGAAGCGCAGGAGGAAGCCGTTCTTGTATTGAAGGATATCATAAACCTTGAGTGTACCGGTAGAACGAACAAGTGGTCCAAAGTAAATGTCGCTGAAGTCACCTATAGAATTAATCTTGATTTTTGGAGAGCACACAAAGTTCAGCTGCTTGCGTGTTTCTTTCATTCCAAGCTTTTCGAACAACTTAGTTGCTTCTTCGTACGAAACAAATTCTGTAGTAATAGGAAGGTCTTCTTTAATAAGGCGTTCCATTTCCTTGTTCAACTTGTTGATTACATCAATGTGAACAGCTTTTTCGTTGTCGTAGGTGTAGAAATAGCCGTGTCCAAGGCTGTGTCCTACAATAAGACGCTTGTCCGGGAACAGGTTGTGGCTGGCTGCTGCAAGCATAAGACAAAGGGAACGGCGGTAAACGCTACTTCCATCTTTTGTGTTATTCAAAATTGGTTCAATATTAGCAGTAAACTGAACTGGAGTGTCCAAAGGTCGCACTTCGTTGTTGATTTTTACCGCATAAATGTTTTCTACAGGTAAACCAAATCCATCTATAATATCATAAACCGGTGTAGCAAAATCCACCGTCTTTTCGCAAACTTTTTTATCTTCGTGAACTAATGTCACTTTAATTTTCTTTTTGTCCATCAAGGAACTCCTTGTATAAAAAATATTGATACATTAATTATAAATGGTAAAAGTGCAAAAGTAAAATGAATATTGAACAAACTTTCCATAAATGATATATTAATAGAATAAACTAGTAATATTTTAAATAATATAAGGAGTTCCTATGTCAGGACACAGTAAATGGGCAACCATTAAACACGCAAAGGGATTGGCTGATGCTAAGCGTGGTAAGATTTTTACAAAATTCATTAAGGAAATTTCTATTGCTGCACGTATGGGCGGTGGAGATCCAAATGCAAACCCACGTCTTCGTACTGTAATCATTAAGGCTCGTGCTGCTAACATGCCTAAAGATAACATTGAACGTGCTATCAAAAAGGGTACTGGTGAAGATGGTGGAGCAGCTTACGAAGAATATCTTTACGAAGGATATGCCCCAGGTGGTGTTGCTGTAATGGTTGAAGTTCTTTCTGATAACAAGAACCGTGCAGCTGCAGACGTAAAGAACATCTTTACAAAGAACGGTGGAAACCTTGGTACAACAGGTTCTGTAAGCCGTATGTTCCAGCGCAAGGGTACAATCGAACTTGATGCTGAAAAGGTAAGCGAAGACGAAGTAATGGAAATTGCTTTGGACGCTGGTGCCGACGATATCGTAAACGAAGATGGAATTATTACTGTAACAACTACTCCAGACGCTTTTGCCGGTGTTGCAGATGCTTTGGCAGAAAAAGGAATTGAAACACTTTCTGCCGACGTAGGAATGGTTCCAGATGCATATACTCCAGTTGATAAGGACACAGCTGCTAAGGTTCAGCGCCTCATCGACCGCCTCGAAGACAACGACGATGTTCAGAACGTATATCATACAGCTGAATATCCGGATGATTTCGAGCCTGAGGATTAATAGATTGTCGGGTCAAGCCCGACAATGACAGTTTTTACGGCCTGTCTTTTTGGCAGGTCTTTTTTATTTTAAAAATCCAACCCCATATGCAGCATAAATCCAAACTTAAATTCAAATGCGTTCAGCTGCCAGTCGGGGGTGCGGTAGGTATCTTGTTTTATTTGATTTGTGGCTTTTTCATATTCAGGCATAAATATTGTTCCGGCAAAAACTGTTAAACCATAGGCGGCATTTCCAAAGTTGAGAGTGCCTTGCGGAATAATATCAAGTCCTATATTTGCTTCAAGCTGCCAGAAGTATTTTGTTTTATATTCGTAAGAATCTAATGCAGGGGTAGCAAGATGATTTGTAAGCCTTGTTATTCCGAATGAAGCTATTCCTGTTCCTAATTCAATATAAGGTGTTACCCAGTTGCGCAAAAAATCAAGCGGCTGTTCGTATTTAATGCCCATTGTTAATATTTGATAATCGCGTATATATCTGTATTCAGAAGGATTAACGCAATTTTTTTGAAAACCGGTAACGTATTTATTGTTCAGATAAATAGAAAAATTATTCAGTGACGGAGTTTGAACCTGTGTTTCAAGAAACTTTGTATTTATTAAAAAGCTGAATCCTGTAAAAAAGTGAACGTCGGTCTTCTGCCAGTTATGCTTCTTAAAACTCAAAAAATCAAGACTTATTGTTCCGTTTCCGTTTTTTGTTTGCGGGAAGGTTATGTAATCAAACTTAAGAAGGCCTGCATCAAGACCAAAGCCATAGTTAAAGCCTGTTGTTTCTTTTTTATATGCTTTGAGTGTTGGAGAATCAACATGCAGCTGATTCCACTTGTAGCCCGCAAAAAGCTTAAGTGTAGATTTTGTACCTAATGTTGCATTGAAGGTAAAAGCCTGTCCTGTTGTATAAAAAATCAAATTCTCGGAAGTTAAGTCAAGTTGAAAATTTATAAACTTCGTCTGTGACAGCGTATATGCAAAAGAAGCCTGTGCATTTATGAGCGGTGCAAAAGGCTTTTTAAAATGTTCGTATTCAAGCTTGACCTTATTAATCTGGTATATGGTATGAATAAAGTTTTGAGCGGCTTGCATGCCAAAGTTTCCCAAAAGACAAAAGCCGGCCTGTGGTGTAAAAAGAATATCTACCGGAAGATTTTCTGAAAGCCTTAAAGTAGTTCCCGACTTGATGATTAATTCATCATAACGACTACCGGGATACGTTCTGTTTGTAATTGAGTTTTCATTTATATCTATAAAAAAATTGGGAAGAATAAAAAGAAAATCACTTGAACCTGTTAGCTGATCATCCTTGTTTTGTGAAATTCCATAGGAAAACCTGTCATTTGAAGATGATATAAAAATCCTTGGTTCATTCTTTTGTATTTCAAGTGCAAAGATTGTTGTTAAAAGAAAAGAAGATAAAAATGTAAATATTATAACTCTCTTAATCCGCATAATAAAACTATATCACATTTTATTTTTTTATGGAAATGTATTAATAACATTTGTATAATAAAGATATGATTAATGATAATAAACAGTTTTCTGCTTTACCTGGAACTGAAAAAATAGATTCAAAAAAAGATGTGGGAAAAGCTAAAATCCGCCGTGTGCTTGGCATTGACCCTGGGCTTGCAAATACAGGTTTTGGTGTAGTGGATTTTTGTAACGGACGATACCGCATGGTTAGTTATGGCTGCATTACTACCGGTAGCGATGAACCTCATGGACAAAGGCTTCTTACAATTTACAATCGCCTTTGCGCAGTTATTGACGAGTTCCGTCCTACAGAAGCCGGAATGGAAACTCTTTATTTTGCAAAGAATGCTAAATCGGCAATGGGCGTTAGTGAAGCGCGTGGGGTAGTTACCTTGTGTCTGGCCCAGCATAATATAAAGCTTGGTGAATATACTCCGAATCAGATTAAGCAGGCGGTAACGGGAACAACTACTGCAGATAAAAAAGTTGTAGAAAAATATGTAAAACTTTTGCTTGGGCTTGAAACTGAACCAAAGCCGGATCATGCTGCCGACGCTTTAGCCGGAGCGATTACACATGTTCATTTTAGTACTTGTGCTCTAACAGATCCAGGAAAGTCCTTTCGGTAACAGGCTTTGAATATAAGTAACCCTGAAGATAATCACACTTCATTTTCATAAGCATAACTGCCATTTCTGAAGTTTCAACACCTTCGGCAACAAGTTCAATTCCCATATCGCGGAACATTGCAATAGTATGATGCAGAAGCTTTTGTGCTTTTTCATTTTTCATGGCAGCCCATACAATAGACTTATCAAGCTTGATTGTATGGAACGGATACTGAAGGATTGTTGAAGTATTTGAATATCCCATACCGTAATCATCAAGCGCAAAGTTCATGTTCTTTTCCATAAGGTTGCGCATGTTCTTAAGAAGAGTGTCGCTCGAAGCGATTGCTGCTGTTTCTGTAACTTCAAGTTCAATAAATTTATAATCAAGTCCGTAAAAATCCATGATAGAAAGCAGCTGTTCATGAAGCTTTTCCTGCATGCACTGAATTGCAGAAAGATTTACGTGAATATATTCAATTCCTTTTTCCCAAAGCTTATTCTTTATAATAAACTTACATACAGAACGGAATACAAATTCTCCTATTAAAAGAATCAGACCGTTGCGTTCTGCAATTGGAATAAATTCATCCGGAGAAACAAAGCCAATCTCTTCATTTGTAAGACGGATAAGAGCTTCTGCTGTTGTAAACTTCTTTTTCTTTACAGAATAAATCGGCTGATAATAAACTTCAAACTGATTCTGTGCAAGTGATTGTTTAAGAATTTGTACAAGTTCATATTCACGGCGTGATTTTTCAAGCATTTTTTTATTGCCGTCTACAATTTTTCCACTTTCAATTTCAGAAGAATTGAGCGTATCAAAAATCATATCATTGAGTTTTACATAATTATCTGCTGCTTCCGGGCATTCAAAGGTTGCCATTTTTACTTTTGGAGAAACTTCTATTTCAGAAATCTTTATGCTCTGAGAAAACAACAGCTGCAGTTCAAGAAATTTGTCATCTTTATTTTTGTCATCACTATGGAATACAATTGCCATCTTGCTTCCTGAAAGTCTGTACACGTTGTTCTTACCGCAGATTCCGCAAACCTTTCTGGCAATCTTTATAAGAATTTTATTGAAATTGTTGTAACCAAGTGTTTCGTTTAAATATGTAATTCCTTCTATTTGAATACCCAGAACTGTAAATTTTTTGCGTGTATTAAAAAATTCTGCAGTTGTAAACATAAAGGCTTTTTTATTATAAATATCCATTATAGGATCTTTATATTCAGAAGGATTGTCGAGCGAAAGATAAGTAACAAGAATAGAAAGTGATGCAAAGAAAAGAGGAACAAGGAGTCTTGTCCAGATATTACTGATTATAAGAGCTGCGATTGTAGTTACTGTATAAACAATAATTGTGATTGTCTGTTCTGTACGCAGTGATTTTCGTTTTGATATGCCATAAACAACTACCATAATAAGATAAACAAAACCAATGACTATAAGAATATTGAAAGTTGAACCAATAGCGTACTGGCCGTCTGGAGTAAAATAGATGATTGCTTTTGTAATAGGAGTTGTAATTATTAAAAAGGCAGCAGCGCAGAATGGAATTGAAATGAACAGCTTTTGAGTAATAGTAAAATCCTGTTCTTCATTCATTGAGCCGTACATAATACTGATTATGTAACAAACAGGAAGACTGTTATAAGTAAGAAGTGCAAGGATGTTTAAAACATAATTAAGCCAGATAGGGCACAGTTCGTAACGGCTGATTGTATAGATTGTGATGATATCGAATATAGTTGCAAAAAATAAATCGATTGCAAGGATTTTAAATGCTTTAGAAACTCTGGTTTTTATTCTTTGTGAAACAAAAAGATTAAAAAGAATTACTAGAGAAATAAAAAATGCAGCGATATCGTAGTGATAAATCCAACGCATAATTGATTTTAACATAAAAATAGGGAATAATAAAGAAGAAAATGGAGACCAAATGTTCAACTCTTTAACAGGTATAATAACCGGAAAATTTCCAAAGCAGCTTTTTTTAGATACAAATGGTGTTGAATGGGATTTGTGTGTACCCGATTCAAATCTTGATATGCTTGGAGTTGTTGGCAGCGAGGCACGCGTTTTTACATGGCTTCAGCATACAGACCAGCTTATGACAATGTACGGCTTTGCAACTGCCGATGAGCGTTCTGTTTTTCTTGATTTATTGAAGGTTGACGGCGTTGGTCCTAAGGGTGCGCTTAAAATAATGAGTTCTGTTTCTTCCGGCCGCCTGCTTGAAGTTCTTGAAAATGAAGATCTTGAAATGCTCGAAAAGATTCCTGGAGTTGGAAAAAAGACTGCAGGTAAGATGATGCTTACTCTTAAAGGCAAACTCAAGATAAGTGAAAGTGCAGGAACTGTTGTCCGTGTTGATGCGGCTACTCCTTATGCCGATGTTGTTCAGTCTCTTGCAAGCATGGGTTATGATAAGCGCACTGTAGAGCAGAAGGTTGCACAGCTTGTTGAACAGCTTGGTACAGATGCAGCGTTTACTGCAAAGAATCAGAAGGAACGTGAGGATATTCTGTTCCGACGCGCAATTGTGGAGTTAGCTTAAAGAGGATATAATTAGACTATGCAAAACGATGAAGATTTTTCAACTGATTTTTCTGCTATTGTTCGTGCAGACTTAAAAGACTCTTTTGATGAACAGGATAACAAGCTGCGCCCGACACGTTTTGCCGATTTTTTAGGTCAGGAAAGCGTAAAGAAAAATCTTTCTACATTTATAGAAGCTGCGAAACTCCGCGAAGAGCCGCTGGATCATCTTCTGCTTATAGGCCCTCCGGGACTTGGAAAAACAACTCTTGCACAGATTACAGCACACGAACTTGGTGTTGATTTTAAGGTGACAAGCGCGCCGGCTTTGGATAAGCCAAAAGACCTGGCTGGTATTTTAAGTACGATTACTCCACGCACAGTTTTCTTTATAGACGAAATCCACCGATTAAAGCCTGCAATTGAAGAAATGCTTTACATTGCAATGGAAGATTTTGAACTTGACTGGATTATTGGTCAGGGTGCTGCTGCACGTACTGTACGTATTCCTATTCCGCCGTTTACTCTGGTTGGTGCAACTACAAAGGCGGGTAGTGTAAGCTCACCGCTTCGTTCGCGCTTTGGATTTATTCCACGTTTTGAATTTTATTCACAGGAAGAACTTGCTTCTATTATAAAACGTTCTGCTGCAATTTTAGAGGTTTCAATTGAACCTGACGCTGCTATGCTTTTAGCACAGTGCTGCCGAGGGACTCCTCGTGTTGCAAACAGAGTCCTTCGCCGTATGCGAGACTTTGCTCAGGTTGCAGGAACCAACACAATTACAGTTGATATTGTAGATGATGGACTACGCCGTCTTGAAATTGACGGAATTGGTCTTGAAAAATATGACAGGGAAATCCTTCGTTCAATTATAGAAAATTTTGGCGGTGGACCGGTAGGGGCAGAAACACTTGCAATTTCTATTGGTGAAAGCATGGACACTCTTGAAGATTACTATGAGCCGTATCTGATTCAGTGCGGTCTTCTTCAGCGAACTCCACGCGGACGAATGGTTACCGAAAAAGCCTATACTCATCTTGGTCTTACCCACGCTGCAGATTCAAAAGATGGCGGCGCTCAGGGATCACTTTTTTAATAAAGGGAAACTTTAATGCTTACTTCTGATTTTAATTTTGACTTACCCGAAGAGCTTATTGCTCAGCATCCAAGCGGCGTGCGCGGCCAGGATAAACTTATGCTTTTGAACCGTGTAACCGGCGAGGTTGAGCATCACATGATGGACGACCTTCCAGATTTAATTGAGCCCGGCACACTCATGGTTTTTAATAACAGTCGTGTTCGTCGTGCGCGTGTTTATGGAATTAAAGAAACAACAGGCCGCGAAACTGAGTTTATGTTCCTTAATACAATAGACAAGGAATGTTGCATCTGGAACACAATGGTAAAGTCTGCAAAAAAGCAGAAGCCCGGTATGCATTATAAATTCCCAGACGGAACTGTTGCAACAATTATTGAACACGAAGGAAATGCCGGAACAGAGTTTCGTGCGCTCAAGTTTGATTTTGCAATTGATGAAGACTGGTTTGAGCGAAACGGACATATTCCACTCCCGCCGTATATCCGCCGTGGAGATACAGAAGAAGACAGCGAACGCTATCAGAATGTTTATGCAACAGATACTGGGTCAGCAGCTTGCCCTACAGCAGGCTTGCATTTTACAAAAGAAATGCTTGCCCGTCTTGATGCAAAAGGAATTGAACGTGTTTTCGTAACCTTGCATGTAGGTCTTGGAACCTTCCTTCCTGTGCGCGAAGAAAACATTGAAAACCACAAAATGCACGAAGAATGGTACACAATTCCTGTAGAAACAGCAGAAGCAATTAATAAGGCAAAGCGTGAAGGCAGACCTGTACTTGCGGTAGGAACTACAAGTGTAAGAACGCTTGAGAGTGCGGCCCTTCGACAGGCTCAGGGACCACAGAATGAATGGATTAGACCAGGCACCTCATCTACCAGCATTTTTATGTACCCTGGCTATAAGTTTAAGGTTGTAGATAAAATGTTCACAAACTTCCACACCCCGGAAAGTACACTCATTATGCTCGTAAGTGCCTTTGCAGGACGAGAACATATTTTGTCTGCCTACAAAACCGCCGTGGAGAATAAATACAGATTCTTTTCTTATGGAGATTGTATGTTCATAAGGTGACTTGTCATCCCGAACTTGTTTCGGGATCTCTAAGTTAATTGTTCAAAACTATAACGTGTTAAATTCAAGAACTGCTGTCTTACAACATTACTTATCATCTGGTCGGTAGAGGCTTTGTCAAATTCCTGTTCAACCATGCTTTGAATTTCATCAACATCTTTTTTTGTAAGCGGCAGGCGGTGACCAATAAGTGAGTTTTCAAGATTCTTGCTGCGGAATACAAACGGACCTGCAAATGCAAGCTTTACATCTACAAGAGAGTTGCGCTCTGTGTCTCCCAAAAATACAAACGAAGCCGAATGCTGTGTAATCTGGTGCTCAGGACCGATTCTTCTGAAAATTGAAACTTCCGGGTACATGAGCGGAATACGTATATCTGTAAGTACAAAACCTTCCGGAACTTTCTTAAAAGTCTGCAAAGGTTCAATTCTTGTTTCTGTCTGATTTCTGAATTCAAGCTTAGTATCTAATGCAAGGAGCGGTGCAAACAAAGTATGCTTAAGTCCTTCTGTACAGATATTACCGCCAATTGTTGCCATGTTTCTTACAATAGGATTTGCAATACTCAAAATTGCTTCGTACAAAACAGCTGGAAGGTGTGTCTGTCCGATTGAAAGAATCTGCGCAAGAGTAGCTCCTGGTCCAATTTCTAAAAATCGTTCATGTCTTGTGATTCGTGAAAGATCTGGAATTCCATATACAGAAATAGATTTTTCAGGAAGCTCATCAAGCTCGGTGCAGCCGCCTATAACTGTTAATTCCTTGTTGTTTTTGAGCTGGAAGAATAATTCCGAAATGTTTTTTGCAAATAAAATAGATTTCATTATATTCTCCCGGCCTTTCTTGTAGCTTTCTCAATTCCGTTATCGCGGATTTCCAATGCAAGAATAATTCCGTTTATGAGTGTGTTCAAGTCTGTACAGCAAGGAGCTAAGCTTCGTACCTGTTCATAAATTTCATCTCGGGTTGGAATCTTGTTAAGCTTTACTAACTGATATGCAGAAAATATTTTTCCGGAATCACATAAACCGCAAAGCTTAATTCCTGCAAGTTCAAAACCTTTCATGATAATTGAATATTCTTTTGTACGTTCAAAATATTCAAGAGTTACAATATCTGCGTTTTGAATTATGCCAAGTGGAATTTTACAGGTTGCAACAGGATTATCATTTAATAAAACTGTACACGAGCCGCATGTTCCCTGACCACATCCGCATTTTACACTTGCACAACCAATCCTTCGTAAAACCGACATAAGGGTTTCGTCTGCGGGTGCTTCAAGAATTGTTTTGTTTCCGTTTAGAATTACAGGTACATTCATTCTTTATCCTCCGCTCGTGTTTCACGCTTTTTAATAAGTTCAAAAATCTGTTTTTCTGTACAAGGAAGCTTTGTAAGCTGAGTTGCAAGCGCAAGTGAAAGTGCAGAAGAGAAAGCTGCCGGAAGAGTGTTCCTTACAAGGTCACCAATCTGTCCTGCTTTATTTTTTGATTCAATAAAACTGATTGTTATGTTATCACAAGGAATAGATTTATCTTTTACAAGCATTTCAAGCTGCTGCTGAATTTCAAGACGGATTGCACGAAGGGCAGCGCGTTTATCAAACAGTTCACCACAATCAATTACAAGCCATATTCCTTTTATTCGTTCATTGTAAGTGTAGGTATCAAGTTCAACTTCAACGACTGCTGTAGCAAAAGAAGCTGGTCCAAAAGGAGTGCCGCTGAAAGTTTCGTTATTCCAGTTTTTCTTAAGTGTAGCAGATTGTGCTTTTTTTACAGAAATTGGCAGTGCTTCATGGAAGCGTTTTTTCTCAATATCCAGACAGGCTTTTTTTATAAGTTCATTTACATTACTGATTGAATTAATTGCATCTTCCGGAGTGTCCGGTAAATCTGCAAAATCAAATTCAGAATCAATTGTGATATTTTCCTTTTTGATTTTTAAAATATCGGCCGCTGTTTTTTTCCAGATTTCCTGAATGCCCTGCGAAGGATTAAGTGCATGAATTACAATGTGTTCATTTTGTAAAAGGGTAACTTCTACCTTGCAGTTTGCTTCAAAGCTTGTTGTTCCGTAAAAATCAGAAACATTAAAGGAGTTTGCAATTCCAATTCCGCGCAAAGGAAGGGCAAAGAACGGATTGCTGTTTTCCTGAATGCGGTCTATAGCATCCATGTTGTACGATGAATACTTTCTGTTAAAATCACTAATCTGTACTGCTTTAGAAAAACATTCAGTTGCGTTTTGTGAATCAAAATCAAAAACAAAAGGATATTTATTATCTTTGTTTTGAATATTTATTTTACGAAGCTCTTCCGGAAGAAGGTTTGTCTGTTCTGCAATTTTCTGCATCTGATTTTCTATTGCAAAGAAGATCTGGGAATCAATTCCGCGCAGACAGATTGAAGTAGGAGGTTTTTTAGAAGTATGACCTTTTGTAATTATGTGAACATTTTTTGGCTTGTAATAATTGCAGGCAACAATAGACATTCTGTCTGCAATTTCCTGAGCAAAAGGATTAAAACAACCTACATCAAAATCTATGATTACAGAAACACCACTTAAAATGCCTTCCGGGGTAACTGCAGTTTTATAGGTGATATTTGTATCTACACCAGGTGCCATGTAAGAATCCTGTTCTTCCTGAGTAAGAACAAGCTTTACTGGTTTAGATGTAAGGAAAGAGGCAAGTGCAACCTGGGCAGAAACAACAGAAGTTCTCCAAAGTCCTTTTGAAAAAACACCAGAGGTTTTTGTTTTATGAACGATAATATTTTCTGAAGGAATATCAAGTACCCGTGAAACAGTTGACATAAGATGGGTTGTCCATCTTGTGGGAGCCGAAATGTGAAGATATTTTCCTTCTTTCCAGCAGAATGAGCCGCAGGTTTCTTTCCAGAGCGGCGGAAGAAATGTAAGCTCCCAGTTTTGTTCTGTTATGTAATCATGTGTATTTTCAAAAAGTTTTTTTTCTGCCTGAGGTATGCTTTTTTTAAGGAACATGCCTGTTTTTATTTCGCGGTATGCAACCTCTTCTTCTACATTCTGTTCAACGCGCCTGTTATCAATAACTGTATCAAGCGAAGGAAGTTCGTTGATTTCTGAAACAAACGAAGTAAGGTCGCTCATTTTTGAAAGATTTACAACAGGACGTTTATGGTGCTTCATTGCTTTTTTAAGAGCAGATTCAAGAGAATCAATATCAAAGTTTACAGAAACATTTTCAAGAAGCTCTAGGACTTTGTTTTCGTCTGGTCCGCATAAAATACCAACAGGTTCGCCGCTGTACGAAACATCATCATAACCTAAAATTTTCCATTCCTGATTATTTACAAGAACTTTTTTGTTTCCCGGAATATCCTGTGCAGTAAAAAGATAATAACCTTCCGGGAGCTCCGGTATTGTAACCCCTCTGATTTTTCCAGTTGCGGCAGGGCTTCTTACAAGAACAGCAAACAAAGTTCCCTCGCGGCTTGCATCACTGTAAAAGCCGGTTGCTTCCATGGAGCGTTTTCTTTGTTTTACTGTTTCTTCTTTTTTAGGCATGATTTTCCATTCCTATTTTTTTAACTGTTTCAATTACAAGCTCTGCCTGTTCTTTTGTCATATCAGGGTAGAGTGGAATTGAAATTGTCCTGTTATATTGCGACTCTGCATTCGGGAAATTTTCAGCAGTGAAATCTGGGTAAAGCTCACGCCAGTAAGTAAAATGAAAGATTGGAATAAAGTGAACAGAAATACCCAATCCTGCTTCCTGCATTTTTTTTGCAAACTGTTCGCGTGTGATTTTCAATATTTCAGGTACAATTCTCATAAGGTACAAGTGCCAGCTGTTGCCTGGTCCATCTGGTGGAAGCTCAATAAAATCAAAGTCTGCAAATGCTTTGTTGTACATGTCTACAATTGCCTTGCGCTGTTCATAAAAAAGCCATGCACGGTCTACCTGGCAAACGCCTATTGCGGCAAGAACATCAGGCAGGTTGAATTTGTAGCCTGGTGCAATAATATCATATTCCCACGAAGCGCGTGGAGAAGTGTAGCGGTCCCAGGTTGTACGGTCCATTCCGTGCATGCGCATAACTGTCATGCGTTTTGCAAGTTCAGGGTCGCGGGTACAAACCATTCCGCCTTCTGCAGTTGTGATTGTCTTTGTTACATAAAAAGAAAAAACTCCGGCATCTCCGATTGTTCCGGCATAGCCAAGTTTAGTCGGCGACGGGAAGGAGTGTGCTGCATCTTCTATTACACTAATTTTGTTCTGCGGTGTTGAATATTTTTTTGCAAGCTCAACAATGCGTTCCATGTTGCAGATGTTTCCCGCAATGTGAACAGGTACAATTGCTTTTACAGTTTTTCCCTGTGTGGCTGCGGTTTGAAGAATTTTTTCTATATTATCCGGGTCAATGCTGTAGGTGTTTTTTTCTACGTCTGCAAAAAGGACGTCGGCGCCAAGATGTCTTGCACAGGCAGCGGTTGAAACAAAAGTGTAGGGAGTTGTGATTACATAAGTTCCTGCTCGTACACCACAGGCTTCCATGGCAAGAATCATTCCTGATGTATTTGAGTTTACCGCAAGACTGATAACTGGTTCACGGCCTGTTCCTTCATCGCCTTTACTTACAACTTCAGAAAACTTTTTTTCAAATTTAAGCGCATACTTTCCTGTTGTGAGCCAGCCTGAACGAAGTACATCAAGAACGGCTTCTTCTTCTGCCTTTGTAATTGCAGCTTTATGAAATGGAACTTTTATGCTTGTTTGATTACTCATAATATGTCCGTCCTTTTTTGACCGTCTGTTTTTATTTCTTCGTAAAAATCCTTGAGGCTCTTGCAGTCATCACACAAAAGCTTAACGAGTTTTTCTTTGTTGCGGAAATCTGATTCCTGACCCTGTGTATAAAAGCAGATAGGGTAGAGCTTTTGAAGCAAGGCGTCCAGTCTGCCTTCTTCATAATCTTTATTTTCGAGCTGAAGAATTTTTGGATATTTTGTAGCAGTTGGATTTTCTTCCTTGAGCCAAAGCGGTTCAATGAGTCGTTCACCCTTGCGGGCGCCTACGATTTTTATATCAATGTCTTTATATGGTTCAAGGCCACTGAACTGAATTATCTGTTTTGCAAGGTCGATTATTTTTATTGGCTCTCCCATATCAAGAAGATATGACTGACCGTTTTTGCCAACGCCGCCTGTCTGAAGTACAAGCGAACAGGCTTCAGGGATTGTCATAAAGAAGCGTTCCATTTTTTCATCTGTAACTGTGATTGGTCCGCCTGTTTTTATCTGACTCTGGAAAAGCGGAAGAATTGAACCACGGCTTCCCAAAACGTTTCCGAATCTTACAAACATCACAGCCTGTTTTTTATCTGCCTTTTTTGCATATTCAAGCACAAGCTTTTCACATAGCATTTTTGAAACGCCATATACGCTTACAGGTGCAACTGCCTTATCTGTAGAAATAAGAACAAAGCGGTCTACATGATGTTTGATTGCAGCATCCAAAAGATTTTTTGTTCCGAATACATTGTTTTCAATTGCCGCAACCTGATTTTCTTCCATCATAGGAACGTGCTTGTAGGCAGCGCAGTGGAATATTACATTACACTTTGTCTGCTTGATGATGAAATCCATATATTCTTTGTTGCGCATGTCTCCAATAATAGGAACAACTGTTGCTTTTTCGCCGACTCCTTCTGTCTGAAGCACTTTAAGCTCACGGAAAATCTGGCATATAGAGTTTTCACCGTGACCAAGTAAGTAAAGTCGTTCAGCACCACCACTCAAAAGCTGACGTGCAAGCTCAGAGCCTATGGAACCGCCGGCACCAGTAATAAGAACACGCTTTCCACGAAGGTAATTCAAGCTTTCTTTGAGTGAAATAGCAATCGGGGTGCGACCAAGAATATCAAGCGGATCAATTTCACGGGTTTGAACAAGGTGAGCAGTTCCTTCTATTACCTGGCTTATTCCCGGAAGGATTTTTATATGGTTAAAGCCGTTTTTTACAAGAGTTTCGTATATTTCACGGATTCGTTCAGTAGGAGCAGAAGGAATTGCAATGATTGCTTCGTCTAAATCAGAGTTAGAAAGGATAGAAGTAACGCTGTCAATCGGCCCAAGAACAGGAATGCCGTCAATAGTAGACCCGATGAGCTTTTTGTCATCATCAAGAAATGCGTTTACTTTTCCGAATATTTTTTTTCGCCGGATATCACTGGCAATAGTCTGACCAGCAAATCCCGCACCGATTATATATATACGTTTATCCATGTCCCAACCCTTCTTAAAATATTAACACAAAATGGTCAATTCCGCAATGAGAATTGAGAGTTTAGAAAAAACTAGAAAAAGGCACAAATATTTGTAGAAGTTGAAAAAATGGCGGAAGGGAAATTGTGAATACAAAAACATTCTACAGTGCGGCCGCAAGGCGGCCAAGTGGATAGTTCCAAGGCACTGTAGCATGTAGTGGGCTAGCCCACGGTTTTGGATTCGCAATTCCCCTGGGAGCCATTTTTTCCTTTTAAAAGCATTTGTTATTTTATCTATTTTTTTTCTAAACTCACTTATGAAAATCTCCGAAAAACAAGTATAAAACCTATATTGTGTTTATGGGGTGATACCATGGGGAAAATTAAACATATAATCTTAATCGCTTGCCTTTTTATGTGCGCTAACTTCTGTTTTGCTAAGCAGATCCAGCTGCAGATTGTTCAGCATGATGACAGGACAGATACTGTTACAGAGGATTCTCTTGTAATTGAAGATGAACTTCTTGCAGGATTCTTTGAAACAGGCTATATCATTACAAATTCGCCTGCTGTTGTTTCAAGTTCTGCCAGTGATGATGTGATTTTGTTCAACAAGGCAATGGGTGACGCTTACGAAGGCTCTTCTGATTATTTTGTTCAAATCAAACTATATTATGGAAATTCACTGCATACAGTTAATTGGTCAATTTCTTCGGTAGCAACCGGAAAAACTATAAAAGAAAGTTCGTTTGAAAGTGCGGTCAAAACCTATGATGAAAAGGGTTTGAAAAATGTGTCTTCCAAATTAATATCAGAGATTACAAAAGTTTTGAAATCAATTAAAGCATAAGGATGGGCGGGTATGAAAAACAAATTGAAAGAAAGCAGATTGATTAAGAATATACTAAAACTCGGATTTATTATTGCAGGATGCTTTGTACTGGCATCCTTTAGCCCGTCTCTGGATGGTAGAGCTGTGGTTGTAGAGCCGGGAGTATTCCCAGAAGGACTTTTTGCAAAGACTGTAGGTTATCTCCCTGGTGATATTATCAGTGTTACAAACATTACAGGTGATGCAACTATTGATATTCTTGTAATCGGAGCTCTTGATCCTTCTGAAGGTGTTGCAATTATGCTTTCACCTGAAGCAGCTGCAGCAATTGGCATTAACAAGAACTCAAATAATATCGTAAAAATCACAAAGCGTTCAAATCAGGACGAAAGAGTATATGGTTCAGCTGTAATTGCTTCAAATGGCACTGCTGCTCCTGCAAAGGAAGAGCCTGTTGTTGAACCGGTAAAAGAACCAGTAAAAGAACCGGAACCTGTTGTAGAAGATATTCCATATTCTGAACTTGCAGAAGGTGTTACTGCACCTGTTTATGAAGAGGAATGGGAAGAACCGGTATTTGATGAAAAAGAAACTGTTCCAGCAACACAGCCAAAAGAAGAAATCTATTCAAAGCCAATCGAAGAACCTGTAGAAGAAGAGCCTGTTACAGAATATGAATATTTTGATGACGAAGCACTTCCAGAATACTTCGAAGACGATTTTGAAGAAGAAAAAGAACCTGAATATATAGAAGAAACTCCTGCAGTAGAAGAGCCTGTAGAAGAAGCTCCTGTTCAGGAAGAAACTCCTGTTGTTTACGAAGAATTCAAGGATGATGAACTTGAAGATCTTCCTACAGATGAAGAACCTGCAGAAGAATTCGAAACAATTCCTGCAGAAGAAGAACCTGTAGAAGAGGAAATCGCTGAAGAAGCTCCTGTTGAAGAACCGGCAGAAGAACCTGTAGAAGAAGCATTTGAAGAAGAACCTATTGAGGAAGAATTCACAGATGATGAACCAGGTGATGTTCCTGCAGAGGAAGAAGAATTCATTGATGATGAAACTCTTGAGGATATTCCAGAAGAGGAAGAACCTGTAGAAGAAACTCCTGCAGAAGAACCTGAAGAAGAAGCTTATGAAGAGCCAGAATTTGAAGAAGAAGAATTCGGTGATGAAGAATTTGTAGAGGAAGAACCGATTGAAGAAGAACCAATAGAAGAAGAACCTGTTGAAGAGATTCCTGAAGATGAAGTAATTCCGGAAGAAGAGGATTGGAGCGACGAACCTGAAGTTCTTGATGATGAAGAAGAATATGATGCTATAGTTCTTGTTCCAGCTGATGATAATCCTCCGGTTTATGAGGAAGAGGAAGAAACAGAAGAAGCTTTGATTCCTGATGTTTTGAACAATGTAGTAAATATCAATAATGATATTGAAACTGTAGTTGTTCAGCCAGCTTCAACAGGAAATGAAACAAGCTACGATAAGTTTATGATTGAAAGCTTGAATGAACTTGAAGCCGAAAAGTATTACATCCAGATTGCAACATTGCGCGACGATGAAAACATTCTTGAGATTGTAAACAAATATGGAACAAAGTATCCTATTACAATTGTTCCAACAGCAAACGGTTCTAAGCAAGTGCTTGTTGGACCTGTAACTTTGGACGAATATGGAACTGTCCTTGCACGATTCAAGGCATACGGCTACAAGGATGCATTCCTGCGCAAGGGAACAAATCCTAATCCAAAAGCCAAGGGTAGTGCAGTACCTGATGCAAAATAAGGGCAAAAAAAAGGCACGATCCATCTAAGGACGTGCCTTTTTTTATGAGATTGTCGGGTCAAGCCCGACAATGACATGTCATTCCCGGACTTGATCCGGGAATCTCTTATATAGTGTAAATCCATCCCTCAGGTGCCGGAATACGTCCCATCTGAATACCTGTCAAAGTATCATAGATTTCCTTCATCTTAGGACCCATTTCTTTTTTGCCGCCATTGTAGATTATGCTCTTTCCGTGGTCGTCAATCTGGCCAACTGGAGAAATAACTGCTGCAGTACCACAAAGACCGCATTCTACGAATTTTCCAAGTTCATTTTTGTTGATCTTGCGCTCTTCAACTTCCATCTTAAGGTATTTCTTTGCTACGATGAGCAATGAGCGTCTTGTAATAGAAGGAAGAATAGAATTAGACTTAGGAGTAACAAGTTTTCCGTCTTTTGTGATGAAAATGATGTTTGCTCCACCTGTTTCTTCAAGATATGTATGTGTTGCAGGATCAAGATACATGTTTTCTGCATAACCCTTCTTGTGGGCGTCTACAATATTGTGTAAAGACATAGCATAGTTCAATCCGGCTTTGATATCACCTGTTCCATGAGGAGCAGCGCGGTCCATATCACTCAAGCGAACCTTAATTGGCTTTACACCGCCTTTGAAATATGGTCCAACTGGTGTAACAAGAATACGGAACTGATATTCATCAGCTGGTTTTACACCAATTACAGCGTTTGAACCAAACATGTATGGACGGATATAAAGGGTAGCACCGCTTCCATAAGGTGGAACCCATTCTTTATTTGCTTTGATTGTCTTAAGAACTGCTTCAATAAAGCGGTCTTTTGGGAATACAGGCATTTCAAGGCGCTTGCATGAATTTTCCATTCGTTCTGCGTTCAAATCAGGACGGAAGGTAACGATGTCGCCATGTTCTGTTCTATATGCTTTAAGTCCTTCAAAACAAGTCTGTGCATACTGAAGGACGCCTGCACATTCATTAATTGTTACGGTGTGGTCAGTTGTAAGCTTTCCAGCATCCCATTTTCCTTTTTTAAAGTTAGAAACAAAGCTTTTTGATGTTTCCATGTAACCAAAAGGTAAGTTTCCCCAATCGAGTTCTTTTTTTGTTGCCATAAAAGTACCTCCGCAGTACAAATATTTAATAATACTTAATAAGTTTAATTCTATTAAAGAAAAATGTCAAGAAATAACTTTTTTTCAAATTTCTTGTATCTTTTTTCTTATAAATTTATTATATATGTATATGCAGCATATGACAAATAAATTTATTACGAAAATTTCTCTTTTTTTCATATTATTAAGTATTCTTGTGTTATTTGTTTCCTGTGCTTCTAAGCCTAAGAAGGAAACTGTTGTTATACCGGAGCCGGAGTGGATTACTAATAAGAAGGAAGTTTTTCCTGATTCTTTGTATCTGGCACAACTTGGAACTGGAACTACGGCTGCAGAGGCCAGGAATAATGCAATTGCACAGCTGGCTTCTTATTTTAATACAACTGTAAAATCACTTATTGAAGGCGAAACTTATACTTACAATACTACAAATGACCCTGGAAAAGTTGACAGAACTGTAAAATCAAGTGTAGTAACTTATACAGATCTTAATTTATTTGCACTTGAAACAGAAGAACCGTACTTCCTTGGACGCGAAAACAAATGGTACTGCTGTGCACATATTAATAGAAAAGATGCATGGAATCAGTATGAACCGCTTGTTCGTGACAATAAAAACAGCTTTTACAGCATTTTCCAGCTTGCTCAGGAAACAAAAGAGCCTCTTGAACGTATAAAAATCTACAGTCAGACAGAAACTGCTTCTGAAGTATTTCTTGCAAGCCTTTACCGTGCAACAATGCTTTCGAAAAAGCTTACAGACGAAGCTTTTGCTACAGACAGAGCTGTTATAGCGTCAATTCCAGGCCTTGTTCAAAAAGAAAAGAACAATTGTGTAATGTGTGTAACAACTACAGGCGATTTTGGCGGAACAATTTCTTCTACAGTAAACGGAATCTTTACACAAATGGGCTTTGCCACTAATGATAACGAACAGAAATCATATTATATAGTGCAAACTGTAATAGATTACAATGAAGTGAAGGAAGATGAGCTTTTTGTATATTTTCCTTCTGTTAAAATAATAGTAAAATCGCAGGAAAGAACTTTGTATGTTTATGAAAATAAAATGGACAAAGTTTTATCATATAATGAATCAAAAGCTAAAAAAAGTGCGTGTGACGGTATAGCAGAACTTTTACAAAGGGAGCTTGCCGATGATTTTAAATCAACTATGGGGTTGAGTGAATAACTATGAAAAAGACTGTTTTATGTTTGATTATTTTATTAAGTGCCTCAATGGTATTATCTGCTGCCGGAAAAAGAATTGCAATTTTTAATCCGACAAGCGAAGGACTTACAGAAGATGAAAAGAACTGGATTCCTTCTTCGGTAAGGCGCAGGCTTGAAGCAAATTTCAATGATTATACAACATATCAGCTTGTAGATATTCAGAATGAAGAACAGATAAAAGGAATTCAGCAGAAAGCAGAAAGCTACACCCATGATCAGGAAACAAGTATAGAAATTGGAAAACTTGTTTCTGCCGAAATTGGTGTTTTCTCTACAATCACAAAGGCAAATGGTAAATATATTCTTTCGGTAAATCTTACAAATCTTACAACTGGGGTACGCCTTTCTTCTGTTACTACAGACAGTGTGGCTGAACCGGTAAGCCTTTTTGAAGGAGCAGGGTCTTCTGTAAATAAAGTAACTGTAAAACTCTGTGATGATCTTGGAATAAAACTTTCTTCTATTGACAGGTATGTTCTTCTTAAAGGTGAAGAATTGTCTGATAATGAACAGATTACAATTACAGAAGAAGAAGTAAGCAAATATGAAAAGAAACAAAAGGAACTTGAAAGACAGTTAAAGGAAGTTTCTCTTTCTACAGAACTTGATGCTGAATCACGCAAGGCAAAACTCGAAGCAGAAAAGGCTCTTGCAGACCAGCAGAAACAGATTGCCGAAGAACGTCTTGAACGCTTACGCCTTCAGAAACAGAGACTTCTGGAAGACCAGGAGCAGCAGAAGGTACGAACAGCAGCCCAGCGTGAAAAAATTGAACAGGCTGCAGCTCAGGCCGAAAAGCAGGCAAAACTTGTACGCCAGCAAAAAATTGATTCACTTTCTGTAGATAATCAGATTGCAGTAATAGAAGCTAAAAAACAGGCAATGTACGATATTCACTCAAGCGTTCTGAATCAGGAAAAGCTTATTAAACAGGCTGCAAATGATGATTATAAGGCTCAATGTGAAGCTATAGATGCAGAACCTCTTCGTAATGGTGAAACAGATGCTAAAGGTAACATGCTTCCTGCTGTAAAAAAGATGCGTAACGAACGCAAACAGCAGGTAAGAAGCGAAATTGAATCTAAAGCACTTGAAGATTTGCGTAAGATTCAGGGAAAAACTACAGCACAGGAAGATTCTCTTTATAAAGATATTCAAAATGATCTTGCCAAGCTTAGCACACGCAGAACAATTTCTTCTATAGAAGATGACCGTATTCTTGATATTGGAAACTATGCCGGTGATAAATATGAATGGGATACAACAGTTTCGGTATTCATCAATGATGTAAAAATCTTTGGTCAGAATGCAAACATCAGTTATAAAAATGTATCCGGAAAAAATCCTGTTTCTCCAACTGCCGGTAATACTTCTGCCTGGAACGATTATCTTGATACTGTAGATTTGTATGACTATATGTTCCGCCGCAATGTTCCTGCAGTTACACTCGAAATTGATTACTCAATTGAAGCAATGCCAGATATGTATCCTTCAATGTATAAGATGACTTTATATGAATTCAGATTTATCGATACAGTAAGCGGAAAGGTTGTTCAGACAATTCAGCCTGCTAAGTCTTCATACAGATTCTCTGTAAACCCTGCTGTTGATATTTCCTATTATAAACAAAGCGCTGCTTATACAGAAACAACAACTTCATCAGACACAAAAAAATCAACAAAGAAAGATGAAAAAAAAGATGGAAATAAAACTGAAAACTTTGTTGAGTATGACGAAGTAAAAACCGGAAAAGATGTAAAAATCCGCAAAAGTGTGGACAAGCTTTATGATCAGAGGAATGGCGGTGGTGCAAGATGTAATTTAGGTCTGAATATTGGCTATGCTCTTGCTCCTGAATTTCTTGACGATGACAGGGCAGGCTTCCAGCTTGAAGGTTATTTTTCTTTTCCATATACAACCTGGATGTTTACACAAGTTGATTATTCATGGTTTTCTGTTCCTACTGATTCAAAAGATTTTGACGGAGAGATTTCTTTATTTACAATTGGTCTTGGTCTTAATGTTAGACCTCGTACTGCCGGCACACCTCCAAATTTTTATGCCTTGGCAAATATAGGTGCTGCTTTTCAAAATAACTATTCAAAAAGGCATGATAGAAATAATAAAGAATATGACTCATTATTTGTTTACAAATTTGCCGGTGGAGTTGATGTACAGCTCCAGGATTTCTTGTGTATGACATTAGAAGGCGGAGTACTTGGATTTGAACAAATAGGAGTAGTTCCATACGCTAAAATGGGTATTGCGTTCACTATACCAAATCTTGTATTCTAGTAATAGAATATGACAGTTTTTGACTGGTCGCCTCAGACTTTAGATGATTTTTCTCAAACCCGTTTTTTTAAGCAGGGTACAGGTATTTCTACAGGCAGCTTTGACGGCCTTCATTTAGGTCATCGCTTTTTGCTTAATAAGCTTGTAGAAGAATGTAAAACTCAAGGCTTTGCAAGTGGTGTTATTACTTTTAAACGCCCGTTGCCAGCCCTTAAACATGCCGATGACTATGCAGGTGACATTTCTACACTCGATGAGCGCCTTAAACTGCTTGAAGGAATTGGAATTGACTTTGTAATTGTCGTAGACTTTGACCAGGAATTTGCTTCGATGAAAGGTGTGACTTTCCTTGACCTTCTTGTACAGAAATTAAATATGAAGCTCCTTGCCGAAGGTATAGATTTCCGCTGCGGGTACAAGGGTGCAACAGATACACAGGCAATAAAGTACTGGGCAGCACAAGCCGGCATTCAGACAATTTTTGTAGACCCTGTTTATTACACCCAGGCCGACGGCAGTGAAGAGCGCGTGAGTTCTTCGTATATCCGCCACCTTATCCAGAAAGGCTATATGACCACAGTGCGGGAACTTCTTGGCCGCTAACGTCATTGCGAGCAAAGCGTAGCAATCCACTCTTGAAACAAACACTTTTTTCGTGTAATATTTTCCTAATCTGTTCTACGGAACCTTTTGTGATTACTTCCTAGAAACCCAGGATTTGACCTGCAAAAATTCCGCTTATGCAGATAATAAATTATTTTAAGGGGTTCCAATATGGCACTTACAAAAGAAACTACTTCTGCAACAATCAAGAAGTACGGTGCAAAAGATACCGATACAGGTAACGTAAAGGTTCAGATTGCATTGATGACACAGCGCATTCAGCAGCTTACAGATCACACTAAGCAGTTCCCAAAGGATGCAAATGCTAAGCGTGCTCTTCTTAAGGTTGTTGGTCAGCGTCGTAAGATGCTCCGCTACTTTGAACGCACAGACCTCGAAGGCTACCGTGCATTTATCAAAGAGCTCGGATTGCGCAAGTAAGCCAAAGTCCCGCCAGTGTGCGGGATTTTTTTTTGGAGAAATTTACAACATTATGAAAAAACTTTTAGTTCCTGCTTTATTTGTTTTACTTCTTTCTATATTTACCGGTTGTGCTACAACTAACACTTCATCAACAGCGTCAACACAGCAGCTTGAATCGTATTATTCAAGTTCAGATTCAGACTGTGATTTTATTTTTGAAATAACAAACCAATCAGAAAAGCCGCTTACTTTTTCAAACAGAATATTTGATGCACGTCAGGGTCACCGTTCAAAAGCTATCATAAAAGGTGCAGACGAAATAATTGCTCCTGGTGAAACAAAAGTCTACAAATATAATTCCTTAAAACTTATAAGAGATTTTGACAGCAGCCTTAGTGTTGGCGTTCACTGTTATGAAAAAAAATGGTACTGGTGGTATCCTATTTCGGGAACAATGCATAATCAGCAGCTAAAGGTTGTAATTACAGATGCAACAAAAACAGGCGGAAGTACTATAAACTCATATTATTATCAAAGCAGTTATAAAATCCCAAAGTTTCAGAACAGCTCGCCGGAAAAACTAGTAATAGATTTTTCTATTGATGACTATAAGAAAAATGAAACAAAAAAATCCTTTTCAGTTTTTCCTTCTGTTACACAGGACCTCCAGCCGCTTACATATAAAATAAGTTCAAATCAGCCAGTAGAAACTTCATATAAAAATCTTTATGGGATTTCAAAATCAGTTTTTAATTATCACGGCAACAAGCAAGATACTATAGATTTATATATTTACGACAAAGAATCAAAACAGTTTGTAACATATATCCAGGACTGCTATGTAGATGGAATCTGGGCTTCTGAATGGAACATGGGCAGCTTTGTTACGCTTGTAAATAAAAGCAATACAGTTTTTCTTGTAGAAAGAAATTATTATGATGTCTGCCGCATGGTTGACGGAGAGTTGTGGTCATATTCATCGGAGCCAAAGGTAACATTGTCTTCCGGTACATTAGAAGCCGGCGAAAAAATCACAGTTAATGTTGATGATGCTTTGTGTAAGTATATTATGATTTGCGGCTGTTACAATGGTTCCAAGTGGGGCTACGACGGAATCATAAAACTTGTAGAAGGCACAGAAGTTCGTGAAGAAACTTTTACAGTACCATACGGCTATGACAGAATAAAAATCTGCACTTCAAATGACGGCCAGTATTATCAGAAAATCCTTGTTGAAAAAAATATAAAGAAACCAAAAGAGGGTGGCAGGGTTTATAAACTTCCGGCTTCTTATGAAACTACAGATTTATACAGATATGCACCGGTTGACCCTCGTATTCAGACAATCCTTGAAAATAAAGCGCTTGATGAACTGAGACTTTTGAATCCTGATGCATATCTTGATGAAGTAATCAAGCTTATAGATTCCCTTAAGCTTGATGAATACGAAAAAGTAACGTTCATTCACGACTTTATAGCAACTCTTATCTGTTATGATTATGACGGAGTTTATGTATATCATACAGAAGTCCCCGATGATTACCCGACAGTTCTTCGCATTAGAAAAACAAAATGCTCCGGCTATGCAAATCTTTTTTACGAAATGTGCTCACGCGCCGGAATTATCTGCGAAATTGTAAGCGGCTATGCCCGAGGAATCGGCTGGTCAGAAAAAGATAAAGTAACAGAAACAAATCATTCCTGGAACATGGTTCAGGTAAACGGAGAATGGTATCTTGTAGACTGTACCTGGGATGCCGGTACTGAAACTGCCGGTGTAAGAAATGTAACTTGCTTCCACACCTGGCTTTTTACATATCCAAAAGATTTTATTCACACCCATCTGCCGTTGAAAAAGGAATTGCAGCTTCTGGAAACACTGGTAAGTGCCGCAGACTTTAAGAAGCTTGAGAATACAAATCCGCTTTTTATATACTGGAGTGAATAGGATTTCTTCCATTGATTATTATTCTATTATAGTCTAAAATTAAATACTTATTATTTAAAGCATGCGTCGGATGTAGTGACGTGTGTAGGAGTTAAATTTATGTCAGTAGAAAGAGTAACTTACCGACTTGGAGATGCCGATCTCATCCTGGAAACTGGAAAAATCGGTAAACAGGCTAATGGTTGTGTTTACGCACAGTGGGGCGGAGCAGCTATTATTGCAACTATTTGTGCTTCTTCTTCTGTTACAGAAGGTCAGGATTTTGTTCCTGTTACTGTTGAGTACAATGAAAAATTCTATGCTGCCGGAAAGATTCCTGGTGGCTTTGTAAAACGCGAAGGTCGTCCTAAGGATAAGGAGATTCTTGTATCTCGTCTTATTGACCGCCCAATGCGCCCACTTTTTGAACCGTCATTTGGACATGAACTTCAGATTGTTCCAACTTGTGTTTCTTGCGACGGTGTTCATACTCAGGATATTCTTGCTGTAATTGCGGCATCTGCTGCTACTTGTATTTCTGATATTCCATTCCACGGACCAGTTGCTGCTTGTCGTATCGGATATTTGAACGGTGAATACATTATCAACCCAACATTCGAACAGATTGAAAAGGGCGAACTCGAAATCGTTGTTGCCGGAACTAAAGACGGCTTTACAATGGTAGAAGGTGGTGCCAACGAAGTTTCTGAAGAAGTAATGCTCGGTGCTCTTGAAAAGGCACAGGGCTTTATTACAGATATGTGTCTTCTCCAGGAAGAACTCGTAAAGAAGGCAGGTAAGGAAAAGCTTCCTTTGAACCCTCTCGACGTAACACTCGACAACGCAGAAGCTATCGAGCTAGAGGCAACACCACTTCTTAAAGAAGCATGCTTTAAGGGCAGCAAGATTGAACGTGGTCTTGCAATTTCAAAGACAATCAAAGCACTTGCAGAAAAGCACGCAGAACAGCTTGAAGATCCTGTACAGCAGAAACTTTTTGCTACATTGATGGACGACATTCAGTACAAGCTCCTCCGCAAGTCTATTCTTGACGAAGGTGTTCGTGTAGACGGACGTAAGGTTGATGAAATCCGCCCAATCACTTGTGAAGTAAATGTATTGCCAACTCCACATGGTTCGGCACTTTTCACTCGTGGTGAAACACAGTCGCTCGCTGTATGTACACTTGGTACTGCAATGGACGAACAGTCTTATGACGATATTGATGGAGACCGCTCAGAGCACTTCATCCTTCACTATAACTTCCCGCCATACTCAGTTGGTGAAACAGGTAAACTTACAACAGGTCGCCGCGAAATTGGTCACGGTAACCTCGCACGCCGCTCACTTGCTGCAATGGTTCCAAGCAGAGAAGAATTCCCATACACAATCCGCGTAGTTTCAGAAATCATGGAATCTAACGGTTCTTCATCACAGGCTTCTACTTGTGGTGGTACACTTTGTATGCTCGCTGCCGGTGTTCCAATGAAGAAGATGGTAGCAGGTATTGCTATGGGTCTTATTACAGAACCGGAAGGCGATAACCCATACGGACGCTACTCAATCCTTTCTGATATCCTTGGTGAAGAAGATCACCTTGGTGATATGGACTTTAAGGTAGCCGGAACAAAAGACGGTATTACAGGCTTCCAGATGGATATTAAGATTGCCGGTGTAACAACAGAAATCATGAAGAAGGCTATGGAACAGGCTCGTCAGGGTCGTCTCCACATCCTTTCTATTATGGAAAAATGCATTGACAAGCCGGCTCCTCTTGCCAAGAACGCTCCACAGATCCTCACAATGAAGATTCCTGTAGACAAGATTGGCGCCCTCATTGGACCAGGCGGAAAGAACGTTAAGGCTCTGTGCGCTCAGTATGATGTAACAATCAATACAGAAGACGATGGAACTGTAACAATCTACTCTAAGAACGGAATGAACGCCGAAGCAGCAAAGAAGGCTGTAAAGGGCATTACAGAAGATCCAGAGGTTGGAACAATCTACCAGGGAACTGTAAAGCGCATCATGGACTTTGGTGCCTTTGTAGAAATCCTTCCTGGAAAAGAAGGTCTCTGCCACATTTCAAAGCTTTCAAAACAGCGCGTAAACAAGGTAACCGACGTTCTTACAGAAGGTCAGGTAATTCCTGTAAAACTTCTCGAAGTAGACAAGCAGGGACGTTTAAACCTGTCGTATATTGACGCAATTGAAGGCTAAATAAACATTGTAAAATTTCACCTTCTATTGTATAATGTATACAAATGTCAGCATTTCGGAGAAGTTGTCACTTGCCGGAATGCTGTTTTTTTTAAATAGAATGCCGCGAATTATAACTTTTGACATCTGTTCTATTGTTACTCTGTTTTTTCTCTTAATCTCTTTAGTTATTCGTAAACTTACAAGAGGTAAGAGTAATGTTTTATATATAATTCTTATTTCTATTGTATTTTTATCTGGCATTTTTGATATTCTTAGATCATATATGCCATTGAAGCTTTTACCTGCAAGAGCTTCGCAAATTCAAATATACATCTATACTTATCTTTATTATATTTTAAGAAATATTACTACGCCTGTATATATTCTCTTTATTTTTTCTGTCTGCGGAATGTGGCATGAATTTAATAAAGATATTCTTTTAAAAATCACCTGGGGTGTTCCTGTTTTTACAGCGCTTGCACTTATTGTAATGAACCTTGTTACAAATAAGCTGTTTATTGTTACTCCGGAGCTTGAATATGTGCGGGGTCCGTGGCTTTCATATATGAGAATCTGTGCTGTATGGATTCTTGCTTATTCTGTAATCTGTCTTGTTTATAACCGCAATATGATTTCGCACCAGAAATTCGTCCTTCTTTTGAGTCTTTGTCCAATTAATATTATTGGCGTATTACTTCAGATGTATTTTCCAAGATATCTGCTCGAAATTGTATGTACAACATTCCCGCTCATTTTTATTTCTATTGCAGTTCAAAAGCCGGAAGAAATTATAGATATGAGTTCCGGAAGTTTGAACTACCAGGCTTTCAAAGATGAAATTAAACGAAATCTTGCTGCCAAACGAAAGCTTCATTTTATTACAGTTAAAATCATTCATTTTGATTCAATCATAGAAACACTTGGTAAAGAAAACATCAATTCATTTCTTTCGCATGTTGTAAGAGGTTTGTATACAATCTGTAATAACGACGAATATGATGTTTATTATCTTGGAAATGGCGGTTTTTCAATTTTAACTCTTCGTGACGATGTTAATGAAATTGACACAGTTGCCCAGAAGACAAGAAACTTTTTTGCAGGCAAGCACGAAATTCATAACATTACAATTATGTTTGATTTTAAAATGTGCTGTGTCTGCTGCCCTAAAGACTTAAAAGATTACGATTCTGTAATGACCTTTGATAAAAACATAACTACTTCTGTAAAAGAAAAAAATACACTTGTATATTTAAAAGAAATCGCCCAATCACCAGAGTTCCAGGTTTCGAACCAGATTGACCGACTTATACAGAATGCAATAAAAAATAAACTCTTCGAAATGTATTATCAGCCGATTTATGATTTGAAGACAAGACAATATGTTTCTGCCGAAGCTCTTATAAGATTAAAGAGTGAAGATTATGGTTTTATTTCTCCTGCTTTGTTTATTTCTGCTGCCGAAAAGAGTGGTGCAATTCATGAAATAGGCGATTTTGTACTTGAAGATGTTATTGGCTTTATTGCAGAAAACAGCCTTGAAGATTACGGTATACATAAAATTGATATAAATCTTTCAATTGCGCAATGTATTGAAAGTAATCTTTCTGAAAAAATAATCGATTTACTTGCCCGTTATGGTGTTTCTCCTGAAAAAATCAATCTTGAAATTACAGAAACATCGCAGGAAGTAAAATATGATGTTATTGAACATAATATAAACCAGCTTTCGGAAAAAGGAATTTCATTTTCACTTGATGATTATGGAACCGGTTATTCAAATATATTAAGGCTCACAAGACTTCCGCTTGATCTTATAAAACTTGATAAGAGCTTTGTAGATGAACTTGATAAACCGGGAATGAAAACAGTAATAAGTGAAACAATCTCTATGTTAAAGAGAATGAATAAAAAAATACTTATTGAAGGTATTGAAACATACGAAGATTTTGATTATTTCCGTAATGCCGGTTGTGATTATATACAGGGCTTTTATTTTTCAAAGCCGCTTTCGCAAAACGACTTTTTTGAATTTTTGAGGAGCACACAGAATGAATGATTGGTTAATGTGTGACATTACATCGCTTCTCATTTTCATAACCCTGATTGTTTCTAATTTAACAAAGAACAGAGTAAAGGGTCGTACAAACAGTTTATATTTATCGCTTCTTATTGTAGCCTGCACAACTATTACATTCCGCATTATATACCAGCTTATTCAGCGTCATTGTGTATATAGTACATCTTCAGTTTTTGCCTTAAAGCTTTTTATCTATTTATATTTAATTTCCCGCTGTTATATTTATGCTGTAGGATTATTGTTTATTTTTTCTTCAACAGGTATTCTGCCTGTCTTTTATAGAAACGACACTTATAAAATAATCATGATTCTTATATTTAATGTGCCGGTTCTTTATATCCTTATGGACTGCATTAAGCATATACTGTTTACAGTTGATAAATCAATGAACATAACTATACAAGCTCCTATTATCATTGTGAATGTAAGTATTGTCCTTATGCTTTTCTTTGGATTCATAATGATTTTAATGTATAGAAAAATCCTTAAGAAAACTCAGATTGCATACAGTATATCTTTGTTTCCGTTGAATGGACTTTTATATATTTTCCAGTCTTTCTTCCCGCATGTTCAGATAGAAATGTTCGTTCTGGCTATTACCTGTTATCTTGCTTTTGCAACTATTCAGCGGCCGGAACTTCTTGTTAATCCCGAAACATTAGCTCAGTCTTCCTTTGCCTTTGAAAATGAACTTAATAAAGCAATGAAAATTGGAGTTCCTGTAAAAGTAATTTTTATAAAGATTACAAATCACAGAAACATCAATATGTATGTAGGAATTGATAAGTTTAATGAGCTTTTGAAAAAGATCACTGTATTTTTGAATGAGCTTTCGCGTAAAAAGAAGCTGCGTGCTTTACCTTACTATCTTAATGATTATGTTTTTGCGCTTCCTACAGAAAATCAAACAGATATAGCTTTAGACAAAGTTGTCGATTCTCTTGAGCGCTATTTTTCACAAATCTTTATTCTTGATGGTGTTCGTATTAATCTTGATACACGTATTTGTGTAATTCGTGCTCCTGAAGATGTTTCTAATTATGAGTATTTTGTTTATCTTTCAAAAGAATTCTATAAGATTCTTGAACCAAACGGAAAAACTCAATGGTTCCGCGATTATGTAAATGACCGTGATTTTATTATCCGAAATAACATTGATAAGATTTTAGACAGGGCAATAAATGAAAACCTTTTTGAAATTTATTATCAGCCTATTTATTCTGTAAAAGAAAAGAAATATACAGGGGCCGAAGCTTTAGTACGTTTGAACGACCCTGAATATGGAGACATTCCGCCTGCTTTGTTTGTAAATTATGCAGAACGAACAAATAAAATATATATAATCGGTGATTTTGTTCTTGAAAATGTATGTAAGTTTATTGGAAGTGATGAAGGAAGAGCATTAGACCTTGACAGCATAGAAGTTAATATGTCTTTTGCCCAGTGCTTTGAAAAAGATCTTGTTGTAAAAATCAGAGACTGGCTTGATAAATATCATATAGCACCGGAACAGCTCAGGCTTCAGATTACAGAAAATGCAGCGAGCATAAATCCTTTGATTGTTGAAAAGAATATAAATATTCTAAATAGAATGGGAATTAAATTTTCTCTTGATAATTACGGTACAGGTTTTTCAAATATCAAAAAATTACTCACACTGCCGTTTGATATTGTAAAAATCAATAAGGAATTTATTGACGAAATAGAAGATCCTTTGAACGAGACTCTTGTATTAGATACAATTCATATGCTCAAGGCACTTAATAAAAAGATTCTTTTAGAAGGCATAGAAACAGAATATCGCGCCCAGCAGTTTGTTGAACTTAAATGCGGAAACGATAATGCCTGCGATTATCTTCAGGGCTTCTACTTTTCAAAGCCGCTTCCTCAAGCAGAATTTGTTAAGTTTCTTAAAAAGTGATATAGTTATAGTATGAATATTATTGAAGTAAAAGTTGTTGCCTCTGAAGGAGCAGTTATTCCTTCTTATAAAACAGATGGTGCTGCCGGTGCAGATGTTTGTGCTTTATTAAAGGAACCGGTAACAATTGCAAGCGGTTCTTTTGCAATGATTCCAACAGGACTTTTTTTTGAAATTCCTCAAGGGTATGAAATTCAGGTTCGTCCACGTTCCGGTCTTGCAGCTAAAAATGGAATTACAGTATTAAATACTCCAGGTACTATAGACAGCGATTATCGTGGTGAACTTAAAATTATTCTTATTAATCTTGGAAAAGATGATTTTGTTGTAAATAACGGGGAACGAATTGCTCAGATTATATTAAGCCCTGTTACAGTTGCAGCTTTTAAAATTACAGATTCTTTATCGAGCACCGAAAGAGGAGAAAAGGGGTTTGGGTCAACCGGAGTCTAAGCCTTCCGCTCTTGGAAGAAGAATTTTAATTAAATATCTCTACAGGGAGCTCTTTTATTATTTCCTTATCTGCTTTGCTTTTTTGTTTGTTGTTTTTTTTGCAAATCAGATTCTTTTAATCGGCGAAGACATGCTTTCTAAACGCGCACCTTTTAAAGATGTAGCAAAAATAATGATTTACAGTATGCCCGCTCTTATTGCACAGTCGGCTCCGTTTGCAACTCTTGTAGGATTTTTAATGTGTCTTGGACGCATGGCAAGCGATAATGAAATTTTGATTTTCAGAGCTTCGGGCTTCAGCTTCAGGTCAATTCTGGGCCCGGTTCTTGTGCTTGGCATGGCAATTTCGCTTATTTCTTTTTTTGTAAATGATTACCTTCTGCCGCTTGGAACAATCAAGTACAATCAGCTTTACCGCCAGATAATGAGGTCGAATCCTACTGTTGTTTTGGAACCTAACAGTGTAAAACAAATCGGCAGCTCTACCGTTGTAATAGGCGATGTAGATGACTCAAAGGTTTCTGATATTATTTTCTTTACAAAACGCGATTCAGACGAGGAAACAATAATTGTTGCAGGTGAGTCTGTCCTTGTCGGAGCAAAAAATCAGGGTGTGCTTTTGCAGCTTGATATGTCTGAATCTATGATGACAACTTTTGACCTTAATGATTTTTCAAATTACGATGTGCTTTCGGCAGAAAAAACAGTCCTTAATATTTTTGATTCAGTTATTACGGGCAGAAGCGGCAAGAATCCGCGTGAGATGACTTTTTATGATTTACGAAAAGAAATACTTTCTATGAAAGCAGATCCTGATGAAGATGTTCTTCGTATAAATACCTGGATGATGGAATATTATAAAAAGTTTGCAATTCCGTTTGGTTCAATCTTTTTTGCGTTCCTTGCTTTTTCAATTGCGTTTTTGTTCGGTAAGCATAACGGTCTTACAATGGGACTTTTTACCGGTATAATAATCTGTGTTCTTTATTGGGCAATGCAGATTTCGGGGCAGCTTCTGGTTACGCGTGTAAACATGGATGCGTTCCTTTGTATATGGGTGCCTAATATTTTGATTGCAGTAATTGCAGTGCTTTTGAGCGTTAATCTTATAAGGAAATAGGGGGGAGCAATGAAATTTGTTGAATACGTTCTGCGAAAGCTTATTCCATTTTTTATTGTTTCTCTTATTTTCATAGCACTTATTCTGAATCTTGTAGATTTGTTCATGAATATTTCGCGTTACCTTGAAATGAATGCTCCAGGTAAGGAAGTATTCCGTGTAATGATTTTGTATATTCCAAAAACAATCTGGTATGCAGCGCCAATTGCTTTTCTTTTTTCGGTAACTTACATTCTTAGTGATTTATATGCAAAGAACGAAATGGAAGCACTTTTTGCATCCGGAGTTTCGTTGTTCAGATTTGTTCTGCCTGTTTTAATTACAGGAGCGCTTCTTTCTATTGGAATGTTTTTCCTTGAAGATAAGCTTGTTGTAAATACGCTGGAACAAAAAACAGCGCTGCAGAAAAAACTGCTTGACCAGGAAGAATCTGCAAATAATGATAATATTGTTGTTCTTTCAGATTCAGGAAGGATTATTTACAAGGCACGCCGTTACCGCGATTCTGCAAAAAGACTCGAAAATGTATACTTTGTAATTCGTGATGAAAACAAAACTCTTCAGGCAATCATTCACGCAAACCAGGCATTGTGGAACGAAGAAAAACTTGTCTGGGAACTTGAAGATGCTGTTCAGTTTGTAAATAATGGCGAAAGTCTTGAAAAAACTTCTGTGTATGATGAATTTAAATCGCTGCTTACAGAAAGTTATGAAATATTCAGAAAGAATACTGTTGATGTTGCAAGTGTAAATGCGGCAGACGCAAAGGTTTATATAAATCATCTTAAAAAAGCCGGGCTTCCTTATAACGAGCCTCTTTCTGTATACTATAAGAAGTTTGCTTTTCCGTTTATTCTTTTTATAGCGGCTTTTCTTGCGGTTGGAGTAACAGGAAAAACAAGAAAGAATGTTCTTTTAATAAGTTTGTCACTTTCTATTGCCGCAGTTGTTTTATTTTATGTATTCCAGATGGCAACAATGGTACTTGCAAAAACTGGAGTTATTACTCCGTTTATGGGGGCCTGGTTGCCGGATATAGTGTTCTTGTTTATAGCAGGAGTGCTGTTAAAATTCAGCAGGACGTAGAGAATTAATCGTCATTGCGAGCGAAGCGTGGCAATCCACGTACAAAAAGTGGATTGCTTCGTCGTTACACTCCTCGCAATGACACATTGGAGAAATTATGACATCAATTTTTGACATACACCACAAATCCTCAGACGGCAAAGCGCGTACTGGTGTGCTTCATCTTCCGCATGGAGATGTACAGACTCCTGTATTCATGCCTGTTGGAACAAACGCAACTGTAAAGGCAATGCCAAATGATTTTCTGAATGAAATTAAATTCGAAATTATTCTTGCAAATACATATCATCTTTTTTTACGTCCGGGTGCAGATTTAATTCAGGAAGCTGGTGGACTTCACGGTTTTTCTAAATGGGACAAGAACTTTCTTACAGACTCAGGCGGTTTTCAGGTTTTTTCTTTGAGTAAGCTTCGTAAGATTACAGATGAAGGCGTAAAGTTTCAAAGCAACATAGACGGAAGCTACCATATGTTTACTCCCGAAAATGTTGTGCAGACTCAAGTTAAGTTTAATTCCGATATTCAAATGCAGCTTGATGTTTGTACAGGCTATGATGAAACACGCAAGGCTGCAGAAAAGGCGTTACGTATTACAAGTGACTGGCTTGTTCGTGCAAAAAAAGAATGGGAGCAGGCACAGGCAAACGGCTATAAAGGTATTTTGTTCCCGATTGTTCAGGGACACTTTAGCGAAGACCTGCGCCGCCAGAGTGCAGAGTTTGTTTCGTCGCTTGACCTTCCGGGAATTGCAATTGGAGGCCTTAGTGTAGGGGAGCCTCATGATGAGTTTGTTCACTTCATGAATTACACCTGTCAGTATCTGCCGGAAGAAAAGCCTAAATATGTAATGGGTATTGGTACTCCGGAGTATATATTGGACGCGGTGGCAGCCGGTGTAGATATGTTTGACTGTGTGCTTCCAACAAGAAATGCCCGAAACGGCTCATATTTTACCCGCAAAGGCAATCTTTCTATAAAACAGGAGCGTTTTACTCATGATTTTGGCCCTGTAGACCCTGAATGTAATTGTAAAGTTTGCCGCACTTATTCCCGAAGTTATTTAAGACATCTTTTTAAGGAACAGGAAATCCTTAGCTGTATACTTGCGTCATACCATAACCTGTATTTTTTACAGAATATGATGTATGAAATACGTCAGGCCATTACAAAGGATAGGTTTGAAGAATATAAGAGGAATTTTCTGGAGAAGTTTAATCAGGGAGTTTAGTGGATTGCCACGCCCTGCGGGCTCGCAATGACGTCATTGCGAGCGTGGCGAAGCAATCCATTTTTTTTGGAGGTATATTATGAAAAAAATATTTCTTTTTCTTTTAATATTCAGTTTATTTGGTTTTTGTTTTGCCCAGGAGGATGTGGACGATGATACACCAACTGTTGTTGCATCAAAAGGCGGTTATGCCGAAGTTCCTCCTGCAAAGCGCCCAAAGCCTATAGATAAAGAAAAGGCTGCTGCTGCTGCCGAAAAGGATGAAACTCCACAAGACGAAGAAAATAATCGTAATACAATCCGCTATGGTGTTCCTTCTGAAATTTCGACTTTGCTCGACACGCTCTTAAAAAATGAGGACCCTCGTTTTACAGAAGAAATTTATGATTTGTTTCAGGTAACAAAAAGCTCTGTAATCAAGGAAAAGGTTTTAAAATATTTTACAAAAGCCGAAGACCCTTGTCTTGAAGATTATGCAGTAGACCTTTTGAACGATCCCTATGATGAAACAAGTGCAGTAGTAAAAGCAACTTTCCAGTATGTAAGTGCTGTAAAAACTACTGCCGCAATTCCTGCTGTAATTACACTTATCGAAAGTGAAAACGAAAATTATTTTAATGATGCAATTGCAACACTTGGAGACATTGGCGGCCCTGAAGAAGCAATGTTCCTTGTTGAATATCTTGAACGCGAAGATTTAAGTGATGCTCAGCGACAGACCCTTATGCGTAACTGCGGTAAGATGCATGCTGTAGAAACATGGGACAAGCTTGTAGATATTCTTGATAATGATGATGAAAACACTTTTGTAAGAATGTATGCCGCAGAAAGTCTTGGACTTATGGAAGTAGAAAAATCTGTTCCAATTCTTGTAGCACATTTTGATGAAACAGATCCAAACCTGCGCCAGTATGTAATAAAAGGTCTAAGTCATTTCCCGAATGTTGTAGAAGCTAAGGCAACAGTAATTCAGGGAATTCGTGATGAATACTGGCGAGTAAGACAGGAAGCAATCCGTACAGTTAAAGAAAATGATACAAAAGATGCAGTTCCTTATTTGATTTACCGTGTAAAAAATGATGCCGAAAAGGTTATCAAAGAAGAAAGCTATGCCGCAATTGCTGCTTTGAATACAGATGAAGGTAATGATTTTTTAATTACTCAGCTTAATGATAAAAAAGTAGCAGACGGAACAAAAAAGAAAATTGTAGAAGTTCTGCTTAAAGAAGATCACGCAGGCGAAAAAGAAATAATTGAACTTGCAAAAACAGTAGCAGAAGATGATAAACGAAAAGATCTTCGTTATGCCATTGCAAAAGAAATGGTAAAGAATTACAAGAAATCTTATGACGAAGTTGCAGCTCTTTATTTACAGTCAAAAGATTCAACAACAGTTTCGCTTGGACTTGATATGTACAAACAGAAAAAATCTTCGTCACTCGAAGCCTACGTAAATACAATTGCCAACGAAAAGAAAAACAGTTCGAATAAAACCCGCGCTCAAAAGTTACTTGGCATTGAAGAAGAGGAAGAAGAGAATAAAAACGCTGATGCTAAATAAGAGATTGTCGGGTCAAGCCCGACAATGACAAAAGAGTGTCATTCCCGGGCTTGACCCGGGAATCTTTTATTCATAAAGCTTATTCACGAGCGACAGCACACCATTAATCTTCTGTTCTTCCTCGTAGGTAAACTCTACGTTTTCTTCTATAAGCATTTCAAGGCTGTGGTGCGATTCGGTAACTGCAGTGTTGAAGCCTCTTGTTACCTTGTACCAGTAGTTGCCGCTTCCGTCATTGTAGAGTGTAATAAAACCGCATTCTTTATTTTTCTGTTTGGCAATGGCGGTATGCATAATCCAGTCTAAAGAATCTATAAGGCTTTCTTTTCCAACAGGATCATAAATGTTTGCATTAAGCTGGCGGCTCCAGCGCTTTTCGGCAAGAGGCATAAGATCAAGGTTCTGCACAGCATTTATGATAGTGCCCATTTTTTCGCCATCCATGAGCGGACCATAATTTTTGATTTTTATCTGACCGCGCAAGTTCGCACAGGCATTAAGCTTGTTCTTGTCTTTTTCTGTTTTTACAGCAAGTGTTAAATATTCAAGCGGTAAAAGGGCAGTTTTCTTTCCTTTGATTTTAACTGTTTCAAAAACAAAGTCGCCAAGAGAAAGGACTTCGCCTTGTGGAATGTCATTCCCTGAACGACCATTGTCATTCCCGTGCTTGACACGGGAATCTCTCTTAGAACGAGATTGTCGGGTCAAGCCCGACAATGACATAGGGCTATCTTCTTCAAACTTCCTTACCGTCTTACAAGCCTTCAGCCGTTCAAACAGTTTTGGGTTAATAATATCGAGCATTGGTTTTGTTAGGGGAGAAACGCTCATTGCAAAAATGCGCGAGGTTCTTACAATTTCTCCTGCAACTATAAAAAGCGGATCCTGACGGAACATAACAGAGCCCGGATGAATACATATATGGTCTGCAGTAAGCGAACGGTAATTTTCGCGGCCTGTACGGATACATACAAACTGAATCATACCGGCTGCAATACAACAAAGATAATCACTCATGCTGCCTTTGCCTTCTACAATAGGAATGCCCATAGTATCGCCGATTATCTGTCCAAGCTGGTAGTTTATATTATCAATTTCGGCCATTACCCGTTCATCAAGGTAATTCTTTTTGCAGAACTTTTCGCGGTTATCTGTCTGCTTGTATGCATTAAAAAGATTTATATAAGTTCCAAAATCTCCCTGCATGTCGCGGAAACGGTGGTGTGCCTTACGTGCTTCCATTTCTTCATTTGCAGGAAGAATGAAAGGAGAATTTGTACTAAGGAATGCTGCTGCAATCAAGGTTTTATCAAGTACATCCGGGAACCTCATTACAGATTCAACAATAATTCTGCTTATGCGAGGTTCAAGCGGGAACAAAACCATCATCTTTCCAATTGCTGAAAGTGTGTTGTCGTCGTCCAATGCTCCAAGCATGTGAAGTGTATCTACAGCGCCAATAATTCCTTCGCGGCCAGGAGAAGCAATAAAATCAAAATCATAAAAATCTGTAATGCCAAGCTCGGCCATTCGAAGAACTACTTCACTTAAGTCTGTGCGGTAGATTTCTTCTGTTGTATAAAGCGGGCGGGAATCAAAATCTTTACGGCTGTAAAGACGGTAACATGTTCCTTCGTGGGTACGTCCGGCACGACCTTTTCTTTGATTACAGCTTGCCTTTGAAACAGGAGTTTCGTTTAAGCTTGAAGTAAAGGTTCGCGGGCTGTAGAAGTTCAACTTTGCAAGACCGGAATCAATTACTGTAGTTATGTCATGAATTGTAACAGAAGTTTCTGCAATGTTTGTTGTTACAATTACTTTTTTCTTACCGGCAGGAGGATCATCAAAAACACGTTCCTGTTCTTCTTTTGCAAGCCTTCCATATAATGGCAGAATATGAAGCTGACGGCTGAAAGGGCAATGTAAAAGTCGTTCAACACAATCCTTAATGATTTTTTCACCGGGAAGGAAAATAAGTATTCCGCCGTTAATATCACTTCCTTCATCGTTATCTAAAACTCGGTCTACAGTTGCACAGATTTTTGAAAGTAAAATATCGCAGCCTGCTTCTGTTGCAGTTGTAGCGCCGCCTTGAATAGGGTCGTATATTACGCTAACCGGATAAGTAATTGTGTCTATAGAAACAATAGGTGCATTGTCAAAATATTCACTGAACGCCTGAGTATTCATTGTTGCAGAAGAAACAATAACATGAAAGTCGGAACGTTCACGAAGCACTCGTTTAAGAAGGCCCAGAATAAAATCAATATTTAAACTTCTTTCATGAGCTTCATCAACCATAACAACGCTGTATTTACTGAGCCACGGATCAAGCTTCATTTCCTGAAGTAAGATTCCGTCTGTCATAATTTTAATGCGGGTGTCTGCGCCTGTATTATCTTCAAAACGCATCTTGTAACCGACGAGTCCCGGGTAAGGAGTGTTCATCTGTTTTGCAATGAATTCACTTACGCTAAGGGCAGCAATTCGTCGTGGCTGTGTTACTGCAATCATTCCGTTTGTAGCATAGCCTGCTTCATATAAAATAACCGGAATCTGTGTAGTTTTACCCGAACCTGTAGGACTTTCAACAATTACAACTTTGTTTTGTTCCATACAGTCAAGGATTTTTTGTTTCTGTTCATAAACGGGCAGTGACTTATAATCTATTGCCATAAAATTATATCCTTTGTGTATTTTTTGTTAATTTCAATGCGGCGTTTAATGTAACGTGCCCAATCAGACCTTGGTACTTCCCATAGATAATCAATAAAATCCTGATTAAGCGGTTTTACTACATATTCATTTGCCGTGTTGATATATGTTGTTATAAAAAAGTTTTCTGAATTAATAAGGGTAGGCGGATTTCCGTTTTCCTGTTTTTTGAAGGTGAGCTTTACCATAAGACCATCGCCTGTGTTGTCTCGTTCACCGGTTGGATTTGAAGAAGTAAGCTCGGGCTTTGTTCTTTGACCACTGATTGTATTTCCGTTTGCATACATAATGACCTTTTGTGAATTTGTTTCGTGATAGAAAATGTATTTGCGGTCTTTGATTATGTGTGCGTGATTAGCCCAGATAATATCTGCACCAGCCTGAAGTAACTGCATGTAAAATTCATCACGCCAGTCTAAGATTGTTCGAGTGTATTCAGTTTCGTTAGCGTGAATAGAAATTACAAAAAGATCACAGGGATTTTTCTGTCTTAATTCTTTAACCTTTGTTATGAAGGCATTACGGGCACTTTCGCTGTTTTCTATAAAATTAATATAATCAGAATATGAAGGCTGATTCAGGATTTCTGTTACAGGAAGAAAAAGAATTTTCCAGCCTTTTTTTTCTATAAGATTATAGGTAAAATCGGCTTTCTTGCCGTCTTTTAAGCCGGAAAAATATATTTCTTCGCCTCGTTCTTTAGAGCGCTGAACAAGTCTTTTTGAAGTTTTTTGTGTTTCCTGAATTCCACTTAAACCCTGATCATTTGTGTGATTGTTGCAAAGAGAAAAAACATCAAAGCCTGCATCTATTGCTGCTTCTACATAAGATTGCGGCATGTTGAAGTTCGGATAATTCTGCGGTTTTTTAGTATCATCAACAGGAGCTTCTATATTTGCAAAAGCAAGGTCTGCAGGTTCAATAATATATTTAACATCACGCCAGATTTTTGGATAATCAGAAATAACATAGTTTACACTGTGAGCCATAATGTCGCCGGCAAAAAGAAGGGAAATGGTGCCGTCGTCAATTTCTTCTGCCTGAATAAGATCACTTTCTGAAATTTCAGGTTCTTCAATTACCTGGGCAGGTTCAACACGTGTTGTTCCGCATGAAAAAAACAGGATTGAAGCAAAAAGAGAAATTAAAAGTATGTGGTAGTTTCTACGGAATAAATTCACAAGTATTTAAATATACCATAATTACGGGTTCTTGTCATTGTGGGAATTATTGTATGGGTGTTGTGAATTTAAAGTATTTGGGAGCCTTGTAATCTATATACCAGCCGCCGTTATAAAAGCCGTTGTCGTCTGCGGTTGGAACTACGAATATTACTTTTGTTGGATTTTCTGTGTCGTAGTAAAATTCATTTGAAATCCAATCTCCTTCGTTCGAGCAGGGATTCTGGCTTGTAAAATATCCGGCTTTGTCTTTTGGGGTATAAACTGTGATTATATATTTTCCTTTCTGAAGGTTAAAATGCGCTGCCATTCCGCCTTCAAGATAGTAGGTTTTCTGGTAGTAATTAACTCTGTCTGGAATGCTTGCCCATTCGTAGGTTGCTTTTGCTTTTGTGTAGGTAACATCTTCGCCAGTTTCGGCATCCACAAGTTTTATCCAGCAGCGGACATTATTTAAGTCTCCGTTATTCTGAGGTCTGTAAATAATCAGTTCCCACCAGTTATGACGAACTTCCGGTGATTTTTCCTGCGAAAACGATGGAAATAACATAAAAAGGAGGAATAAAACTGCTGCAAAATGACTTTTTTTAAGGGTCATACTCATTTTTCGGAAAAAAACAGCTGTTGCATGATAATTTGGTGGCATTGCATTATTTTTTTCTTTATTATATAATTACCGATTAAATTATTAATAACAAGGGGAAGAAACATGGCCTATTTTTTTGAAGAACCGTCACACACATTCGATGAGTATCTGTTGATTCCAGGATATACTGGACCAGATTGTATTCCTGCCAATGTAAACCTACAGACACCTGTAGTTCGTTATAACAAGAAAAAGGGCGAAAAATGTCCGCTTGTTATGAACATTCCTATGACATCTGCTGTAATGCAGGCCGTTTCTGACGATAAACTTGCCGTCGCTCTTGCAAAAGAAGGCGGCATTTCGTTTATTTACGGTTCTCAGACAATAGAAAATCAGGCTGCCATGGTTGCCCGAGTAAAAGCTTATAAAGCAGGCTTTGTTACTTCCGATACAAATATTCGTCCTGAACAGACTTTGACTGAACTTGTTGAAGCAATTGAAAAAACAGGACACTCAACTGTAGCCGTAACACTTGATGGAACTGCAAACGGAAAGCTTTTGGGTATTATTACAGACCGCGATTTCCGCATTAAAAAGGCAGCTCCTGATGCTAAAGTTCAGGAATATATGACTCCGCTTGGTTCACTTGTTATGGGCCGCGAAGGAATTACACTTGAAGAAGCAAACGACATCATCTGGCAGAAAAAGGTAAATCAGCTTCCTGTTGTAGACAGCGACGGAAACCTTCTTTATTTGATTTTCCGTAAGGATGCTGCAAGCCACGAAGAACATCCAAACGAGCTTTTGGACGAACAGAAGCGCTACATTGTAGGTGCCGGTATTAATACACGCGATTATATGGATCGTGTACCAGCTCTTCTCGAAGCAGGTGTTGATGTAATGACACTTGACTCTTCTGAAGGTTTTACAGAATGGCAGCGCCGCGCTTTGCAGGATATTCACGGAAAATGGCCTAACGCAAAAGTTGGAGCCGGAAACGTTGTAGATGCAGAAGGCTTCCGCTTCCTTGCCGAAGCTGGTGCAGACTTTGTAAAGATTGGTATTGGTGGTGGTTCAATCTGTATTACACGCGAACAGAAAGGTATTGGTCGTGGTCAGGCTACTGCTACAATTGAAGTTGCCAAAGCTCGCGATAAGTATTACGAAGAAACAGGTATTTATATTCCAATCTGTTCTGACGGTGGTATTGTTTATGACCATCACGTAACTCTTGCTCTTGCAATGGGTGCAGATTTTGTAATGCTTGGCCGCTACTTTGCACGTTTTGATGAATCTCCAACAAACAAGCTTATTGTTAATGGAAACTATGTAAAGGAATACTGGGGCGAAGGTTCAAACCGCGCACGCAACTGGCAGCGCTACGACCTTGGCGGAAAGAAGGGCATGGCCTTTGAAGAGGGTGTTGACTCTTACGTTCCTTATGCAGGTTCACTCCACGATAACGTTACTCTTACTACAAGCAAGGTTATTCACACAATGTGTAACTGTGGTGTACTCACAATTCCTGAACTTCAGAAGAATGCAAAGATTACACTTGTAAGTGCAGCATCTATCCGCGAGGGTGGAGCACATGACGTTATTGTGAAGAATAGTATTAAGGCTAATTAATTTAAAAGGGCCCTTCGACAGGCTCAGGGACCACATGCGTCGGGGTCCCTGAGCCTGTCGAAGGGCCCTTAAAGTTTACATATCAAAAAGACTTTTACAATCTTTTGATTTGAATTTAATTTTGATCTGTTTCAACTTAAGCCCGTTGGTTGCAACAAAAAGTCGGCAAATGCTGAATCTTGTGACCAGCGGGATTTCTTTTGTTATGGTAACATCTTTTCCGCCGGTGCCGTTGAAGGTAAAGCCTGCCATTGGGATTCCCTGGAAGAACATTGTTACAGGAAGCTGTGCAAGTTCACCAAGCTCTGAGCTTGCAGTAAGCGATGCTTCAAATGCTCCGAATTCCTTTACATCAAGGGCAAGTACAAAGTTTGTATTTGCCTTGCTTTCTTTGTAGGTAAGATCTATAACAAGCTCGTCTTTTCCAAGTTCTGTAAACTCAACATCTTCCATATTTATATCATCAGGAGATGCAGGACGGTTTATGATTTCTACGTCTTCATCTGTACCAAGCAGACGCTTCATTGCCTGTGTGTGCATAACGTGTTCGCAGACATTTATTGCTGTACGCTGAAGCTCTGCTCGTGTCAAGGTTCCGTCTGCAAGTGCCTTAAATGTGTTTTCGCCACTGGCATCTGTTTTGCCGTCAGGGCAGCACATGTAAATATCATTCTGGGCACGGAGCATAACTGCAAAGTTTGTTCTGTTTGGAGTTTCACCAGGTTCGTTGAGCAAAGCCCACCAGTCTGTCATAACAATTCCCTTAAAGCCCCAGTCATCGCGAAGGATTGTTGTATTAAGGTCGTATGAACTTGGAGTGTGAATGCCGTTTACAATTCCGTAAGTTGTCATTACAGAATCTCCACCGTTGTGAACAACAATTTCAAAGCCCTTAAGATATATTTCACGGAGAGCGCGTTCACTTATAATGGAATCTATTCCGTGGCGGTTAGCTTCCTGATTGTTTCCGCAGAAGTGTTTGATTGTACCTGTAACTCCTGCTGCCTGGAGACCCTGTACCATTGCAGAACCAATAACGCCTGTTACATAAGGATCTTCAGAAAAATATTCAAAGTTTCGTCCGTTGAGCGGGTGACGGTGAATGTTCAAGCCAGGTCCCAAAAGATTTTCAACATTTGTTGCGTGCATTTCGTGGCCTGTTAAAGTGTAAAGCTCTTTTACAAGACTTTTGTTAAAGGTAGAAGCTATGGAAGTTCCGTTTGGAAGAGAGAAGGCCTTCATACCGCAGTCAAGGCGCATACCGGAAGGTCCGTCATCGCAGCAGGCAACCGGAATACCGTAATAGTCCTTAAGACGTGGAGAAACTCCTCCAAAAGCAGACGCAGTTCCCGGAGTTACAAGACTGCTTCCCATACCTTCACCGCGTGTAAAGCATGCAAGCTCTTCGTCTGTGAACTGAGCAACAAAACCCTGAATTGTGATTTTGCCGTCGAGTACGTCCTTAAGCTTGTAGCCCTTGTCGCCCGTAAAAGGAATTTCTTTTGGAAGTCGTTCCTTGCGGCGCTCCCACATATCAACTGTAGAAAGAGGTGCTGCCTGCATTGTAAGAGAGCCGTCTGCATTGGCATGCATTCTTTCAAACGCACGTACCGGTGCATAAGCTTCTTCGCATTTTTTAATTACGAGCAACTCGCCCAAATCAAACTTAAATGTTTCAGTCGCAGAGCGAACATCGCTTCCTGTATATACTGTGTAAGTTCCTTCTTCAAGAACAAAGCAGGCTTTGTTTCCTGTGTAGCCGCCGTCATCATAAGAAGCAAAATTGTAATATGGAATTGTAAAATCAATTTCCTGTGAAGCGCCAGGTGCGAGCAGCTCTGTTTTTTCAAAGTCTGCAAGCACTCGGGCAGCTTTTCCAAGCTTGCCGTTTGGAGCACCAATATAAATCTGAACAACTTCTTTTCCGGCAGTGCTTCCTGTATTAGTTACCTTTACCTTAAGATTAACCTGTTTTGAAGCAAGGTCATTTTTGGCATTCACAGTTTCAATCTTAAAGTTAGAATAGGTAAGTCCGTAACCGAACGGGTAGAGCACCTTATCTTTTGCAAAGGTTTCAAAATAGCGGTAACCTGTAAAAATATCTTCGCAGTAAAAGTTTTCTTTAAGGTCACCGAACCATTTGTCGCTAGGATAATCTGTAATTGATTTTGCAATTGTGTCTGTGAGCTTACCGCATGGAGCAATTTTTCCTGTAAGAACATCTGCAGTTCCAAGACCTCCAAGCATACCGCCCTGCCATACGTACATAACTGCATCAGGCTTTATTTCCTGAACAAAGCCCATGTCTATAATGTTACCAACGTTCAAAAGAACAACTACCTTGTCAAAGCCTTCACGAACGCGTTTGAGCATATCAAACTCTTCGTCTGTAAAAAAATATGAACCTTTTGTTGCAGAGTTATCTTTGTCTTCACCTGCTGTGCGCCCGATTATTACAAGCGCAACATCACTGGCAGTAGCTGCTTCTGAAACAAGCTCTTTTGTCAAAGGCATTTCGTCCTGAGACCAGCGTTCTTTTCCCCAGCCCATACCTTCGTCATAAGGATTTTCTTTTTCCCAATCCTCGTAAACTTTTTTGAGGTCCTGGTTTACCTTTACAAAACCGCTTTCTTCAAGGCCTTCTACAATGTTCCAGACCTTGGCAACATTAACCTTACCACCGGAACCTGTACCGCTTTTATAGTAGTTTGTCTGGATTCTTCCGAATACAGAAACAGTTGAGTCCTTTTTAAGAGGAAGAACTCCGTTATTTTCAAGAAGAACACAACCTTCTGCAATTGTTTTGCGCGCAGTATCCTCATATACGTTCCAGTCGAGAATTGTTTTCATAGAGAGCTCCTGTGGTGAATTATGAAAGCTTTTGTCTGAATATTCTAAGATTGATAAGTTTACGGAACTTAATGAATCTTATGATTCTGTCCCAGATCTTCTTTGATAATCCTACTTTACCGATTGTGTGTGCAAAGTTGTTTGGATCAACAGATTCATCGGCTGCCATTTTAGAAAGATTTTCGAACATTGCCTGATCTTTAGCACGGTCGGCATCTGTGCGGCTGTCTCTCATCTGAATGAACTTGTCGTAGAAGTCTGTCATTTTTGCATATTTCCAGAAATGCTCTTCGTAAAGAACACCTTTTTCCTTCCATGGACGCCAGTTCATCTTCCAGTGGATTATATTAAGATCTTTGTCGTCAAAGTCATCATTTTTGTAAGAGGTTTTGTTCCAGCCAAGGTTTACCCATTTTACATTGTTGCGGCAGATAACGTTAAGGTAATCTTCGTCCTGTACAACGCGGAACTTATATTTTTCAAGAAGTTCAACAAAGCGTTCTGCAACCATCTTTCTGCGCCAGCGGTGACAGTTGATAAGAAGTATACCTGCATTAAAATATGATTTACGGTTAATGCCGTCTACCTTTTCTACATAGTTTCCGAATACTTCAAAGGTCTGCATTACTTCTTCAATTGCAGCACCAACATAGTAGCCGTGGATTTCTGTATTATAAAGTTTGCTTATATCGCCTGTAACTGTAATATCGCAGTCCAGGTACAAAACCTTTGCATATTCAGGGAAAATATTTGGAATAAAGATTCTGTAATATGTTTCTTTAGAGTAGTAGTCGCGAAGATGAAGCATTGACTGAATCTTATCGAGTTCTTTTGCAAGCGAAATAAACTGAATTGAAGAATTTACAGTCTTTAATTTAAGGATACTGTCAATGTTTTCCTGCTTGAGCTGTGTTGTAAGAACATAAATCTTGTAATATCTATCTTTAGCGGCATTATCTAGAAGAGAAGCAATAGCAACAGCAAGAAAAGGAATGTAATTGTCGTCTGTTGCGAAACAAATAGGAATAATCTGTTTAAATCTTGGTATTTCCATGATTTTTAAATTCTATAAGAAAAAGGGGGATTAGTCAATGTTTTTAAATAATATGGGGCCCTTCGACAAGCTCAGGGACCCCATTCGTCTCAGGGCCCCCGAGCCAATGTGGTCCCTGAGCTTGTCGAAGGGCCTCCCGCTGTTTTATTTCTCCTCATCTTCTTCGACGAGAACCATCTTCTTGGTAACCTGAACTTTTTCTTCGTAGCAGGCGAACATCTGGTCTACATCGGCAGAAGGGAGTTTTGGTGTAAACAGGCTTACGATTGGAACGATAATCAAACCACCTACCATTGCAACGGCACCACAGTTGATTGGCGACTGAATGAAGCGGATTGCAGGGAACATGTTTACAACTGTAATTCCAACACCCCATACAAAGTTTGCCCATACCGCAGCCTTTGTTGTCTTCTTAGAGAAGAGTCCGTAAAGGAATGGAGCAAGGAAAGCACCTGCAAGAGCACCCCATGAATAACCCATGAGCTGGGCAATGTATGGAACCTTATCCGGATTAAGAGCGATTACTACAGAAACTGCAATAAAGATTACGATGAAAACGCGCATTACAAGAACTGTCTTCTTTTCATCTGTCTTTTTCATGCAGGTAATCTTGAGCATATCCAAAGTCAAAGTTGAGCTTGATGTCAAAACGAGTGATGAAAGTGTAGACATAGAAGCCGAAAGTACGAGTACTACAACTATACCAATGAGGATATCCGGCAAGGTTGCGAGCATCTGTGGAACTATGCTGTCGTAAACGATTCCTTTTGCACTGTGAATTGCAGGTGAGTCAAAGAGGCGTCCGAATCCACCAAGGAAGTAACAGCCGCCTGCAATAACTACTGCAAATATTGTAGAAACTACTGTTCCTGTTTTTACTGCTTTTTCTGATTTAATTGAATAGAACTTTCCGACCATCTGTGGAAGACCCCATGTACCAAGTGATGTAAGGATGATTACACCAAGAAGGTTGAGTGGATCTGGTCCAAAGAAAGAAGCGAACATTCCGTTCATGCCTTTGAGTGGGGCTGCGGCAACTGACGGGTCTGCAGGAATCTGTGAAAGCTTGTTGAGTGCGCTTAAGAATCCGCCCTGGCCTGCGATAACTGCTGCAATTACTGCTATGATACCGCCGAGCATGATTAGTCCCTGGATAAAGTCGTTGATGGCTGTCGCCATGTAACCGCCAAGGATTACGTAAACTGCTGTAAGAAGTGCCATTCCGATTACACACCATTTGTAGTCAATATCAAAGGCAAGTCCGAAAAGGGTTGAAAGTCCCTTGTACAAAGATGCTGTATATGGAATAAGGAAAATGAATGCAACTGCGGCTGCTGCTATGCGGAGCGACTGGCTCTGAAAGCGTTTACCAAAGAAGTCAGGCATGGTCTTTGCATCAAGGTGATGTGTCATAACGCGTGTGCGGCGTCCCATTACAACCCAGGCAAGAAGTGAACCTAAGAAAGCGTTTCCAAGTCCGATCCAGGTAGAAGAAATACCGTACTTCCAGCCGAACTGGCCTGCATAACCAATAAATACTACGGCAGAAAAGTAAGAAGTACCGTAAGCAAAAGCTGTGAGCCATGGACCAACGCTGCGTCCACCTAAAACAAATCCGTTAACATCTGTTGCCTGTTTGTGGGCATAAACGCCGACACCAATCATAATGGCAAAGAAGATAACAAGCATTAAGATTTTGATAATCATTTGAATCCTCTATGTGTGTTTCTATTTATAGTAATCCATAATATAGGAATATGGGGTGAAATGTCAATGATACTTGAATAAATTAAAAGAAGAAATATAATAGATGATAACTGTCATCCTGACCCTGAAACAAGTTCAGGGTTCGGGATCTATGAAAAAAAAGGAGTTTATATATGAAAAAAAACATATTGCTTGTTGCAGCTGTTGCTTGTGCTTTAGCTTTGTGTGGTTGCAGCAAAAAAAGTTCAAAATCTGGCAATGCTGTAGATGCATTAAAGGCCCGCGGAGTTTTTGTTCTAGGTCTTGATGATTCTTTCCCACCTCTTGGTTTTAGAGATGACAATAATGAAATTGTAGGTTATGACATTGATCTTGCAAAAGAAGTTGCAAAGCGTCTTGGCGTAGAGTTTAAGGCTCAGCCAATCGACTGGGATGCAAAGGAAATGGAGCTTGAAACAGGTAAGATTGACTGTATCTGGAACGGCTTTACAATCACAGAAGACAGAAAAAATGCTTTGTCTATGACTTTTGCTTACCTTGATAATGAACAGGTACTTGTTGTTCGCCAGAAGGACGGAATCAAGTCTCTTGCAGATATGAAGGGTAAGACTGTAGGTTTCCAGAGCGGTTCAAGTGCTCAGGAAGCAATTGATGATAATCCTGATTTCAAGAAATCTTTGGGAGACACAGTTTCTTTCAAGGAAAATATCACTGCTTTGAACGATCTTAAGGTTGGCGGAGTTGACGGTGTTGTAATGGACAGCGTTGTTGCAAATTATTCTATTGCACAGACTGGAGAACCATTTGTTATTGTAAAGCAGGCACTTGCTAACGAAGAGTATGGAATTGGCTTTAGAAAGAAGGAACCGGAACTTCGTGACGAAGTAGAAAGAATCCTTAAAGAAATGGCTGGTGACGGAACTGTTGCTAGAATTTCTGCTAAATGGTTTGGTTCAGACATTTCTGTAATTGCTAAATAAAATGATTTCGGAACGATACGTTAAAATGATTCTAGTGATGCTCAAGGGTTCTTGTGTGTCACTCGAAGTTTTCTTTTTGACTCTGCTTTTTGCAATTCCTCTTGCAATGCCAATTACAATGGGAAGAATGTCAAAAAACAAAGTTTTATCTTTTATTACAAATGTATTTCTTCTTGTAATCAGAGGTACACCTCTTATGCTTCAGCTGCTGGTTGTATATTTTGGACCAGGACTTTTTATCCGATGGCTCAATGATTTGGGTTATGATGTAAGTTTCCGCTGGAATAGATTTGCGGCTGCCATTATTGCCCTTAGTATAAACTATGCAGCTTACTTTGCAGAAATCTATCGCGGCGGAATTGAATCAATTCCAAAGGGCCAGTATGAAGCATGTAAGGTTCTTGGCTACACTCGTGGTCAGACATTTTTTACTATTATATTGCCGCAGGTAATTAAACGAATCGTTCCTGCAATGGGTAACGAAGTTATCACTCTTGTAAAGGATACAGCACTTGTTTCTGTAATCGGTGTTTCTGAGCTTTTGATGATTGCCAAGGAAAGACAAGGTGCGTTGTTCTCGTTCTGGCCTTTGTTCATTGCAGGAGTTTTCTACTTCTTTATGAACTGGGTTGTGTCTGTTGTGTTCAGACAGTTAGAAAAAAAGTTGAGTTATTATAATTAAAAGTGGATTACTTCGTCGCTGCGCTCCTCGCAATGACATAAAGTTTTCCGTCATTGCGAGTCCGAAGGACGAAGCAATCCACTTGCATAAGAGGAATATGGAAGAAATAATAAAAGTCCAGAACTTAAAAAAATCATTTGGTACTCTTGATGTTATAAAAGACATTTCTTTTACTGTAGAAAAGGGCCAGGTGCTCAGTATAATCGGTCCTAGCGGTTCTGGAAAATCTACAATTCTGCGATGTATCTCACAGCTTGAAGATGTTACTGACGGTACGATTACTATTTGTGGACAGACTCTGGTAGAGAAGGGGCAGTATTGCAATAAGGAGCAGCGCCATAATATTATTTTACAGAGCGGACTTGTTTTCCAAAACTTCAATCTTTTTCTGCATTATTCGGTTTTGCAGAATGTAATGCAGCCACAGATTAAAGTACTCAAAAAGTCAAAGGACGAAGCAGCCCAGACAGCCATGACCTTGCTTGAACGAATGGGATTGGCAGAAAAAGCAGACTCATACCCATGCCAGCTTAGTGGTGGTCAGCAGCAGCGTGTTTCTATTGCACGTGCCCTTGCACTTAAACCTCAGGTTCTGCTTTTTGATGAGCCTACAAGTGCGCTTGACCCGGAGCTTACCGGCGAAATTCTTGCAGTTATAAAAGAGCTTGCCGCCGAAAAAATGACAATGGTTGTAGTAACCCACGAAATGGCCTTTGCCCGCGATATTTCTACCCATATAATCTTTATGGATGGTGGAGTTATTGTAGAAGAAGGAAATGCCGGTGAAGTTATAGAAAATCCAAAGCAGGAAAGGACTAAGCTTTTTCTTTCCAGGTTTTCTTCTCAATAATTATTCAATAAGTTTACAGTTTTGTAATAGTCAAATAGTCTCTTTTATGTCAAAATAATCTCATGGAAAACACATTTTTGAAATACGGCTACAGCGCAGCCGAAATAGACAAGCGTGTAGCAGACACTTTTACAGAAATTTTTGAAAAACCATGGTCCCGCTTTTATTTTGACGGAATCGGCGACACAGGTTATTTTATGGATACCGGAAACTGCGACGCCCGCACCGAAGGAATGTCTTACGGCATGATGATGTGTGTCATGAATGACCGCAAAGATATTTTTGACCGCATGTGGAAGTTCGCAGTAGATTTTATGTACATGACCGAAGGGCCGATGGCCGGATACTTTGCCTGGTCTGTAGGCCCAGATGGCAAGAAGAATGCCTGGGGGCCTGCACCAGACGGGGAAGAATTTTTTGCAATGGCACTCTTTCTGGCCGGCCGCAAGTGGGGTGATGCAGAAGGGGAAAGCATCTACAACTACACCATGTGGGCCCGCCGCATTTTGCATACATGCGTTCACCACAAATTCCCTATGTGGAATGCAGAAAATGCTTACGTGCTCTTTGTACCAGCTTGTCCTTTTACAGATCCTTCATATCATCTTATGCATTTTTATCATTATTTTGCCATGTGGGCAGATGAAGAAGACAGGGATTTCTGGAAACGTGCAGAGAATGCCAGCCGCGAGTATCTGGCAAAGACATGTCATCCTGTTACAGGTATGAACCCGGAATATGGTAATTTTGACGGAACTCCAAATCCTTTTGGTCCGCCACCTGAGCATGGAGATTTTTATAGTGATGCCTACAGAACTGGGGCAAACATTGGGTTGGATTCTCTGTGGCATGGACATAATCCTGAGTTTGAAACGATTGCAGATAATCTTGTGAACTTTTTTGCAGATATTGATCCTGCTGATTATAAAAAATATCACATAGATGGAACGCCTGTGTTATTACCAGATGGAACTGAAGAAAAAGCGCTGCATCCGGTTGGCTTGCTCGCAACATTGGCACAGACAACTATGGCTTGTTCTTCTGCCGCATCGGCCGCTGCTGAAAAAATAGTTCGCCGCTTCTGGGACACACCGCTTCGCATGGGTGAAAGAAGATACTATGATAACTGTCTTTACTTATTTGCTATGCTGGCGCTGAGCGGGAAGTATGGGGTGGAGTAGTTCAAAACGATTTAAAAGTATTTCGATTTGATTTCTTGACATTTTGAAGTTTTGGCCTTATATTTTTACTTAGCGGTTAGGAAGTCCAATAAAAAACTTCCGTTTAAAAGCGGTTAGATTGTCCGTTTAAAACAATCGTTTATAAGCAAGGATGGACATATGTTCCATCCTTATTTTTTTTGGAGGAGTTATTTGAATTGGTACATCGTAAATAAAGAGTATATACGTTTCCTATTACAATTTGATAAAACTGTTGGTTTTGTCAATTATGATGACAAACTGAAAATTCATGTTGGAACAATTCTAACTATTGGTAAATTCAAATATTATGTACCAATTTCTTCTGCCAAATCGAAACATGAACGAATGTCAAATAGTTTAGACTTTCATAAACTGCAGGACAAAACTACTAACTACTTATATGCGGTATTAAACATTAATAATATGATACCTGTTCCTGATTCATGTATAACCCAACTTAAATATGATAAAATTTCAAATTATCGTTATTTTAAGGATGATAAGGAAAGAACGAATTACATTTATTTATTGCAAAAAGAAAAAGCGTTAATAGATGAAGTTTCAGAGTTATTACAAAGCAAAGCTCAAAAGCTATACGAAAAATGTTTACAGATGCCTGATTCATCTTTAGCAAAACGATGTTGCAATTTTAAACTTCTCGAAGAAAAGTCGCTTGAGTTTGTTCAACAATAAAACAAGGGGTAAGTGAAAATAAAAAAAAAGGCACCAATTTGATGCCTTTAAGTTGCCCCAGGCTGGATAAATCAGAACTCGGACAATTCAAATATATCATATAGATAGAGTAAGTCAAGCAGAATCCAGAGTAAATCTTTCCCCTTTAGTTAAACTTTCAAATACGCTATAATAGACTAATTATGGCAGAAGAAAAGATTGTTATTCGAGGTGCGCGGGAGCATAACCTTAAAAATATAGATGTTACTTTACCTAGGAATAAGCTTGTTGTAATTTCGGGGCTTAGCGGGTCGGGAAAATCTTCTCTTGCTTTTGATACGCTTTTTGCAGAAGGACAGCGTCGTTATATGGAGAGTCTTTCCAGCTATGCTCGTCAGTTCCTGGGGCGAATGGATAAGCCTGATGTTGACCTGATTGAAGGGCTTTCACCTGCTATTTCTATTGAACAGAAATCTACAAATAAAAATCCTCGTTCTACTGTTGGAACTATTACCGAGATTTATGATTTTTATCGTCTGCTTTTTGCGCGTACAGGGCATGCTCATTGTCCTCAGTGCGGACGGGAGATTCGGGAGCAGTCTGTTGATCAGATTATTGATACTATCATGGGCTGGCCGGAAGGGACTAAGATGCAGGTGCTTGCTCCTGTTATCCGCGGGAAGAAGGGTGAGCATACTAAAATAATTGAAGATGCTAAAAAGTCGGGCTTTGTGCGTGCCCGCATAGACGGTGTTATGGCAGAACTTGAAGATTCAATAAAACTTGATAAACAGAAAAAGCATACCATTGAAATTGTAGTAGACCGAATTAAAAAATCTGACGAAGTCCGTTCACGCTTAGCAGACTCAATTGAAATTGCGTTAAAGAATGCAAACGGAATTGTAATTGTTACACGCCAGGATCCTGATGACGACAAGACTACTGAGGTTTTCTTTAGTCAGAAGAATGCGTGCCCGGACTGCGGTATTTCCATCCCCGACTTGCAGCCGCGACTTTTCTCCTTTAATAATCCTTTTGGAGCTTGTCCTGAATGTACCGGCCTTGGCGAAAAAATGGAATGGGACTACGACAAAATCTTGCCGGACAAGTCGCTCAGCTTTAATGAAGGCGGACTTCCGTTTTTTACACCGACCTCTGAATGGAACAGAAGCATATTCACCGCAGTTTCTGAAGCAGCGGGCTTTACCTTAGACACACCTTTTGACCAGCTCACCGACAAACAGTTTGACTTTATGTGGAACGGCTCCGACGACAAAAAACTTCACTGGATTTACCAGAAGCAGAGCGGGGAAGGTTATTCTGAATATAACCGCCCGTGGGTTGGTGTTGTAAAGGAAATGACCCGCCGTCACCGTGAAGCCTGGAGTGAGGCAATGCGCACGAACATCGAAGAAAAGTTCATGGCAATTCATGAATGTTCTGCCTGTCATGGAATGCGCCTGCGTCCTGAAGCTCTTGGTGTTACTGTAAGCGGAAAAAATATTTTTGAACTTTGTAAAATGTCTGTTGCAGAGTCTATAGACTTTTTTGATAACCTTGACCTTACCGAAAGTGAAGCACAGATTGCAACTCAGATTCTTAAGGAAATCAGAGCACGCCTCCGATTCCTTCGTGATGTTGGTCTTGAGTATCTTACTATGGAACGCGCTGCCGAAACCTTAAGTGGTGGAGAAGCTCAACGTATCCGTCTTGCAACTCAGATTGGTTCTGCGCTTTGCGGAGTTATGTATATTCTTGATGAGCCAAGTATCGGTCTCCACCAGCGTGATAACCAGCGCCTCATAGACACCTTGCTCAACCTTCGCGATAACGGAAATACTGTAATTGTAGTAGAACACGACGAACAAACCCTGCGCACTGCAGATTACCTCATAGATCTTGGCCCTGGAGCCGGAATAAACGGCGGTAAAGTAGTAGCTGCCGGCACCCCGGATGAAGTTGCCAAAGTAAAAGAAAGTCTCACAGGACAATACCTTGCCGGAACCTTGCGCATGGACCTCCCAGCAAAACGCCGCCCTGGAAACGGAAAGTTCATTAAGATAAACGGCGCCCGCGAGCACAACCTCAAAGACGTAACCGTTCAAATCCCGCTTGGAACTTTCACTTGTATCACAGGCGTGAGCGGCAGCGGTAAATCAACTCTTATGAGCGACATTCTTTACCCGGCTGTAAGCAACAAGATTATGCGCACAAATTATCCTGTAGGAGCCTGCGATAGCGTAGAAGGCATTGACGGCGTAGATAAAGTAATCAACATAGACCAGTCACCGATTGGCCGCAGCCCACGCAGTAACCCTGCAACCTATGTCGGAGTATTCGACGCAATCCGAGACCTTTTTGCAAGCCTGCCGGAAAGTAAGGCACGCGGCTACCAGAAGGGACGATTCAGCTTTAACGTAAAAGGTGGCCGCTGCGAAAACTGTCAGGGTGCCGGCGAAATTGTAATTGAAATGAACTTCCTCCCGGACGTATACATTCAGTGTGAAGTCTGCGGCGGTAAACGCTTTAATCACGAAACACTTGAAGTTGAATACAAAGGAAAATCAATAAACGACGTTCTCAACATGAGCATTGATGAAGCCTGCGACTTTTTCCAGAGTATTCCACATATATATAGAAAGATTGCAACGCTTCAATCTGTAGGCCTTGGCTATATTCAGCTTGGACAGAACGCATTAACACTCAGTGGCGGTGAAGCTCAGCGTGTAAAGCTTGCAAACGAACTTGCACGCCCTGCAACAAGCAAGACTCTCTACATCTTAGACGAACCAACAACAGGTCTTCATTTTGCAGACGTAAAGCAGCTTATGGCAGTAATTCAGCGGCTTGTAGATAACGGCAACACTGTTGTAATGATTGAACACAACCTTGACGTAATAAAGCAGTGTGATTATATAATAGACTTAGGACCGGAAGGCGGTAACAAGGGCGGAACCTTAGTAACCTGCGGAACCCCTGAAGAAGTTGCTAAGTGCAAGAAAAGTCACACCGCCGCATTTTTGCAGGATTTGGGAGGGAAGAGATAAGTGAGAAGTCTACACGACAAAATGTCATTGCCGTGCTTGACACGGCAATCTTTTATAAGAAAGATTATCGGGTCAAGCCCGATAATGACAATAATTCTCATGTTCTCACTTTTTTTTGTAAGTGGAATGAGTCTTCTTTACGCTCAGGAAACAGAAACAACAACTATAACTATAAAAAATGCCCGTCAGACAACTTATGAAAAAAGCAAGAAAAATAGTTCAGACGAAGATGAAGGTCAGGATACAATTGTCTTAGAAGGCAATGTTGAAATTTCTGTTGCAAAGGGCTCTACTGTTTCAGAAATCAAAGCAGACAAAATTACTTATGACCGCAAAACAGAAATGCTTTATGCCGAAGGTGGCGTAGAAATCTTAACAAAAAGTTCTTCTGCCGGTGGCGAAACAACAACTGCTACATCGCTTCTTATGAATACTTCTACACTCGAAGGTATTTTTGACGACGGCCGTGTAATTCAGACAAAAAGCGATGCACTTAATCTTCCTTCGGGTTCTACGCTCATTGTTTTTTCTGACATATTCGGTAAAAGCGAAAACAATACAATTGCTTTTAAAAACTCAAGTCTGACTTTTTGCGATGCAGAAGATCCTCACTGGCACATAGATGCTTCAAGAACCTGGCTTCTTCCGGGCGGTGAGTTTGCCTTTTTGAATGCGCTGCTTTATGTAGGCCCTGTTCCTGTAATGTATTTCCCAGTTTTTTACTACCCGAAAGATGAGCTTATCTATAATCCTGTTTTTGGTTCAAAGATTCGCGAAGGAAAATATGTTCAGACAACCTTGTACTTAAAAGGTCGTAAACCTCTGAACAGCAATAATTCAAATAATTCATCATCATCTTCTTCTTCCACAACTTCTACAGAATCTTCAACCGAAGAATCACTAAAGGCTGTTTACAATTTTATGAAGCCTACAGAACTTAAAGAGCAGGAACGCCAGGGACTCATGCTTCATAATCTTGATGAAAGTTATAAAGGCGACACTTCAACTTATGTGAAAGTTCTTGCAGACTGGTATGCAAATCTTGGTGGAATGGTTGGAGTAGAAGCAAACTTAAGACCATCCCGCGAGTATATTACAAGCCTGAATTACAATGTGCTTTTGGGTTTTAGTAATACTGTATTTCAAAACGGTTTTGACTATTCAGCTTTGTCCCGCTCTGGAAACATGTATTATGATAAATCAAACTTTTTAGGTCTTAAGCTTCCGTTCCGTTATGGAGCAAATCTTAATTTTATTCTTTCAAAGCCTTTTACTCTTAGAGTTTCTATGCCTTTATATTCTGATCCGTCCTTTCAAGGTGATTTTAATTCGCGTGAAGAATCAATGGACTGGATTTCATATCTTATAGATTTAAGCAATAGTGACCAGTTGAATAATCCAGTTACTTCCACACCCCAAGTTAGTCAATTTGAATGGAAGCTTGATTCTTCTTATAATCCAACTCTTCCAGCTGTGGTAAAACCTTATATAAATACGATTTCATTAAAACTAAATTCTTCCATGTATTTTAGTTCACTTGAAAAACCAAATGATGTATTTCTTGCCGACCCACGTTATAAAAATGAAAATGAATGGATAGAAAAAACACCTGAAAAAAAGTTTTATTACCCAAGCCAGGTCACTCCTGCCGATTTTTCTGTAAGCTTAAACGGAACTTTATTCCAGTGGCCGCAAAACAAAAAATCATCAAATTCGCAGAAAATCAAATATCCTGTTGAACTCAATAAGCCTGATGAATTTAAAACTGAACAGACTGACAATGAAAAAAAAGAAGAACCTGAAGAAAAAACCGAAGCTCCAAAACTTCCTGAACCTGTTCTGCCGGAATTAAATAATCCATCTACTTCTGTTGCAAAAATCGCCGGTCTTTCTTATAAGCTTGATTACACTTTTAATTCAAATCTCAAAACTCAGATTTTTTATAATCCAAAAGACAAAACTGATCATACATATTTAAATACACCGGAAGATTTTCAATGGGATAAAATTCAGTCTTCAATGTACACCTTAAAAGCTCCTGTTTCTTTAACAAGCGTTTTAGGTTACGGCGGAAACTTTTTTACAATGAGAAATGCTTTGTCGTTTGATCCTGTATGGCAGGGACATCCTAATACAGACGGTTATACAGATCCAAAAGCAAAAGATTTGAAAAAAACAGATTATTCTGCGCAGGTAAGAAATCTTGTAAATACAAACTCAATCACTTTTATGCCGTTTACATATATCCCGGCTTTTTCTGAAACAGGAATTACCTGGAATAATACAATGAAAATTTTCAGAAGAAAGTTTACAGGCAATGCAGATAATCCTCAGTGGGAAACTCAGTGGCTCGATTTCACAGATCCTGAAAGTGTTACTGCAAACTCAATCAGTCTTACACTTGGAATGAAAGAACTTGATTCAAAGTTTAAACAGACATTTACTTTTTCTTCTACGCTTAAACCTTTAACAGCAAAATATACAGGTAATTTAAATCTTGTTTTCCCTTATGTCACCTTTAGCCTTGGTACAGGAGTTTATGAAAAGAGCAAGGATGATTCAACCTTGCAGTATAATCCTTTGCAGCAGTCGCTTAACGTAAATCTTTTTAATTCAACATTAAAATTTTCTGAATCATTCAGTTATGTTTACAATGACAATACAGACAAAAAAGATAAGTATCCCGAAAATCTCAGGCTTACTCTTTCTTATAAACAGCTTTCAATTTCATTCATAAGTTCTTATACATACAAATATGATTTGTATATAGACACACCAAATGAAAACGGCGAAAAAGGTTATATTCAGCGAAGTGAAAAAGAATTTACTCCAACCACAGCTTCACTTTCATATATACTTCCTAACAAAACTCATTATGCATGGTATAACAGAATAAACTGGACACCGGGACTTTCTACAAATATCAATTATGATTTTATTAAGCCTACAAACAGTTATTTCCAGATTTTGCCGTCACTCACTTTTAATATTAATGAATTTATGAAGCTCACTTTCTCTGCAACTATAAGAAATTCTACAATATATTGGTACTTCAAAGATTCAGGTAAATATGCATCTGATTCTTATTATGGAGACAATTTTGTTTCAAGAATATTTGCAGATCTTTTCCAGTCAACCGGATTATATGGTGTAAACGGCTGGTGTTTCGAAGATGGAGCCTTTAATGAAAACAGAAAGGCTTCGGGTTTTAAGTTAAAATCGCTTAATATGACATTTACCCATGAACTTCACGACTGGGATTTTAAGATGACTGTTAAGTTTGAACCAAAAATAGTGAAGATTAATAATGTTTCTAAATATGTTTATGACCCTTATGTTTCAATTGGTATTGTATGGAATCCAATGCAGAGCATTAAAACTAACTTAACACATGAATACAATGAAGCAAATGACGAAGCCTTGTGGGTCTTGAAATAACTTGCAATTAATGTTTTTGCACATTAAAATATAAATATAGAGGATTTTTTGAGCGAATATACAATTGTAGTTCCTGATAATGATATTATTTCCTGCGTGTGTGGAACTAATGACAGCAATTTACGACTCATAGAAGAAAGTTTAGGGGTTTCTGTTTTTACAAGGGGGAATGAGCTTTCTATACCTTCTGATGATAAAGAAACCTGCGAAAAATTCCAGTTTATAATTGACCGTATTGTAGATGAAATAAATGACGGCGGCATGAACAGCGAAGATGTTGTTGTTTCTGTACTTAATACACAGAAAAAAGTAAATGCCGACGAAATGTCTATTACAGTTCCCGGCGCATTAAAGAAAATCTACCCAAGAACACAGCATCAGGCAGAATATATAAACCTTCTTCAGACTAAAGACATGGTATTTTGTACAGGAAGTGCGGGTAGTGGTAAAACTTTTCTTGCTGTGGCAGAAGCTCTTAAGCTTGTATTATCGCACAAAAAAAATAAACTCATTATAACCCGTCCTGTTGTAGAAGCAGGGGAAAGTCTTGGATTTTTACCGGGAGACCTTGAACAAAAAATTAATCCGTACCTGCGACCGCTTCGTGATGCAATGGAAACAATTGTTGGTGTTGAAACTGTACGAAAGCTTACAGAAGCAGGTATAATAGAAACTGCGCCTCTTGCTTATATGAGGGGACGCACTCTGAACAACGCGGTAATAATCCTTGATGAAGCACAGAACACAACAGTTTCGCAGATGAAAATGTTCCTTACGCGCATGGGTGAAAATTCAAAGGTTTTTATTACCGGAGATACTACTCAGGTTGATCTTCCTAAGAAACAGGTTTCGGGACTGGTGCATTCAATTAGTATTTTGTATAAAATAGAAGATATAGGCTTTATGGAACTTACAGCAGAAGATGTTGTAAGGAATCGTCTTGTTAAAAAAATTGTAAGGGCTTATGAACATGAAAAACAAACAGAAGAACAATAAGAATGGCGAAAAAAAGAATCCGGTTTCGGTTTTCTTTTCTTCGTGTGGACAGTATATAAAAACAAAATATCCGTTTCTGCTTTTACTTTTAATTGGTTACATTGCAATTTCGGCTCTTGTATTTGCAAAAATTACAACCAGCGAAACTGTAGCAAGCTTCTCTATAGAAGATTTTGAAATAGGCCAGATTTCGGACAGAACAATTATTGCCGAAAAAACTATTCCTGCAGATGACGCAAATCCTGTAACAATTGTTGCCGGTGAAAAGATTATCCGCAAGGGATTTGAAATTACAGAAGAAGCCTACGCAAAGCTTAAGAAAATGATTGCGTCTCCGCTTTACATTGACTACAGGGCTTTTGCAAATAAGCTGCTTTATCTTCTGATGATTTCTATAATGTATTATCTTTTGTTTTCGCTCTTGCCGTTTGGCCGGAAGGTTAAACTTCAGGAGCCGCTGCTTCAGGTAATATTCCTTTTAATACTTTTCTTTGCAGCTTCATTCGGGCCAAAACTTCCGTTCTGTTCTTCGCCATATGCGCTTTGTATAATTATTCCTGCGGGCCTTTTTGCAATGATTATCACAATCCTTTACGGGCAAAGTTCTGCAGTTCTTTTTTCTTTTGTAATGGCTTTTGCAGTACTTGGCTCGGGCAACTGGGATATTGTTCCGTTCCTTTATACACTTGCAACTTCTTTGTGTTCTGTAGCAATTGTCCGCAAGGTTGAACGACGAATTGATCTTGTGTTTGCCGCAATCATTCTTGCTTTATCTGACCTTGTTTTCTTTGTACTTTTGATTGTTATCTTTAATGAAACATTTATTTCAAATGCAAAGCTTTTTATAGGTATTCTTTGTAACGGATTCCTTTCCGGTATTCTGACTTTGGGACTTTTAACACCGCTTGAATACATGCTCAATACTGCATCTGTTTTCCGTCTTATGGATTTGAGTGATACAAATGCAGCGCTTCTTAAGAAAATGTGTATTACAGCAAGCGGTACTTACCAGCATTCTATGATGGTTTCTCAGCTTGCTGAATTTGCGTGCCGCGAAATTGGAGCTAATCCTCTTATTGCACGAGTCGGCGGTTACTATCACGACATTGGTAAAATTGATCAGAGCGAATACTTTGTAGAAAATCAGCAGGGCGAAAACGAACGTAAAAACGACATTAATCCAAACCTTTATACAACAATCATTAAGAGTCATGTTAAGAAGGGTGTTGAAAAAGCACGCCAGATGCATCTTCCGCAGGTTATTATTGATGTAATTTCTGAGCATCACGGAAACAGTGTAATTCAGTATTTTTATAATGAAGCAAAAGAAAAGGATCCGACTCTTTCTCCTGAAGATTTTGCTTACCCTGGAAAGCCTCCTACCTCAAAGGAAAGCGGTGTTGTAATGCTTGCAGATACTATTGAGGCTGCCTGTCATACTCTTAAAAATCCTTCTATTCCTCGTCTTGAAACTTTTATTACAACTTTGATAAATGCAAAAATCGAAGCACATCAGCTAGATTACTGTGAACTTACATATCGTGACCTTACAAAAATAAAAGAGTCCTTTGTTCAGATTCTTGCGGGCTTCTATCACAGCCGTATTGAATACCCTGACCAGCAGGACCCTGATGCAGAAAAAAAGCCAGAAGCTCCAGAGCCTGCAAAACCGGTTGAAAAGAAGAAGGTGGCAGAAAAGAATGGCAAATAGGATTTTTGTTTCGGTACAGGAGGGGATACGCGAACCAGAATGGCTTGATGCTGTACAAGGCTTTATTCAAACTGCAGCCGGCGCACTTAACTTTGATGGTGAAGAAATAAGCGTACTGTTCTGTAACGATGAATATATGCAGGAACTTAATAAGGCATACCGTAACATAGATACACCTACAGATGTTTTATCTTTTGAAAACGATGAAGAATATGAAGACGAAGAAGGCAAATGGAAATGTGTAGGCGATATAGCAATCAGTCTTGACACCTTACCTGTAAATGCCGAATATTTTAATGAAGATACAAATGCAGAACTAAAGCGGCTGCTTGTTCATGGACTTCTTCACTTAAACGGAATGGACCATGGCGAAGAGCATATTCAGGCAGGAGTTGCTCCAGAATGCGAAATGCTTGTTCTGCAAGAAAATATACTTGAAAAATTAAAGGATGAAATTATTATAAAATGAGTTTGTTTGGACACAAAAAAAAGAATGCTGCAAAGAACGCAGATGAAAATGACATTATAGAACAGAAAATTCTCAACGAAGAAAAAAAAGATATGATTCAGGGAGTAGAGGACCTTTCTATTACTTCTGTAAAAGAGGTTATGGTTCCACGAATCGACGTAGATTTTATTTCTTCTGACACACCAAAGGATGAGCTTGTAACAAAAATCATTGCAAGCGGTCATTCGCGTTTCCCTGTATACACAGATTCTATAGACAATGTTGTAGGCGTGCTTTATGTAAAGGATCTTCTTAAAACCTTTGCAGAAAATCAGGCTGTAGATTTGCTTAAAATTATCCGTAAGCCATATTTTGTTCCGGAGAGTAAGCGCATTGACTCACTTCTCCGCGAGTTCAAGCGCCATCACCTTCATATTGCAATGGCAATTGATGAATACGGCGGAATCTCTGGAATCGTTACAATGGAAGATATTATTGAAGAAATTGTAGGCGACATTCAGGATGAGTTTGATAAGGAACGCGAAGACATTATTACAATCAACGAAAATGTATGGCTTTGTGATGCACGCGTAGACTTAGATGATTTAAATGAAACAATAAACGCAGACTTCCCGAACGAAGACTTTGACTCGCTTGGCGGCTTTGTATTTGATTTGTTTGGAAAGGTTCCTGTAAAATATGAAAAATCTTCATGGAACAACTATGACTTTATAGTTCAGGACATGGAGGGGCATAGAATAAACGTTATCAAGGTAATAAGAAACAATGAAAACAAAAAAGATGATGAAGAATAAAAGAATTGTAGTTTTTGCTGTATGTCTCTTTGCTTATCACTCACTTTTTGGAGCCGGTAGTTCTGCTGCTGTTCTTGAAAAGTATAACCAGGGAATAAAAGCTCAGGCTAACGAAAGCTACTATGAAGCTTCGCAGTATTATCTTGAAGTAACGGTAGAAAATCCGGCTTTTACAGATGCATGGTATAAGCTTGCAGAATGTTCTTATAAGCTTGGCGAATTTGACCTTGCGCTTCAGTATCTTGAAAGTGCAGAAAAATACGAAAAGAATAATCTTCAAATTCAAAACCTTAAGGGAATGGTTTATGTTTCGCTTGGACGAATTGATGACGGACGAAACATCTTTAATAATATCCTTAAAAAATATCCGAACGATATAGACGCACATTTTGGTCTTGCAGAAATTGAACTTTATGAAGGACGTTTTTCCGGTGCACAGAACCAGTATATGGAAGCACTTAAACGCCAGAACACAAACAGAAAGGCATTGCTTTCGCTTGCACTTGTAAATGCAGAACGCGGTCAGTCAGAAGCAGCAGAAACATATCTTCGTCAGGCACTTGCTTATTATTCAGGAGAACCTGAAGTTCATTACCTTGCTTCTGTAATTTATTCAATGAAGGGTGATTATGTTACTGCCGAAAAGCAGGCCCGCATTGCAGTAGAAGTAAACAGCAGTTACGACAAAGCTTACGACATGCTTTCTACAATTTTGTACAAGCAGTCACGATATAAAGAAGTAATTGATATAAGCGACTATCTTATAAGCCGCAACCGCAAAAATACAAATGCCTGGTTTATAAAGGGTGTTGCTCAGTGCAAGCTTGGAAACGATTCTTCTGCAATTGAAACATGGACAGCTGGTCTTCAGATTAATCCTCAGGATGAAATTATGCGCAGTGCTATGGAAAATGAAATCCGTAATACACTGAGTCTAGAAGATAACCGCCGCAGCTATTATGCACAGTATCATATTGCAAATGCAAAACAGTATGCTTCACGTTACGATGGTTCCGGGGCTGTTTATGAATATCAGCGTGCACTTTTGCTTGACCCTATGAACTATGAAGCTCGTATGGCTTATGCAGAGATTCTTGAAATTAACGGAATGCATGAGCTGTACCTGGAGCAGCTTAAGTTTATAAAAGAAAACAACGAAGAACAGCTTGCAAATCTTAGTAAAAAACAGCAGACAGAGCTTAATGATAAAATAGAAGCTTTTGAATATCTGCTTTCTGATACACTTGGTAAAAAATGGAATGTTGATCCATTCTATCTGGACAAAACACGCTGGAACATTGCAGTGTTCTATGAAGACAATAATTCAACATTTATTCATGCAGATACAAACCGTCTTGTTGCAAATGCTGCTGCAGACATATTCAGTGGTGTTGCAATTACAAGCGTAAAAACTCAGGTTACTCCTGTAAGCGGTTATGGTGAAGCCTTTAAGAATTCACGCGCCGGTGGATTTGATTATTTTATCATCCTTTCTCTAAGCGAAGGCGAAAACGACATGACTCTTTCGAGCACAATGTATTCCGGTCGCACAGGACTCGAGATTTCTAAAAACTCATTCTACTGCACAGGAAACAACCGCTTTTCTACAGTATTGCGCCGCTTCCGTAATTCAGTTCTGGAAAAGCTTACAGTACGCGGAAAGATTCTTAACCGCAATGGTAAAACTGTTCTTGTAGATTTGGGTAAAGCAGAAAATATTGTAAAAGATGCTCAGCTTAAGATTATTAAGAAAGGACAGATTCGTACAGCAGATTCAGGAGTTGGACTTTATTACCGAGATGCCGATGTTCTTGGTACAATTACAATTACAACTGCCGGTGAAGAAATTTCTGAAGGAACTATAGAAAATCACGGATTTTATGATAAAATAAATATAGACGACGAGCTTGTGCTTGTTTCTCTGCCTGCACAGAATGCAAACAACGATGCCAACGGAAATGCCGTAGACAACGTTCCTGCTGCAGACGAAAAGGGTAATGCTGTTGTTAAGAATGAAGTAAAGGGTGAAGAGCTTGTAGACGAAATACGAAATGCCGTAGAGCGTCCTTCAATCCTTGATTTGTTAAGGAATATTTATTAGCGCCCGTCATTGCGAGCGAAGCGTGGCAAACTATTATTTAATGAGGCTTTTTATGAAGAAGATTTCAATAATACTATTTTTATTTTTCACAGTCATATATGCCCATGCACAGAACAAACCTATTGTAACAGACATTCAGGCTGCTCCGGCAAAGGGTACCAGAATAAATATTTACTGGACACTTCCTCAGAATCCCGAGCCGGCTATTACAAAGCTTTTGATTTACCGAGACACAAGACCAATTTCTTCTTATAATCAGCTTGCAGGTGCAGAGTTCCTTGCAGAGCTTTCTCCAGAATCATGCGGTTATACAGATAAAGTTGGCGACTACAATGATTATTTTTATGCAGTAATTGCTTATACAGACCGTCCGTTTGATTTGATTTTAGTTTCAATGAACTCTACTGTAGAAGGGGTTCATCTTATAGCTCCCGAACCAAAAGATATTGAACCAAAACAAAAGCCGGATGAAAAGCTTTATACAGACGGTACAATGCGCGAAACACCGCTTCCTTTTATTAATTACGTGGAAGGACAGGGGCAGGGCGACACACTCATTAGTGATGAAGTTGCAAAAACAACAGCTTCTCAGTTTTCAGGTACTACTACAAAAGTAAACCGCACTCCGGTTCAGCCATACTTTTTTGAAGAAGATTTAATTTCACCAGATTCAGGCGACGACTTTTTACTCTTCGAAGTTCTTAAAAACACCTTTGTTCAGGAAAAATACGAAGAAGCAATTGTGCTTTTGAACAAGCTCAACGGTACTAATATAAGCGAAAGTGTTCGTAACCGGGTACTTTTCTATATTGCAGAAGCCTATTTCTTTACCGGCGACTTTGAAGAAGCCGCCAAGGGCTTTGTAAAAGTAGCCCACGTTTATCCATTGCAGACTAAAATATGGATGAACTATACGCTTGATAGAATCGCAATACCTGAATAGCCAGTCATTGCGAGGCGCGCAGCGCCGTGGCAATCCATTATATTGAAAATTCCCCCCATAACTGATATTCTAGACTTATGTTAGAAGAGATAAAAATACCAATAGAACAACTCCGTGAAGAAATTATGAATGTCTGGGGGCGTCTTTGACTCCGACGCTATAGATAAATCGATTACAGAAAAAATGAAGCAGTCCGAAGCTCCCGGCTTTTGGGATGACCACGAGGCTGCAGAAAAGGTTATGGCACAGGTTCGTAAGCTTAAAAACCGTGTTGAACCTTGGCGTGCACTTCTTGCCGAAATGGATGATCTTGATGCAATGTATGAGCTTGCAGAAGAATCGGGCAGTGCAGATGATGAAGCCGAAGTACAGTCAATGTATGATGCGGCAAAAGAAAAATTCGAAAAATTAAATATCCTCAACCTTCTTAGTGGTGAAGTTGACCAGAATGATGCGTTCCTTACAGTTCATGCAGGTGCTGGTGGAACAGAAGCCTGTGACTGGGCCTTTATGCTTAGCCGAATGTATCTTCGCTGGGCAGAACGTCACGGTTATAAAACAGAAGTTATGGATGAACTTGAAGCAGAAGGCGGAATAAAATCTATTACGATTCAGATAAGCGGAGACTTTGTTTACGGCTATCTTAAAGGCGAAAACGGCATTCATCGTCTTGTCCGCATTTCTCCTTTTGATGCAAATGCACGCCGTCATACTTCTTTTGCTTCTGTTTATGTTTACCCTGTATTGGACGACACAATCGAAGTAGATATCAAACCGGAAGATTTGCGTGTAGATACATACCGTGCAGGCGGAAAGGGCGGTCAGCATGTAAATAAAACAGACTCTGCAGTTCGCTTTACTCATATTCCTACCGGTATTGTCGTTGCCTGCCAGAGTGAACGAAGCCAGATTATGAACCGACAGTCGTGTATGAATATGCTCAAGGCACGACTTTACGAATATTACAGGGAACAGAAAGAAAAAGAAAACTCAAAATTTGCTGCCGAAAAAAAGGATATTTCTTTTGGTAGTCAGATTCGTTCTTATGTTTTCTGTCCTTATACTATGGTTAAGGATCACCGTACAAAACATTCCGTTGGAAACATTCAGGGAGTAATGGACGGCGACCTTGATGAATTCATGAACGCTTACCTTGTGGCAAAGTGGAAAGGCCTTCCTATGGATGGAGCCGGGGATGATGACGAGGAAGTTTAAACTCGCTCTTACATTTTTATTGTTTTCCTCAACAGGTATTTTTGCCGCAGCGTCGCAGTCTGAATGGGTAATTGCGGCCCAGAAATTTACGTTTACAAGAAATCAGACAGACTCTGTTGCAGAAGGTATGGCAACCATGTTTCCTTCGCGTATCCTTGAAAAGCTCAGTTCAAATATGTACCGCAATATAAGCCTTGAAGAAGATGCAGAACGGGAATTGTACAAGCTCAGACAGGAAAGAAATTCTCTTTTTCTTCAACTTTCCAGTGAAGTTAAAAAAAGGGATTCTCTATTTCTTGAAAAAGATAATCAGACAGAATTGAACCGTAAGATTGCAGATGAAGATGCTAAAATAAAAGAAATAAAAGATAAACTTAAAAAAAATCTGAATCTACAGGAAGCCTATACTGAAATTGACTTTACTTCAGGAAAATACTTTTCTGAAAATGTACAGCAACAGGCTCAGGTTATAGAAAAAATCACACTTTATAAAAATGATATTTCTGCCTTATTTACACCATCCGGTAAAGAAGATTTTGAAAAACAAGTTGTTAATTCAAAAATAAATTGTATTATTACAGGAAAAATAACTGCTTACGATGAATATATTTCACTTACCGTTGAAACTCATGTTTATCCGGGTGCAAAGCTTGTTTCTACAATTACCGAAATTGGAAGCATTGATGATATAGATCTTATGGCCTTGAATATTGCACGGCAGCTGGCTCCTGTTATTACAAATTCTATTCCTGTAACTATAAAAATCAATGTTGTGTCACCTTTGGAAGATTCAAGTTTTAAAACTTATATAGATGATGTGCTTTATTCTTCTATTGAAGAAGCCTTTATTATAGATTCAGGTGTTCATCATATTCAGTTTATTGCAGAAGGTTATAAAAGCGCCGGAACAAATTATTATTTTGAAGGCAACAAATTTTATGATATTCAAGTAGAGCTTAGTCCGCTTGAAGAAAAAACTATATATGTAAAATCAAAGCTTAATGATTTTGGAAAGTACATGATAAACGGAAATGAAGGCGAGCTTCTTAGTGATAATACTGCAAAAATCATAATTAATGATAATCCTGTTCTTGGACAGTTTATTACAGATGACGATTCTTCTGCTTTCTTTTATATACCGCAGGAACAGCTATATGATGATGTGCTGTATACGGCAAAGCTTAATTCATTAAATCACAGTGACTATATAGAAAAGCATCGTAAGCGCATGTATCTTTCATACAGTATTCTGGTAACCTCTCTTGTTCCTACAATTATTACACAGGGCAGACTTTCAAGTTATGTAAAACTTTTTAATGATTCTGTAAGTGTAAGTAATTTAAAGGCACAGGGAAGATACGAAGAAGTTTATAAAGAAGCAAAAGCATGGAATACAACTGCAATTATTTGTACGGGAGTTTCTGTTGCTGCGGGAGCGTGGTTTGTATATGAACTGTACCGCTATTTTTCTGCTGCAAACAGTGTTCTTCCCGAAAAAACAAAAATTGATTTTGACTATACGCCACCTGTTCCAGAGACAACAGACAGTGAAATAAATACAATGGAGTAATAAATGAAAAAGAGTTTCGGTGAAAAATTCAAAGCACTTTTTAAGAAGAAGTCGGCCATAAGTGATGATTTTTATGAAGAACTTACAGATATTCTTGTTGAAGGCGATATTGGAGCTAAGACTGCGTTCCAGATTGTAGATGAGCTTGAAGAAATCTGTACAGATAAAAAGATTTCTGAACAGGATGCTGTTATACAGGAGCTTAAACAGCTTCTTTTAAAGAGCGTAAAGTCTGTAGAACTTGAACCGGAAAGTGGAAAAACAAATATCTGGATGATTCTTGGTGTAAATGGAGTTGGTAAAACTACCTCTGTTGCAAAAATGGCAAGAATGTACGCAAATAAAGGTGTTCAGAATGTAGTTTTAGCTTCTGCAGATACATTCCGTGCAGCAGCAATTGAACAGCTTGCAATGCATGGCGAAAAAGTAGGGGTTCGTGTAATCAGTCATCAGCATGGTTCTGATCCTTCTGCTGTAGTTTTTGATGCCGCAGAAGCAGTAAGGGCAAAAGGTTCGGGCCTTGTTCTTGCAGATACAGCAGGACGTCTTCATAACAAAGAAAATCTTGTACGCGAGCTTCAGAAAATCAATAAAACATGTACTCTTAAAGCAGATGAAGGCTGTTATAAAAAGCTCATAGTAATTGATGCTACAACAGGCCAGAATGCCTTGCGCCAGGCAGAAGTATTCAACGAAGCTGTAGGTGTAGATGCAATAATCCTTACAAAATATGATTCTACTGCTAAAGGCGGCGTTGCTGTTTCAATTGGCCGTGAGCTTGGCATACCTGTAGCATATATATGTACAGGTGAAAAATATGATGATATTTCTGCATTTAATCCCGAAAATTATATAGATGACTTTTTAGGCTTATAAGCAGCCCTTTTTATGCCGCATGAAAAGATTTTTATTTGCAGGTTTGCTCCTGATTTGTTTGACATTATGTTCGTGTTCTCGAAAAAAAACTGCTGAACAAGAGTCGGCGATTCCTGCACAGATTGAACAGTCCGATGAAGATTCTATCCCGGAAGAAATCTATATAGAAGAAAACGAACCTCAGGAATATCAGACTCTGGATTATCTTGAAGACGAGTCAAATTATTCATCTCCTGTAATCCAGAATACACCAGAAGAACATGAAGTAGAACCTGTAGAAAAACGTCTTACAGATGCCTATAACCGCCTGAAGGCAATGGAATATGGCACAGAAAAATTCCTGCCTGTAAAAAATGGCGATTCTTCCATCCTTATTCATTATTCAAATAAAAATGCGGTACGACTTTTTTATGATGAGCTTTTCAGACTTGTAAAAAAAGAATACTGGAAAATGGATACTGTTGAAGATGCAAAAATAACAGGAACAGAAGAGTATTACTATAACGAAGATTCTAAAAAGCCTTATGAAAAGAAAATTCAAACAGAAAGCGCTGTTTTTGTTTCCAATTTCAATGAAAATGGTTTAATTATTAGAACAGAAAAGTTTGTGGACAATAAGTCGTGCTCGGTAACAGAAATCATTTATGACAGTAAAGATCGTATAACAAGTGAAGTTGTAACCGAAGGCGGAATTGTAAAAAAGCAGCTATTTAATTATACAGTTACAGATCAGGCAGAATTAAATGATCAGGATCCGGTTCCGCCTGATTATAAGTATTATGAAAATGATATGCTTATAACAACAACAACTTATGTTAAAAAAGGTTTTTATAGTACAACAATCTGGTTTGATAAAGAAAACTGTGTCAAAGCAGATTATGAAAACTTTGTAAAGGTGCGTGAAGTATATTATACAAACGGTGTTGAGAGGCGTGTAAAGAATTATGAATAAAACAGGATTGTTTTCAAAGCTTAAATGGATAAATACTGTCTCACGTCGTTTTGCAAGAGTTGACCGTAAAGGTCGTTCTGCAGTTACTTCGTTTCTTGCAACTTTGGGAATCTGTTTTGGCGTAATGACTCTTATAGCAGTTATGAGCGTTATGAACGGATTTCAGATGAACTTTATAGACGCAATTATGGAAGTTTCTTCCTATCATATAAGGGCCGACAAGGTTCCGGCAGAAAAATCAGAAGAGTTCATGGCACTTTGCAGTCAGAATAAAAATGTTCTTTCTGTGACCCCTTTTTATGAAGCACAGACTCTTATGACAGATGAAACCGGCCGTGAAAATGCAGCCGTTATAAGGGCAATAGAACCTGATGTTTATTAAAAGGATGCCGGCTTTAAGAAAGAAATATCTATGGTAGCAGGTTCGTTTGACCTTTCTGAACCTGAAAACATTGTGCTTGGATATACTCTTGCAAGGCAGCTACGTGTAGGAGTCGGGCAAACTGTTAATCTGCTTGTCCTTAGCGGCGGTAGTGATGTTTCACTCTTAAGCGGTGACAGAAACTTTGTTGTAACAGGACTTTTTAAAACAGGTTATGCAGACATAAACAGCGCATACTGCTTTATAAATATAGAAGCAGGCCAGAAATACTTTGGAAAATCTGCCGAAGTACTTTACGGTATAAAGCTTAAGAATTCACAGGAAGATGCAAGGGCAATTGCTTCGCTTGAAAAATCTAATAATATAGAAGCACATTTCCAGTCATGGCGAGAATATAATAAATCATTTTTCGGGGCACTTAGAATAGAAAAAAACATGCTGCTTCTGCTGGTAGCAATAATTTTTGTTGTAGTAGGAATAAATATTTACAACGGAATGCGCCGTCTTGTTTTTGAAAGAAGAAGCGAGATTGCAATACTTTCTGCAATTGGTGCCGAAAATAAAGATATAAAAACAATTTTTATAATGCGTGGTTTAACAACAGGTGCAATAGGGGCATTTGCGGGAGTAATTCTTGGACTTTTGATAAGTGTAAACACAGAGTTCCTGTTTAATGCGGCTGCCCGTGTAATGTACTGGCTTCAGTATTGTGTAACTGCTGTATTTAATCACCAGAACCTTATGTATGTTCAGGAAAATTCTTCCTATGCAGTTTATGCAAATATTCCGGCAAGAATATTCTTCCGCGAAGTTGTAATGATTGCTTTATTCGGAATTATTTCTCCTTTGCTGGCATCGTTGGCTGCAAGTAAAAATGTTTTAAAAATGACTGTTGCGGAGGTGCTTCACAATGAGTAAAATTCTTGAAATTAAAGACCTTGAAAAAACTTATGTTTCAGACAGCGAAACACTTACAATTCTCAAAGATTTAAACCTCACTGTAGAAGAGGGCAGCAAGATTGTAATCGTTGGCGAAAGTGGCAGCGGTAAAAGTACGCTCCTTAATATAATTGGTGGAATTGACAAAATTACTGCAGGATCAGTTCTTGCGGGGCCAAAAGGTAAATATAATCTTTCAAAGCTCGACGAAACAGAAATTGCAGAATATCGTTCTTCATTCTTAGGCTTTATTTTTCAGTTCCATTATCTTTTAAAAGATTTTACTGCTTTAGAAAATGTTTATATGCCTGCCTATATTGCAGGAGTTCCAAAAAAAGAAGCAGAAGAAAAGGCATCACAACTTTTGCAGGATGTTGGTGTTTATGAACGAAGAGATCATCTTCCTTCACAACTTTCCGGAGGAGAACGACAGCGTGTTGCAGTTGCACGTTCACTTATAAATAATCCGTCTCTTATTCTTGCCGATGAACCAACAGGAAACCTGGACCCTGCAAATGCATCGCTTATTGGAGAACTTCTTTTTTCAATGGTAGAAAAATATAACAAGACTTTGCTGCTTGTTACTCATGATATGAATCTTGCCCAGAAGGGTGAAAAATGCTTTAAGATAAAGAAGGGCCGTCTGGAACTATGACTTTTAAATCTTCATTAATGTTTGCAAAAAGTCTCATATTTCCTCGTGCCGAGAAAAAATCTTCTGCCCGCCGAAGCTTATGGGGAGCGCTTATCTGTATTGGCTTGAGCATTGTTCCTTTAGTAGTTGTTCTTTCTGTTTCAAACGGAATGATTCAGGGAATGACAGACAGAATCATAGGACTTTCTTCTAATAATATTCAGGCTTATGTTTCGCCAAAACTTAAAGATACACAAACCCCTGATTCTTACCGCGCTTATGCCCAGCAGTTTCTTGATGTAGACGGTGTCCTTGAAGTTTACCCTGAAATTGGTGTTACAGCTCTTGCTGCCGGAAAGAAAATGCGTACAGGTGCACAAATCCGTGCAGTAGATAAAGATATTTTTTCAAAGAACAAAGCCTTCCGTGAACTGTTTACTCTTATAGAAGGAAACTACGACGATTATGAAAATCAGGATGCAGAAGAAACAAGCAGTTCTTTAAGAATGGCTGTAATTGGTCAGAAGATGGCCGAAATGCTCGATATTCATGCAGGCGATACTTTCCGTGTAATTACAATAAAAACAAATAACGGAAAACAGTCTCCAAAGCTCACTTCATTTACTGTTGCTGCAATTGTTTCTTCGGGCTATCAGGAGCTCGATGCTCTTTGGATTTTTGTTCCGCTAGAAACAGTGTATCAGTTTGTTTCACTTGATAATGCTTCTTATACAATAATGATTAATACACCAGATGCATATTCGGCTGATCTTGTAAGAATCCAGCGTGAACTTAAAGCTCAGTTCGGTAAATATATGAACTTTTACAGATGGGATCAGGTTCACGAAGCAGAGTTCGAAAACTTTTCTTCTACCAAGGTTATGCTTGTATTCATAATGCTGCTTATTGTTCTTGTTGCTTCAATCAATATTTCTTCGGCAATCGTCATGCTTGTAATGGAACGGCGAAAAGAAATTGCAATTCTTAAAAGTATTGGTGCAACTCCTTCTGGCATAACTTTCTCATTCATTATTACCGGTATGACCTGCGGACTTGGCGGTTTAATCATTGGACTTCCGTTTGGACTTCTAGCTGCTGTAAATGCTAATCAGATTGTAACAGGCATAGAAAAAATCATTAACTTTTTTGCCCGCGTTGGTTATCTTTTAAAAGGTGTACCTGCAGATGAAATAAATGCAATAAAACTTATGGATCCGGCTTATTATCTTCAGACAATTCCGGTGAATCTGCCTTTATCTCAACTGCTTTTAATTTCGGTGGCAACAGTGCTTCTTGCTCTGTTAGTTTCAATTATTCCTTCTGTTAAAGCCGGAAAGGAAAAACCTCTTGATATTATAAGGAAGGCATAAAGAGTAGAGCTGTAATGAAAAAGCTGTCGTTGATAACTAAAATATGTATATCAGTTTTTCTCGTTATAATTTCTATGGCAATCCTTTTGTCTGTGCCTTTATATCGTCGTCTTGGTAAAATTGTAGATAAATATTCAGATAAACTTGTTGAACAGATAAAAGACAGAACAGGACTTTCTGTTTCTTATGATTCAATTTCTCCTTCTGTGTTTGCTTATCTTGGAGTAAAAGGAATTAAGGTTAATGACAAAGAAGGAAGAACTATTGCGCAGATAAAAAGCACTCATATTAAATACAAGTTGTTTCCACTATTAGAAAAGGATTATAAATCAATCTTAAAGGGCATAGCAATTAATGGCGTTGACCTGAACATAATGGAACTTATAGATCTTGTGCAGGAACTACCGTTTGCAAATGCACCTCCGGATGATGAGGTTGAGCAAAAGCCTCCGCCAGATATGAATCAGGTATATGATACAATAAAACTGGTGATGGATTACATTCCGCCTAACATAACGGTAAAGAATCTGTCATTAATTTACAATAAAAAGCCTCTTTACGCTTCCTTGCTGGTCAAGGAAATCAGAGTTTTAAATGCCGAACAGAAAAAATCAATAGATTTTAATGTGAACACCTCTGCGTCAATTGCCTATAACAATGTTGTAGACACAAAAGGTGATATTTCGTTCAACGGTTCAATAACCTCTGTGCTTGATGATTCGTTTGTTAATATAAATTTTGCAAACTTTACACAGGGAAAATTCAAACTTAATAAATTAAATTTCCTTGCAACCTACAAAGACAAAAAACTGAACCTGCGAACACTCCAGAATGTAATTCCTGTTGCAGCCGATTTAGTATATGACTTTACGCTGAATGAAATTGAAGCAAAAATCCAGAGCGACAAGCTTAGTCCGTCTTCTGTTTTCTCAACAATTTCAGATAAAAATCTTTTGAATAAAATAAAAGATTCTGCACTCACAATAGTTGCCGGCGGAAAATACAACATCAATGAAAATATAGTTTCGTATTATTCAAACGGAAAAATCTTTGTACCTGAAACTTTAGTGCCTGGAACAATTACAGCAGATTACTCTCTAAACGGAAACAACCAAAAAATAGTTCTTAATTCTCTGACTGTCGACGGTCAGAACTATAGCGGAAGCACAAACCTTTCGTATATTTTTAATACAATGCAGCTTAGCGGTACTGCCGATTTACAGAAATTTATTCTTCCAAACGGCAACAACATTTCTACAGAAATTTATTTTGACCCGCTCGAAAACGCAGGCTTCATGTTGTTCTCGCCGCAACTGTTCATAGGCGAAAAGGCACTTACTGCAATTCAGGCAAGCGTAATTCCGCGCAATGATTCAATCGATTTTGACCTTGAAGTAAATGATTATTCACACATAGACGAGTTTGATGATTTTACTCAGGGTACGATTAAATTAGACGGAAGTTATCTTACACAGTCAAAATATGTACAGACAAGCGTTTCCCTTAATTCCATTTATCTTGATACAGTTCTTGGTATTGTTAAAGAAATGATGGGCGAAAAAGAAGCTTCTGCAATTGATCAGTCTTTGGGCGCTGTTTCCGGATTCGTTTTCTCTGGCGACGCATATTTTTCTACAGACTTAAAATCTGTTTCGTATAACATTCCATATCTCGTACTTGCTAACTCTAAAAAAGATAACCAGGTATTACTCATTGCTTTAAACGGAAATGAGCAGTCTATTCAGCTTAATAACTTTTATCTTGTTTATAATTCTTTTGCCATAAATGCAACTGCCTCGCTAGACTCAATGCCAGACAGCTTAGATAAATTTTACACAGTCGATATTCTTTCGTCGTCAATTCCATATCATTTTTCGGGAACAATTATGCCCGAAGTTGTAACGCTTACAGGCGATTATGGAACAGACGCAGAAATACGAATAAATAAAAACAACAGCTTTGAAGGTTATGCTTCGTTTAAAGGCCTTCCGTTCATGCTTAATAATTCTGCATACATAGTTTCGCTCGATACTTTGTTTGATTATTCACAAGAGCAGGGGCCTGAAGTTACTCTGCAGCTGTTCCAGGTAGAAAAAGACATTCCTGATTCTTCTGTAAATCCAAGACTTGAACTTTCAGGAAACGGTACAAAATATGGTGCTCAGATTAATTCCATTTCTTATACCGACTTGTATTCTTCATTGCAGGGAAACTCAGATGTAACAATAAACTTTGATTCAAATGTTTTCAGTTCTGCAGGTATTCAGATAAATCTGCGCGATGAGCTTGCAGAAGAATCTTTTGTTGTAGACGCAAATGTTTCTAACCCAGACCTTGTTGAGCTTAATTCTAAAAATCTGTTCTCGTCACTTTATGCAAACGCAATGGTTGAAATTTCAAACTTCAGCCTTAACCGTTTTATGCGCGTTAAACATGATAACAATGAGCTTTCTGCAAGCCTTTATCTTTCCGGAACTCTTGAACATCCTTATGCAACTGCTTCGATTGAAAAGCTCACATTCCTTTTGAATGATGAAATTGTTTCTGCCACAGGTTCTGCAATTCTTGAAGAGCGCGACTTAACTTTGAATTCCTTTTCTGTTAATGCAAAGAACTGGGTAGTTTCTGACGTTAGCGGAAATGCATCATTTAAAGATTTTACCGGAAAAATGAACGCCCAGTTTATGACAAAGGGCCAGAAAAACATAATAATGCCGCTTTCACTTTCTGTAGAAGATTCTTATGTGCCTGAAGATTCTGTTTTCCCTGAAAGTCTTTCTATCAAACTTTCGTGCCCAGAACTAAGCGGAACTCTTTTAAAGAAGCCTGTTGCTTTTGACCTTTCTGTAAATTATACAAAAGATTTCCTTTCATTCTATTCTTCAGAAAATCTTGGTTTATACGGAACCTTTGGAACAGAAGAAGGGCTTTATGCATCATGGAACATGGGCGACATAATTAATGCAGACATCACTGGAAGCTTTGACAAGGCAAATCCATTTATAAAAATCTCTAACGCAAACATAGACTTGAATAAACTTTTTGCAAACATCACTATTGATGATATTATCAAGGTAGATCAGGGCTTAGTAAAAGGTTCTGTAACAATGCGCGGACCATTTGACACACCAGATTTCAAAGGTGCGCTTTCTATTACAAGTCCTCAGTTTTATCTGCCGTTCCTGTTTGATCAAAGGCTTTCAACAGATAAAATTCTTCTTACTGCTTCGAATAACGAATTCTCTGTTTCTGAATCTGTTTACAGCTTAAAGAATGTTCAGAAGTTTAAGATGAGTACACATGCATACATGAATAAATGGTCTGTTGATCATTTTGACATGAAGCTCCTTACTCTTGAAAAACAAACAGTTCCTATTAAGTTCAAAAGTCCAATCATAAAGCTTAACAGCGATGCTCAGGTTGACCTTCTTATTACCTGGGAAAATAAAAACTTTGACTTTACCGGTAGCACTTATTGCGAAAACCTCAATATTATTTCTGATTTAACAGACATTTCAAATAATAACGCACAGTTGAACGATAATGATTTTGATTTCAGCGTTACAACAGACCTTGAAATTAAAGTTGGAACCCATTCATCTTTAAACTTTAATCCGCTTTTGCGCTGTGTATTTGTTCCGCAGTCTTCTATTTCTTGTAAAGTAGATACTGCTGCAAATCTTTACCAGATTGATGGTTCTTTACAGATAAAATCAGGTGATGTTGCTTATTTGAACCGAAACTTCTATATAAAAGAAGGAAACATTAAGTTTAATCCGCAGGATGTTACTAATCCTCTTGTAACAATAAAAGCCGAAACCCGTGAACGCGATTCTGAAGGCCAGACTGTAAGAATCATTCTTTCTGCCGAAAACCAGTATCTGCTTGATTTTAACCCTCGTTTTACTTCAATTCCGCCAAAATCAGAAAACGAAATCAAGCTTTTGATGGGTCAGATTGTTCTTGCCGATTCTGATTCAGTTGGTGATTTATTCGTTTCTGCTGGTGAATATTATCTTCAGTCAACAATTGTAAGAGAATTAGAAAACAAGTTGCGAGATTTGCTGAATTTTGATATATTTTCAGTACGTACTAATATATTACAGAATACTATATATTTGAGTAATAAAAGAAATGAAACAAAAAGCATGACTATTGGTAACTTCTTTGATAACTCAACTGTTTATATAGGTAAGTACATCGGAAGCGCATTATATGTAGATGCAATGCTCAATATGTCTGCGTCGGATTATGTAGATACAGAGTATTTGTCTACTGGTAATCTTCTTTTCCAGCCTGAATTTGGTCTGGAACTGGAATTGCCGGTGATGAACATAAGGTGGGATATGACATGGGATCTTACACCAGGTCTCCAGTTTAAATCCTATGTGCCTGCAACATCACTTTCGTTTTCGTGGAAATTTAATTTTTAAAAACGGAGTTTTTTATGCGCAGAAAGTTATTGAGCATATTTTTTATACTTTTTTGTCTTTGCGAAACCTTTGCTCAGGAAGAAGACGGCGACTGGTTTTGGGGACATACCATTTCAAAAATCGAAATTGAAGGCTTAAAAATCATAAAAAAATCTGAAATTACAGGCGTAACAAGTTCTTTTATAGGCCAGCCGTTTACAGAAGAGCTCTACAGCGAAATTATTGATAAGCTTAATGAACTTGATTTCTTTGAAGATATTGAACCTTGGGTAACTCACGATAAAGATCCGGAAAAGGTTCTTCTTGTATTTAACGTAACAGAATATCCTGCAATCACTAAAATTGAATTTGTCGGAAACCAGAAAATCAGAAACGGTGAATTAAGGGAATTAATAAAATCAAAGAACAATGAAATCTATAATGAAAACCGTGTTCTTATTGATGAGCGCATTATTCGTGAACACTATATCGAAAAAGGTTATACAGATTCACAGGTAACTCACACAACAGAAAAAACAGATAGTGGAATAAAAATCACTTATGAAATTACAGAAGGACGCAATACTGTAATAAGCAGCATTCACATGACAGGAAACACAATTGTTTCTGAACGCGTTCTTAAAGGTAAAATCTCTCTTAAAGAAATAGGCTTCCTTAAAGACGGTGCTTTTAAAAGCTCTGCACTTGAACTGGATAAAAAGACAATCCTCAGCTATTACAATGAGCGCGGTTATATAGATGCCAATATTCTTGATGTAAAAATTGAATCAACAGATAATGATGACAAGCAGCGGACAGACCTTACAATTACTTTTGTAATTCAGGAAGGTCCGCAGTATACATATGGTGGTCTTGAACTTACAGGAAACCAGATTTTTACAACAGAAAAGCTTGCTTCACAAATGAAGCTTAAGAAAGGTGCAGTATTTAATTCTATAAAATTCGAAGAAGGCCTTTCTGCAATTACAAATGTTTATTATGAATCTGGATACATGTCTAACGGCTTTTATCCTGTTCCTACAAAAGATACAGACCGCAAAGAAATTTCTTATACTCTTGTAATTGACGAAAGGGCACGCAGCCATATTGAAAACATAATTGTAAAGGGCAATAACAAAACAAAAGATTATGTTATCACCCGCGAAATTCCAATTGAATCGGGCGATGTTTTTTCTCGTGATAAGGTTATTTCAGGTTTAAGAAATCTTTATAATCTTCAGTATTTCTCTAACGTAATTCCAGACGTTCAGCAGGGTTCAGAAGAAAATCTTGTAGACCTTGTTTTCTCTGTAGAAGAAACTTCAACAATTTTAATGAATGTTGGTATGGCATTCTCTGGAATAACAGACCCTGAAGACATTCCTGTTTCACTTTATCTTACAGTTTCTAATACGAACCTTTTTGGCGAAGGAAAAGCAATTTCGGCTTCTGTAAATGCAGCTAAGAAATCTCAGACAGTAGACTTTTCATATTCTCAGGGTTGGATCGGAGACCTTCCTATTACATTCCAGGAATCTCTTTCATTCTCTCATACAAACGGCTACACACCAATTATGATGTATCAGCCAAACGGAGTATTTGACCAGTACCATTACAATGTTAATTACGAAGGATTTTCTGCAACACTTGGAACTGCCCTTGGTAGAAGATGGACTCCTCGTTTTGCAATTCTTTCTCTTGCCGGTGGTATTAACAATACTCTTACTAAATATATTTTTGATGAACATTCGTTCGTACCGGTTGATTCAGGAATTTCAATGTATGGAAACCGCGTAGGACTTATGAATACATTCTGGACAAGCTTCTCTATGGATGATCGTGATTTAAACTATGATCCTTCCAAAGGATGGTTTGCAAGCCAGAAGTTTACTTTCAATGGTCTTATTCCAAAAGTAGAAAAAGAATTCTTTATGAGTTCAGAAACAAAGTTTGAATACTATTTCACATTGTTCGACTGGCAGATTGCAGAAAAGACTTCTTTCAAAGGAATCTTTGCATTCTATACAGGACTTACAATGCTGTTCCCAATCAATAATTCTGTAATAAGTGATTCTAACAAACCATATATAGACGGTATGTTTACAGGCCGCGGTTGGGCAGAGCTTTACAGATCTGCAGATACTAAAGGAAAGATTTTGTGGAATACACAGGTTGAATTCCGTATTCCATTTGTTCCGGGTGTAGTAGGATTAGACTTCTTCCATGATGCTGTAGTTGTAAAACCAGAAGTAAAACAGCTTTTCACAAGCCTTTCTATGAACGACTTCTACTTTAGTATGGGTCCTGGAATCCGCTTCCTTATGCAGCAGTTCCCGCTTCATCTGTTGTTCACCTGGCGCTATCAGGTTATTGATGGTAAAGTTAAGTGGGGTGGTAAAGACGGATACGAACCATATATGTTCGTTCTTTCATTCAACATAGTAAATAAATAAAACAATATTTTGTTTTGTAAATAAAGAGGAAATAAAATGAACAAGAAGATTTTAGCTTTAGGCATTGCTTTTGTTATTTCTATGGCAGGTGCTTTTGCACAGCAGATTACAAAGTTTGGTGTTGTAGATACATCAAAGGTATACAACGCTTATTTCCGCAACTCTGCACCTATAAGAAACTACGAAAAGAAAAAGGCTGAATTTCAGGAAGAAATAGACAAACGAACTCAGGAGCTTAAAAGCCTTCAGCAGAAAAAGGTTGAATACCAGCAGAACGGAAACGAAAGTCAGGCTCTTAAGGTCGAAGCAGAAATCACTAAGAAAACAGATTATCTTAGAGAATATACAAACGCAAAAAACGTTGAACTTGAATCTATGCTCAAGTCACTTGAAACTTCAGATGAATTTTATAAAAAATTATACGACACCCTTGAAAAAATTGCAGAAAGCGGTGGTTACAGTATGATTTTGAGTCTGCAGGCTTCTAATTCAATTTTGTGGTACAGCAATTCAGTAGATATAACTGACCAGGTTATTCAAAGACTTGGATATTAACCATGGAAAACAATGAAAACCTTACACCTATGATGGTTCAGTACCGTTCAATAAAAGAACAGTACAAAAACGAGGTTGTATTTTTTCGTTTAGGAGATTTCTACGAGATGTTCGATGATGACGCCGTAGAAATTTCACGCATTTTAAACTTAACATTAACTCACCGCGCAAGTCAGAAAATGTGCGGTATTCCTTATCATGCTGCAAAGGTTTATATTGCACGACTTTTGCGTCTTGGAAAAAAAATCGTAATATGTGAACAGGTTGGTGAAATTCCTCGTGCAGGAAAAGGAATTGCAGAAAGAAAGGTTGTAGAAATAATCACACCCGGAACTGCTGTAGAAGCTGAATATCTTGAAGGAAACCGTGCTAACTATCTTGCAGCCTTGTCTGTTGTAAAGGGAAGGGCCGGCTTTGCTTTTATAGATGTAACAACTGCTTCGTTCAAGGCTACCTCCTGGCCCGCAAACAAAATGGGCGAAAACTTTGTAAAGGAATTAAACCGCGCATCACCACGAGAAATCCTTTTACCGCTGTCATTAAAAAATAATGAAGATATTCAGAGTGTACTTTCTGGCAGAACAGAAATAGCTGTTTCATATTATCCCGACTGGGATTTTAATATTGAGTTTTCTTATAAAAGATTACTCCAGCAGTTCAATACAATTTCATTAAAATCATTCGGGCTCGAAGAAACAGATGCCGAAATTGCACCTGCAGGTTTCTTGCTTGATTATCTTGATAAAACTACAAATACAAAAACACCACATGTAACCGAAATTACAAAATATGCCGACAGCGATTTTCTTATTATGGATGATTCTTCGCGCAGAAATCTTGAAATTACAGAAAACATGCGTGACGGCACTTCTTCTTATTCGCTTATTGAATGTGTAAACTTTACAAAAACTGCAATGGGAAGCCGTCTTTTACGAAGCTGGCTTTTGTTCCCGCTTACAGACTGCAATGCAATTTATAGCCGTCAGGATAGAATTACAACACTTTACAAAAACAAGGATATGCTTAATAAGCTTCAGACAGATTTATCTGTTATTCTTGATGTTGAACGTCTTGCAGGCCGCGTTGCAATGGACAGGGCTCATCCTAAAGATTTACAGGCACTGCGTCTTAGTCTTGAATCATGGGCAAATGTAAAGGAATATCTTACAGGCTATGATTTTTCTTTTATAGAATCAGAAACTTCTTCAAAAATTGTTGAGCTTATTAAAAACGCAATTTTAGATGATCCTTCAACTTCGCTTACAGACGGTGGAATCATAAAACCAGGCTGGTCCCAAGAGCTTGATCACTGGCGTCAGATTCATGACAACTTCAACAAAGTACTCGAAGCTTATGAAGAAGAAGAAAGAGACAAAACTGGAATAACAACACTCAAGATTAAATATAATAATGCTGCAGGCTATTTTATTGAAGTTTCAAAAGGAAAGCTTTCTGCAGTTCCAGCTCATTTTATAATGAGACGCGCACTTGTAAACGGCGACCGCTACACTACAGAAAAGCTTCAATCACTCGAAATGCAGCTTAATGAATCTTCAACAAAAATTCTTGAACTTGAACGCGATTTATTTCTGGAAGTTCGAGAGCAGGTAAAACAGCATATTCAGTATCTGCTCCAGCTTGCAGATGAAATCGCAGTTACAGATGTTACAGCTTCTCTTGCTTTTGCTGCAGTTCATAACCGCTGGGTTCGCCCTCAGATAGATAATTCAACTGTTTTTGAAATTACAGAAGGAAGACATCCTGTTGTAGAAGCTCATCTTCCAAGCGGAGAGTTTGTTCCGAATGACGCAAAAATAAGCGCAGAGCAGAATGACGGCATTCCTTCTTTTGATTTAATTACAGGTCCGAATATGGCAGGTAAGAGTACATATCTTCGACAGAATGCGCTCATTGCTTTGTTAGCCCAGACAGGTTCGTACATTCCTGCAGTAAAGGCCAGAATTGGTATTGTAGACCGCATTTTCTGCCGTGTAGGAGCCAGCGATAATCTTGCAAAGGGAGAATCTACCTTCCTTGTAGAAATGATGGAAACCGCAAATATCCTTCGTGCTGCCACAAGCCGTTCCCTTGTAATTATGGATGAAGTAGGACGCGGAACTTCTACAGAAGATGGTCTTGCAATAGCTCGTGCAGTTTCTGAATACCTGCTTGATACTGTAAAGTGTAAAACAATGTTTGCAACTCATTACCATGAACTTACCAGAATGGAGCATCCGTCCCTTAAAAAGCTGTGCCTCCAGATTAATGAAGAAAACGGCAGTGTTGTATTTATGCGCAAAGTTATAGAAGGCATTACAGAAAATTCTTATGGTATTCATGTTGCAAAGCTTGCAGGCCTTCCTCAAAGCGTAATAGACCGGGCAAATGTAATACTCCAGCATATTCAGTCAGTTGCAGCAGATAAACCTGTTATGGAAAGCGATATTCCTGATGCAGCAGTTATGCCTGTTCAAAATGCAAATGCACCGGGACTTTTCAGCGATGAAGAAATTATTCTTTCCGAAATCCTTTCCTGTGATACCGACAACATGACACCAATGGACGCATTAAAAATGATTTCTAAGTGGAAAAATAATCTTTTACCACAATAAATTCATTTTTTTTCAAAATCCTCACAAAAAACTTCCTCTTTTAACAAAAAAAAAGAATAACTATAGTGTATGAAAAAATTATGGTATCTTTTTAAGCTTGGAATCAAGGCGGTGCTCAGGGTGGTGTTTGCGGTGATTTCGGGTGGGGAAGAGTGTGTAATCTGTGGGAAAAAGTCGTTTCTTTATCCGCTTTGCAGAGAATGCAGTAAATCGTATCTTTCCATAAAAAACGTGGAAAAGGATGATTTATTCAAAAACCGTTGCAAGATATGCGGAAAAGAGCTGCTTTCTACTCAGGAAACCTGTTTTGACTGCAGAATTAAGCCTGTTGTGACTCATTTAGACAAAATGCTTCCGTTATTTCCGTACAGAATATGGAATAAAGAGCTTATGTTTATGTGGAAATCGCAGGAAATCAGGTCTTTATCGCTTTTCTTTGCAAAGATACTTAATTTGGTCCTGCAAAAGCTTGATTCAAAGGTGGTTATTCCCGTTCCACCAAGAAAAGGCAAGCTCCAGCAGAAGGGTTGGGATCAGATTGACGAATTATGCAATCTGCTCGAATACATTTACGGTTATAAGGTTTTACGGATTCTGGAACGTTCAACAGCAATGCAGCAGAAAAAACTAGGCAGAGAAGGGCGCCTTAAGCAGATAGGCAAAGCTTACAGTGTTGTTCCACCTTCCAGATTCCAAAAAGCCTTAAAACCATATAAAGGAACGCTTCCAGAGAACATAATCCTGCTGGACGATGTCTGCACCACCGGTTCCACTCTGGAAAGCTGTTCCCTGGTCCTAAAGGAGGTAGGCATAAACTACATAACAGGCATCACCTTATTCCAGGTTGATTAAGGTCGAGGGAGCAAACTCAATATGTTTGAATAATATTAATATTGCAAATTTCACTTTTTAGGGTTATTATATTATAATAGTATTTATATTTTGGGGGAAATATGGCTTCAGAAGAAACACAGTTCCAATTGGTAACCTTCCAGCTTGGCAACGAGTTATATGGCGTAAACATCATGGATGTAAAGGAAATTGTTCGTTTACAGAATGTGCGTGTTATCCCGAATTCTCCTTATTATGTAGAAGGAATCATCAATTTACGTGGTGAAATTATCCCTATAATTGATTTACACAAACGCTTTAGAATACAGGCTCTTGATAAAGAAGAAACTGATTTTGAAGGTGGTTTTATAATCCTGAATATTGATAATAATAAAATCGGTATTATTATTGATAAGGTCGCAAGAGTAGTTGTAGTAAAGGCAGAAGATGTAAAAGAGCCTCCTCAGATGCTCACAGGTATTGGTTCTGAATATATTGAAGGTGTTATCCGCGAAGAAACAGGATACCTTATTATGTTAAATATTCGGAAGTTGTTCGATGCAAAAGAATTGCAGAAAATAATCGATTTAAATTAATAATGATACAAACATACAGTTCAACAATTCGTAGAAAAGAAATGGATGCAGTTTTAACCTGCATGGTCGATGAAAAGATTGGTCCAGGTGAGTTAAATGCAAGATTAATCCAGCAGGTAAAAGAATTTTTTAAGTGTGACGGAGCAGTTGCTTTGCGCAGTCCTGCAGTTGCCCTTAAATATATTCTTTTGTCATTGGATTTTGAAAAAGCCTCAAAAATAATGCTTTCTGCACTTGCTCCGGCCTGGCAGTATCAGGTTGTTGAGTCTTTGGGCTATGAGCCTCTTGTTCTTGATGTTTCAGAAACAGACGGACTTATGCCTGTAGAAGAAATCCAGAAGGGTATTCAAAACGGCGGAAGACTTTTACTCCTTCATGAAACAGAAGGAATCCTCCCTGATTTTGATTCAATCCTTTCTCTTGGTATCCCGGTAGTAGAAGATATTTCTCAAAGCGCAGGTGCTTCTGTTGCACTTAAAAACGAAGACGGTACTCAAAGCGAAGACCGTAAACGTGCAGGACTTTTTGGTGTTTACACAATCCTTGGTCTTGAAGAAAAAGACGTTATTACAGCAGGTGGTGGTGCAGTTCTTATGGCTCCAGGCCGTCGTGAATGGATTGTTCTTAAAAAGTTTACGGACGAAGCACCACTAACAGATCTTCTTCCTGATATTAACAGTGCACTTGCCTGGGTTCAGCTTAAGGAATTCAACCGCAACGAAAATACAAGACGCGAAATTTTTACAATGTACCAGCGTTCCTGCATGATTGGCCGACACAAAACTTTTGCACGAGATATGGAAGGCGCTTCTACAATGTGTTCGTTCCCGCTTATTTTGAGCAGTTCTTTTAAAGATGTAAAATCTTACACTGCCAAAAAAGATATTGAAATTCAGCAGGCTTTTGCAGGCTCTGTAATTGCACTTAAGGATGAACTTTCCGAAAGCTGCATTCATGCAAAATCTCTGCTGCTGCGTACTGCTCATTTTCCTTTATATCCTCGTCTTACTCAGGCACAGGCTGCAAAGATTGTAAAGGTTCTTGGAACTCTTCCATAAAAATCGGAGCTTGGAAAGATGAAAAAAGTTTTGATTATAATTAATACAAGTAAAAAAAAGTCTCTTTCACTTTCCAAACAAATTGCCGCTTTTTTACAGTCCAAAAAAATTGAATGTGATTTTTTGAGCTTTGACGGTTTTACCGAAGACAAGCCTTTTAAAGATAACGAGTTTGTTATTACCCTTGGCGGAGACGGAACAGTTTTGTATGCCGCAAGAAACTGTGTAAAATATGGCGTTCCTGTTTTCCCAGTAAATCTTGGTCAGTTTGGATTTATGTCATCTGTTCAACAGAATGAATGGCAGCAGAGTCTTGAACTTTTCTTAAATGGAAAGGCTCCTTCTCAGAATCGCTGCATGCTTAAAGCATCACTTTATCGTGACGGAAAACTCCAGGGTGAACAGCTTGCTTTGAATGATATTGTAATAAGCGCAAAGCATACTGCCAGAACTGTTGCAATGGATGTTCTTTTTGACAGCGATCATCTTTGTAAATTAAAATCAGACGGTGTAATTATCTGTACTCCAACAGGTTCAACAGCTTATTCTGCTTCGGCAGGCGGTCCTATTGTTGATCCATGTCTTGATGCGCTTGTAATGACACCAATTAATTCATTTTCGCTTTCGAGCCGCCCGATTGTTTTAAGACCGGATGGAGTTCTTACAATAAATATTCAGCCTTGCAGAACAAAAGAAATCCGTATGCTTGCCGACGGTCTTGAACCAGTAAAGCTTATGGAAGGCGATAAAATAGAAATAAAACTCATAAATAAAAAAATAAAATTAATCTGCTGCACACAGGAAAAATTCTTTAATGCCCTTCGTTCAAAATTAAATTGGCGAGGTGAACCTTATGCTTGAAGAATTAAACATTAAAGATTTTGCGCTCATCGAAAATGATTTTCTTGAATTCAACCGCGGCTTTACAGTATTAAGCGGTGAAACAGGCGCTGGTAAATCTATCCTTATCGGGGCCCTTTCATTCTTGCTTGGCGGAAAAGCAGAAACTTCACAAATCAGAGCAGGTAAAAACGAAGCCTCTGTAAGCGGAACTTTTGTACTTCCTCAAAATCAGACTGTACGACAGCTTGCCGAAGACGAAGAGCCTGCAAATGCTTTGGAATGGCTCGACCAGCATGGAATCCAGATAGAAAATAACCGGGTACTTTTAAGACGCTTTATCCGCGATACAGGAAAGTCCGGAGCATGGATAAACGATACACCTGTAACCCGCGGCGACCTTGCAGCTTTTTCTGCATTCCTTGTAGATATTCACGGCCAGCATGAGCATCAGTCGCTTATGAAGGTTCCTGAACACAGAAAGTTTTTAGACAGCAGAGCAGGCATTGTTAGTGAAGTAGAAGAGTTTACAAAAAAGTATGCCATGCTTGTTTCCTTGCGACGCCAACTGGAGCAGTATTCCCTTTCGGAAAGTGAACGACTTCGCAAGCTCGATATGTCTACCTTTGCGGTTCAGGAAATAAATGAAGCAAAACTTAAAAAAGAAGAGGATGTTCAGCTTGAAGAAGAAGAAACCCGTCTTCTTTCCTACGAAAAATTATATTCCGGTGTAGATGAAATTGGAAAGATGCTTGATGACGGTGAAGGTTCTGTAATTGATCTTCTTAAAAAAATCCGCCGTGCTTCTTCAGGAATTACAGATTTTGACAAGGAAGTACGCGCTCTTGATGAACGCCTTGAATCTTCTTTCTATGAGCTTTCTGATATTGCTGCAGAATATTCTTCATATCAAAGTAAGCTTGTTTTTGATCCGGCTCGTCTGGCTCAGGTTCAGGAACGACTTTCGCTTATTTACAACTTAAAGAAAAAGTATGCTTCTTCTGTAAATGCTCCGCTCAGCGAAGTATTTGATTATTGTGCACAGGCACAGCAGTTTATTGATGAAAATGCAGAAGGAGCCGGTGCAAAAGATAAACTTACAGCACAAATAAAAGAGCTTGAAAAAGAAATCCTTTTGCGTGCAGATTCAATTACTAAAAAACGTAAGGCATGCGCAGATCAGCTTTCACTCGAAGTTGACCAGATTCTTTCAAAGCTTGGAATGAAGGGCACTCATTTTGGAGTAAGCCTTGTAGAAAAAGAGGGAAGTGATGTTGCTCAGAAATGTGGTCCTTATGGAAAAGACAACATTGAATTCCTTATAAGTGCAAATCCTGGAAATCCGCTCCTGCCGCTTGCCAAAATTGCTTCCGGTGGTGAGCTTTCGCGTGTAATGCTTGCTTTAAAAACGATTTTCGCTCAAAATGATAGTGTAGAAACATTGATTTTCGACGAAATTGATACTGGAATCGGCGGTGAGGTTGCCGTAGCCGTTGGTTCACACATGAAAAACCTTGCAAAAAATCGTCAAATTTTTTGCATAACACATCTAGCCAGTATCGCAGTTTATGCCGATAATCAAATAAAGATCGAAAAAGCAGTTTCCGGCGGAATTACTTCTTCAAACGTTCATATTGTACAGGGAGAAGAAAGAGTAGCAGAAATTGCAAGAATGCTTTCGGGTGATGCAGACACAGAACAGTCACTCGATCATGCAAGGGCAATGCTCCAGAAATACAGCGGAGGATTCTGATGGCAAAAATTTCAGAAGAGACAAGGTTACATTTCCAGGAATGTATCCAGCCGTACAAAGACAAAATTACTCAGACTCTTGAAAAAGAAAAAACTATGCGCAATGCCATGCACGACGGAGACATTGGCCTTGAGTATAAAAAACTTCTTCTTTGCGAAGATATGATTTATGTTGCCTCTCTTTATGTTGCCCAGAACAGTCTTTCCCTTAAGCTCATGGAAGTTAAAAATAATGATGCCTTAAACGATGCACGTAAAATGCTTTACAAGGCAATCATCTATCTTGAAGAAATTGTTTCTAACGTAATCGACTGTCCATATTCAGAGCTTTTGCCTTATCACGAAAAAATCACAAATGTAAATATTATTAAACGCTATCTTGTAATCCGTAAGCTTGGACTTGAAATTCAGATTCTTAAAGATGCTTTCGGCGATAACAGTAAATGGAAATGGTCATTTATTGAGCTTGAAGGCCGCTTTGCTACTGTTGCAAAAAATCTTATAGATATGAAAACAGCAGGCAAGGACTTTTTTGATCCACGTGCCCAGGACTATGAAACAACAGTTTTGTATGTAAGAATGGTTCAAAAGCTTTTGGATAAAGCTGCAAATGGTTACCGTGACCGCTACGAACTTTCTACACGTCGTATTGATGATATGCGTGATGCTATTAAATATCTTTTAGCACTTCGCAAGCTTTATATAGTAATTGGTCGTTCAAACGAAGCAGAAGAAATTAAGAAAAAAGCTATGGTCTGGAAGGATAAAATGGATGCGGACCAGAAGAAGGGCTTGAGCAACTAACAATAATGGATAAACAACTCATTCTCAAAATATTCGAAGGATTTTCTATTCAGCGCTGGAATGACCTTATACGCCCGTTTGATTTAGTCGAAATGGACAAGGCCGGCGAAAAAATGGTCATTGCCTATATAATCGGAAAATACGAAGAAAAAAAAGGAACTAAAATAAACTGGAAGTGGATGGCATATGCTTCGCTGTTTGATCTTCTTAAAAAGATTGCCTTGTGCGATATAAAAGCTCCCGTTCAGCAAATGCTCAAAAAAGAATTCACCCGTGAATACATGAGGCTCAACGAATGGGTTTTAAAACAGTACCGCCAGCTTATTACAGATGATTCACTTTTTTCTGAATTTACAATTTATATTGGACAGAATTCAGGTTCATTTGCTTTACCTGAACAATTAAAGGATTCTGTTCGTGTTTATAATGCCGCTCACAAGTATTCAACAATCCGCGAGCTCGAAATGCTCAGCGTTGTAAATGAAAAAGAACGACTTTCAAAAATCGACACAGAACTTAAAGCAGATATCCAGCCATATCTTGATCTGGAAGGTCTTCAAAAGCTTATGACCCGCCAGAAAGAGTTTGATTTCCTGCTTAAAATAGAACAGCTTCGTTTCCAGACAAGATGGAATCAAACTCCTCGTGTTCCTGCAACATCTGTACTTGGTCACTGTTTCTTTGTTGCAATAATGACTTTGCTGCTTGGCCGCGAAACAAATCCTTCTATGTGCGAAAGACGGGTAGTGAACAATTACTTTAGCGCATTGTTCCACGATTTACCTGAATCTGTTACCCGCGATATTATTTCTCCTGTAAAACAGGCTACAGACGCTTTACCAAATATCGTAAAGAAGATTGAAGATGAAATTGTAAACAAAGAACTTGTTCCTCTTATGGATAAATCTTATGTTGATGAAGTTATTTATTACACAAGCGATGAGTTTGCAGACAGAATAAAGGGCAAAGACGGAAAAGTTCAAAAGGTAGAGTGGGAAGAACTGAACGGAAAGTATAATAAAGACAGTTTTAATCCTGTAGACGGAAAACTTGTACGCATTTCTGATCATCTTAGTGCACTTATGGAAGCAGACATTTCTATTAAACACGGAATTACTTCAACACATCTTCAGGGCGGCCGCGACGGAATGCTTGAGCTTTACCCTCAGGACCAGAAAATAAGCGGCATCGAAGTAAATAAATTATTTCATGAACTTGTAAATTAAAGCTTTCCTCATGCCGATAATTAAGGTATGAAGTTATCATTTTTGAAGAAAACACTTTTAATATGCGCAATTCTTTTGGCAGCATCCATTTCTCTTTTTGCAGATACAACCTACAAAGTAGAAAAGGGCGATACATTATATTCAATCAGCCGTAAATATCAGATTACAGTAGCCGAACTTCGCGCTGCCAACAACCTTTCAGAAAATGACGTAATAAAAGTAGGCCAGAAATTAAAAATCCCTACTGCAGATATAAGTAACGCAGCAGCACTTGCCACAGACAATAAAGCAACAACTTCAGGCAGCGCAACCTTATCAGCTACAAAAGCCACAAAAGAATATACAGTCGTTAAAGGCGACACCATGTACAGCATTTCCAAGAAAAACGGAATGACTTTAGCAGAGTTCATGGCATTAAACGGCCTTGATTCAAACTCAGTAATTAAAGTTGGTCAGAAATTAAAGATATATTCAGCCACCGGGGTCCCTGAGCCTGTCGAAGGGCAAAAAACAACCAGTCCTTCGACAAGCTCAGGAACCACAGGCACTACCGCCCCCGACACCCGTACCTACGGCACAACAGTTACCGCAGATAAAAATACAGTATGGCCAGTAAAGAATCCTACAGTTACTCAAGTAAAGGGTAAGGTAGGCGGCGTACAGCTCAGCGCTCAGGTAAACGAGCCGGTAGTCTGTATCCGCGAAGGAACAGTGATGTACGTAGGCGTATACCGCGGCTTTGGCCAGGTCCTCTTCGTACAATCAAAAACCGGTGTAATATATACATACACCGGTCTTGGTTCAGTAAGCGTCAAAAAAGGTGATTACGTAGTCTACAACCAGCAGCTCGGAACAGCAGGTACAGACCCAATTTCCGGTAAACCAGGAATTACATTTATGGTTTTCCAGAATGGACAGCCTATTGATCCGGCGAAAGCGCCTAGGAACTAAGCACGTCATTGCGAGCGAAGCGTGGCAATCCAGCCCGCACATATTCAATCATTAGCAAAGTATTAATTTTCATTCCTACTCTGAATAATTGTTTAATAAAATATTAATTATCCAAAAGACACTTTTTTTGATTCTGCTGAGAACATGGGATTAATTACGGAAATTCGAAGCTGATAAAAATACGTTTGTTCTAGTAAATTATTAAAAAAAGCAAATTTAAAACTATAATCAAAATGCAAAACTTTTTGTATTATATGATGTATAAATTTTTCCTTTATATAATCTTACAAAATAGAATCTTCGATAATTAATTTCATTTTCAGTATAATATTTTATATATACCATGAACTCTGCATTATGATCTTTTAGTATTTTATAATCAAATTTATTTGTATCATCCTCATTAGATGTAGAAGCAATAGCTTTTAAATCATTGATGATTTTCATGGAAATGCCTTCTAAGTAGTTTAATCCAATTACATATTTTATATATAAATCGAAATCTTCTTCATTTTTAAATAAGTAAGCTCTGCAGATTTTATGATTAACAATAGTTTCATCATTTTCATTTTCAATTACATCAACAATTTCAAAATAATTATTTTCTACACAATCTGTTATGGTTAATGGTGAATTTTGCGCGAAAAGATTAAAAGAAAAATAAAACACTAATAATAAAAAAAACAATTTTTTCATATATGGTTCCTTTATAACTAATTAAAGATCATCAAATGCTAAACTTGGTTGTTCTATCCATTCATCTGAATTAACTATACCATTTTGTTTTATTGCCTTCAATAAAAGACGGACGCTTTCAAAAACAGGATAAGGATATTCAATATGAGCATTGGAATAATAAAGTATATTTATTCCATGTTCTTCACATAAATCTTTTTTAACTTTATCACGTTCTATTGTTAACTCATAAAAATCTTTTCCACCAAATAATTCTGTAGGTGAAAAATGTTGACCTCCTTGACATTCGATAGCTACATTATATTCAGGTAAATAAAAATCAAGAAACATTTTTCTATTAAATACTAACCAGTTAAATGTTTTTTCTTGAATAAATTTTATATTATTTTTGATTAAAAATTGTCTTATTTCTCCTTCAAGATTACTTTGTGGGCAAGTTGGACAACCAGCACCAAAAAGATGATTATTTGGAGTTTGCCAAAATTCTCCATGTTCGCGACAAATGATACATACTTTTGTAGCAGTGTTTTTATAATCAACTTTTGAATAATCGTATCTATTGCCATGAACTTTTCTTGCTTTTTCGATGAATTCTGAAGTACTAAGACGTACTCCTCCTACGCATTTTGGACAATTTCCACCTTGTAAATGGAAATGAGGATTTTGCCAGAATTCACCATGAATTGGACAAATAATACAAACCTTTTCTTGTCGGCCTACATAATATGTTTTCGAATAATCATACTTGATTTTGTGTTTTTCTTTTGAGCGTTCAATAAAAACTTCTGGTGAAATTTTGGTTGCTGGTTTTTTGTTAATTTGGGTTTTCGTTTGTTTTGGAATAGTAATCTTTTTGAAGAATAATCTAATTGATTTATTTATTTTCTTGTGTGTAGAAACTGTTATTTTTTTGAAGAATAATTCGATTGTTTTAATTATTTTCTTTCTTTTTGATTTATAAGTATTCCTTTTTTTTGTAGTTTTTTTAATTATCTTTCTAGATTTCTTTTTTTGTTTAATAGGTTTAATTTTTGAATAATCATATTTTATTGTATGAGTTTTATAAGAACGAATTACAAAGTCATTTAATGTTAATTTTGATTTAGATACACATTTGGGACAACCACTTCCTTCCATGTGAGTAGCGGCAACTTGCCAAAAATCTCCATGTATAGGACAAGTTATACAAACTTTATTTTTATTACCATCATATTTAACTTTTGAATAATTATATTTATTTCCGTGTACTTTCTTTGCTTTTTCGATAAATTCTTCTGTTGTATATTTTGGAGTTCCATAACAGCCTGGACAACGATGCCCCCGAAGATGATTATTAGGAGACATCCACCATTCTCCATGTATTGGACATATTATACAGACTTTTTCCTTGTTACCTTTATATTCAACTTTCGAGTAATCATATTTATCACCATAAATAGCTTTGGCCTTTTTAATAAATTCTTCGGTATTTGATTTAGGTGTTGCAAAACACTTTTGACATCCATTCCCTAAGAGATGATATTTTGGTATTTGCCAAAAATCTCCATGAATCGAACAAATAATACATACTTTTGTAGAAGTGTTTATCCAGTTTATTTTTGAATAATTATATCGCCCCTTATGAATTATTGTTGAGCGAGATATAAAAACTTCTTTCGTTATTCTTTGTCGTCCACTACAAGCAGGACATTTGTGTCCTTTAAGGAAGTTATTTGGTATAGTCCAAAATTCTCCATGCTCAGGACAAACGACACAAATTTTTGTTGATGAATTAACGTATTTGACTTTAGAATAATCGTATTTATCGCCATATAGTTGAGTTGCTTGTTTTAAGAAATCAGAATAATAAGTTTTTTTCATTATTTTTTTGTATTTTCAATGTACTTATTCTATTAACTGAAATTTTAAGTGTAAAAAAAAATCATTGCTCAAAAAAAATTATAA
>JAGCDP010000014.1 GCA_017651065.1 Treponema sp.
CAACGTTGATATTAAGGTTTCAGGTTCAGACATTGAAGTCAGCCGCAAGGATGACTCACGTGCTGCAAGAGCTGCACATGGTTTGTACCGCAACCTTATTAAGAATATGGTTACCGGTGTTTCAACAGGTTTCACAAAATCGTTGATTATCAATGGTGTTGGTTACCGTGCTGAAGTACAGGGCAAAATGATTGTGATGAACCTTGGTTATTCAACAGATTTCATTGCACTCATTCCAGAAGGTCTTACTGTTACAGCTGATGCTCAGGGAAAGGTAACAATTACCGGTATCGACAAACAGTTAGTTGGTCAGTTTGCTGCTGAAATTCGTAGTCTGCGCAAGCCTGAACCTTACAAGGGCAAGGGCATCCGTTATGAAGACGAATATATCAGAAGAAAAGTCGGCAAGTCTGGCGTTAAATAAGGGTAAAGCGATATGTTGAGAAAACTTAATGAGAAAGATAGAAAACGTCTTAAGAGAAAGATTCATATCCGCAAGAACCTCCGCGGTACAGCAGCTCGTCCAAGAATGACCGTAACACGCAGCAATACTAATTTGTATGTTCAGGTTATTGATGACGACACTGGAAGAACTTTGGCTTCTATTTCAACTCTTGAAAAAGAATTTGCATCACTTAAGCCTAACACTGAAGGTGCTGCAAAACTTGGTGAAGCTATGGGTGCCCGCTTAAAGGAAAAGAAAATTACGACAGTAGTTTTCGACAGAAATGGCTATCTCTACCATGGTGTAGTAAAGGCTCTTGCTGACGGAACCCGTGCAGCCGGTATTGTATTTTAGGAGTTGGCTATGGAACACCAGAAAAATTTTGATAAAGACCAGCCAAAGGAATTCATTGAAAAGCTTGTAAAGCTTAACCGTACTTCTAAGACCGTAAAAGGCGGTAGAAGAATGTCTTTCTCTGCTCTTACAGTTGTAGGAGACCAGAAGGGACGTGTAGGTTTTGGTTTCGGCAAGGCTAACGATGTTTCTGAAGCTATTAGAAAGAGTATCGATAAGGCCAAGAGGAATTTGATAACTGTTCCGCTCAAAAACGGAACAATTCCACATGATGTTCAGGCTGAATACAAGAGCTCGTCAGTGCTTCTCAGACCGGCTTGTTCTGGTACCGGCATTATTGCCGGTGGTCCGGTTCGTGCTGTTATGGAAGCTGTAGGTGTTACAGATGTTTTGTCTAAGTCACTTGGATCAAACTCTTCTGTAAACGTAGTGCGTGCAACTTTTGAAGCAATCAATTCTTTGATGGATGCTAAAGTAGTTGCCAAGAACAGAGGCAAATCTCTGGAAGATTTGTGGGGTTAATCATGGCAAAGACAAAAAAGCTTAAGATTACACTTGTAAGAAGTGCCATCTCACAGAAACCTGCTGTTGTAGCAACTGTAAAAAGTCTCGGCTTAAGAAAAATTAATTCATCAGTTGAGCAAAATGCTACTCCGGATATTCTTGGAAAAATTAGAGCAGTTTCTCATCTTGTTGAAGTAGAGGAGATGAAATAATGTCTGATTTCAATCTGAGCGCACCTGTAGGCGCAAACAAGAAGAAGCGGATTGTTGGTCGCGGTTCATCTTCTGGTCGCGGTACAACTGCTGGAAAAGGAAACAAGGGTCAGCAGTCTCGTTCTGGCGGCAAAGTATACGTTGGTTTTGAAGGCGGTCAGATGCCTCTTTACCGCCGTATTGCACAGCGTGGTTTCTCTAACTACTGGTTTAAGAAAGAATATTCTATATTCAATCTTTCACAGCTTGAAGCAAAATATGCAGACGGTGAAACAGTAGATAAAGAATCATTAATAAAGAAAGGTTTGCTTAGCAAAGCAAATGTGTTGGTAAAAGTTCTTGGTGATGGAGATTTGACCAAAAAACTTACTGTTGCTGTAGACAAGGTTTCTGCTTCTGCAAAGGAGAAAATCGAAAAACTCGGCGGAACAGTATCTGTTACTAACGAATAAACGGAGCAAGTGGAAAAATGGCAAACAATCCAATAGTTAATATGCTAAAGGTTAAGGAATTGCGCGAACGCATCTTCTTTACCTTCGTCATGCTTGCAGTTTTCCGCTTGGGAAGTGTTCTCACTATTCCGGGAATCAGTGCCCAGGCCTTGACTGCTTACTTCAAGTCACTTACTCATGGAAATGCGTTTGTTGATTACATGGACTTTTTCGCAGGCGGTGCCTTCTCGAATTTCTCTGTGTTTATGCTTGGTGTTATGCCGTATATTTCTACGCAGATTATCATGCAGCTTGCATTGATAATCTTCCCGTCGCTCAAGAAGATTGTTCAAGACGACGGCGGTCAGAAGAAATTCAATGCTTGGACAAGAATCGGTACAGTTTTTGTATGTCTGATTCAATCTGGCATTGTTGTTGCTTATGCTTCAAGCATCCCAGGCGCAATCATCATCAATAACCGCATCGTATTTACCGCCATTGTTCTGATTACTGTTACAACAGGTGCAATGATTACTGTTTGGATGGGTGATCAGATTACAGCCCGTGGAATCGGTAACGGCATTTCAATGTTAATTTTTGCCGGTATCGTTGCCCGTTGGCCTTCTGCCATCTGGGAACTTATCCGCATGGTAAACAATGGTGATGTAAACATCGTGCCGGTGATAATTGTTTTCTTGATGTTTATGGCCATAATCGGTCTTGTAATTCTGGAACAGCAGGGAGAGCGTAAGATTCCGATTCATTATGCCAAGCGTGTTGTAGGACGCAAAATGTATGGCGGTCAAAGCACATACATTCCGTTCAAAATCAATCCGTCAGGCGTTATTCCGGTAATCTTTGCCTCAACATTCCTGACATTCCCGTTGCAGATTATCAACGGACTTGCGGCTTCAAACCGTTTTCTTAACAAAGTAGCTGCAATCCTTAATCCGGCCGGTTGGTGGTATAACATTATACTTGTTTTGTTGATTGTCTTCTTTGCATACTTCTACACTCAGGTAACACTGAACCCCACTGAAATAGCAAAGCAGATTCGGGAAAACGGCGGCTCGATTCCTGGAATCAGAACAGACAAAACAGAAGAATACATGCAGAAAGTACTGAACAGACTTATTCTGCCGGGTTCTTTGTATCTTGCAATCATTGCGGTTATTCCGACCCTTATACAAAACTGGTTCGGTTTTCCGCAGTCAATTTCAATGCTTATGGGCGGTACATCATTGTTGATCGTTGTAGGTGTTGACCTTGATACGATGAGCCAGGTTGAAGCCTTGCTGAAGATGCATCATCACGATGGATTGGTAAAAAAAGGCAAGTTAAGATCAAGAAATCTGTAGTTTTTTAATCTAACCTGTAGATTAAGTTTGGAATTTAGTGTTTAATACAAAGATGCCGG
>JAGCDP010000015.1 GCA_017651065.1 Treponema sp.
TCTTCTGAAGACCCCAGAGAGACTATCTGGTTGATAGGATGCAGGTGTAAGCGTCGTGAGGCGTTCAGCCGAGCATTACTAATAGGTCGTGAGGCTTGACCATATTATTGTTTCCGTTCTCCGCCCGTCATTGCGAGCGCAGCGAAGCAAACTTCATTAATTTCCGTTCCAAAGTTTTATCTGTGCACCAGACCTCTGGTCTTACGGATGAAGATCCTTATTAAAATTGGTAATAAAAATGCTAGTGACCATAGTGGAGAGGCAATACCCGTTCCCATTCCGAACACGGAAGTCAAGCTCTCTTACGCCGATGATACTGCCTTCAGCGGGAAAGTAGGAAGTTGCTAGCTTTTTTTTATTTAACCCAATGCATAGTGCCGGTATTTATTCTACAAAATTCCAGCTGTATTCAATTTCTTTGCGGGGGGCGTTTTGGGGTTTGATGCCGTAGGTGCCGGAATTGGCTTTGGCCTCTTTGATGGTGACTTTGTCAAAATAAATGGTGCCGTTGTACATGCCTGTCATTTGCATGGAACCATCCATCTTTCCGCTGTTGAACATGTCGGCCTGGGTAATCATGTCGCCAGTAAAAAAGACCAGATTGTCATCGCTGTAGTTCTGGTATGTCATTGTTGCAAGTCCACCAATGCCTTTGATTTTTGCATTGTATAAAAACTTTCCGGACTTGTCGCCGGTTGTTTCTTCTGTTCCTAGTTTTTTGAGTGCACTTGGATTATTCATAAGCGTCATTTTTTTGTAGGATTTTTTTATTGTTGTATTAAAGAAAACATAAAAGGCTTCGTGTGTAAGCGCACCCCAGCCGGTTGAAACATTTGATTTTTGTTCAGGTGAGGCTGTCTGTAAATTTTCTTTTCCAAGGACTGCCTGATAGTAATATTTTGTACCTGGCTGCATTGGAGTTGCATCATATAAATCAAAATATTCTGAGTTTGGCTGCATGGAATCTATAACAAGTGTAAAAGGTCCTGCTGCATTTGTAGAACGGTATATTTTTACATAAAGAGTGCGGTCTGCAGATTCTACTGTAACAGTAAGCCTCACCGGATATATTCCGTTATCTGAAGGGGTAATAACTGCTTCTTCGTAATCTGTATAATAAAGCTCCTGGCTTGCCTTTAGTTTAATTGCGGCCTGGGCAAAAAGGGGGAGGGTTAGAAAAAGGATTATTATATAGAATAAGATGTATTTTTTCATATTCGAGCCTTTTAAATTATGGATTGCCGCGTCGCTGCGCTCCTCGCAATGACTTAAGTCTATTATAATGCCATTTTTTCACTACCGCAAATTCAAAATCAATGGTATAATTACTTATTATGAATGAACCTTATATCAAAGTTTTTATATTGTTTACTATTGTTGGTCTTATTGTGGCCTGGCTCAGTGTGCACATTCTTTTGTGGTTATTTTGGATTGTTGTTAGTCTTACAATCAGTCTTAAAAAAGAATATGAAAAGCCTTCTAAGTTTTATAACTGGGCATTTGTTCTGTGGTACCGCTATATAATCAGGGTGGCAAGAATTAAGCTTTATGTTACCGGGCTTGAAAAGATTCCTTTTGGAACCCGCTTCCTGCTTGTTTCTAATCACTGCTCAAAGTTTGATAATTTTATTCAGTGTGCTGTTCTTAAAAGAACTCAGATTGCTTATGTTTCAAAGCCTGAAAATTTTAAAATTCCAATCGGCCGTCATTTTATGAGACGCGGTTTTTATATTCCTATTGTTCGTGGAAATCCTAGACAGGGGCTTGAAGCAATTTTGCGTGGAATTGATTTAATTAAGAGCGACAAGGTTTCTGTTGGAATTTATCCGGAAGGTTCAAGAAGTCAGGATGGTCAGCTGCAGGAATTTAAACCTGGTGCTTTTAAGATTGCAGAAAAAGCTAAGTGTCCTGTTGTAGTTGTTTCTATGGATGGAACTCAGAATATAAGCAAAAACTTTCCTTGGAAAAGAACAATTGTTCATATGGATATTCTTGATGTTATTCAGCCAGATGTCTGGGAAAGCAAAGGTACTGTTGAAGTTTCGGAATATGCACATAATCTGATTGCTAAAAATCTTGGAATGTTTGATGCGGCTTCGTAAGGGACAAAAATGATTTATATTTTTCTTAATAAACTTTCGAATAACGGAAAAGCTTCGGCAGCGCAAAGTGAACTTGAAAAAATATTTGCCGGTGAAGAATTAAAGTTTATTGATATTACCGGCATTACCAATGCTGCCGATTCCTGCAAAATGCTTAATGATAACGACAAGATTATTATTGCAGGCGGCGACGGAACTTTAAGTCGTTTTGCAAATGATATTTATGAGCTTAGGCTTAAACAGGAAATTTATTTTTATACCTGTGGAAGCGGCAACGACTTTTTAAACGATATCCGTGAGCGTGTTGAAATTAAAAATAACCTTATTCCAATGAATGCCTTTCTGGAGTCACTTCCGATTGTTACTGTAAACGGGCGGCAACATTATTTCTTAAATGGAATTGGTTATGGAATAGACGGCTACTGTTGTGAAGAAGGTGACCGTATACGACGCAATTCCGACAAAAAGGTAAATTACACTGCAATTGCTATAAAGGGCCTGCTTGGTAAGTTTAAGCCTCGTAATGCAACTGTTACTGTAGACGGCGAAACTCGTGAATATAAAAAGGTATGGCTTGCTCCAACAATGATCGGAAGATTTTTTGGCGGCGGTATGATGATTACCCCTGAACAGGACAGACTTAATACTGAGCATGTTGTTTCCAGTTGTGTCGTTCATGATTCTTCAAAACTTAAGACACTTTTGATTTTTCCTAAAATCTTTAAGGGAAAGCATGTTTCGCATACAGAGATTGTTGATATTAAACTTTGCCACGAAGTTCGTGTAGAGTTTGATAAGCCTTGTGCTCTTCAGATAGACGGTGAAACATATCTTGATGTAAAGTATTATTCAGTTAGTTATCACTAATGTGTCATTATTGTGTTTGATATTTATGTCATTGTCGGGCTTGACCCGACAATCTCTCTTTGGAGTAAACTATGTTATATATTTTTGACATGGGTGGGGTTGTGACAACAACATTTTTTCATTCGGGTAAAAATCGTTTTTTTGAAAAGCTTGGTGTGACTGCAAAGGAATTTGATGACTTTGCCAAAAAAGCCGATTTGCATTCTCTTGATATAGGCCAGATTTCTGTAAAGCAATTCTGGAATAATTATAACGATGTTGTAGCAGCAGAAAGACCTGAGCTTCCTCGCGCAGAACAGGATTTATTCCGATTGTATTTTCATCCAAAACTAAACGAAGGAACTGTAGAATTAATTAAGGAACTCCGCCAGAAAAATCACCGTGTTGTCTGTGGCACAAACACAATCGACTGCCACTGGGAAAATCACATGGAGCGCGGCGACTACTCATATTTTGACCAGACTTACGCTTCGAATAAAATCGGTGTTGCCAAACCAGACCCTCAATTCTGGAAAACAATCTTGATGGCCGAAGGCTTTGATTCGTCACAGACTTTTTTTACAGATGACAGATTGGATAATGTGGAGGCGGCGGTCAGCCTTGGGATTAATGCTGTTCAGTTTACAACGGCTGAGGCAGTTAGAAAGGTGTGGGGAATATAAAAAATACCGAATCAGTAAAAACTGATTCGGCCGTATAAATTTCGCGATTAAAGGCGCGATATCCTTATAATTTTATTGTTTTGTGATTGTTCCTGTCGCATTGTTGCCTGATGATAATTCTAATGATAAAGACCAAGTAGTTCCATTATCTGTAGTTGTTCCTGCCATTGTGTGTTCGTTTTCTTCTGAACCAGAACCTGAGCCGGAAACTGTATTTCCTGTAATTGTATATGTTCCAGTGTAAGTGTACAAAGAATCGCCTGTTTTTTCTTCGTTTGTCCATGCTTTAACGTTGTAAGAATTTGAAGCAGCTGTTACAGTAATATAGAGAGTCTGACCAGAAGCCCATGGATTTACAGATTGTACTACAATTGAACCTGTAAAAGTTCCTGTAAAAATATCAGTAACAGTTGTTGTTGAATTTGAATTATCATTTGAACATCCAGCAACGACAAATCCCATAAGCATAACCATCAGTAATGCAAAGAGTTGTAAAAGTTTTTTCATGGAAAAATCCTCCTGAGATTTTAATTGTTTGTTATGGGCGAAGTCGAGCATAGCGAGACTTCGCCCATAGGACTAATTCAAGTCCTATGGGTAGTGTACACTACCCAAATTTTCTCAATGACAAAAAAACACCTTTCTGTTAATATAATATTATGAACGCAAAAATTTATCCCAGATTATTTTTAAATAAAAACGAAGAAAAAGAAATCCAGCAGGGGATGCCGTGGGTTTTTGATAATGAGATTTCTTATATAAAGCACCGTAACACAGAAAAAGAAGAATGGAAAAATGAGACTCTGGCAGAATGCACTGTTGAAAATGGAAGTGCTGTAGAGGTTTATTCTAAGGCCGGCGGATTTTTGGGAACCGGTATTTTTAATAAACATTCTAAAATTACTGTGCGTATAATCGGGCCGGAAAATGCGGATGTTATTTTTGCGGACACTTTTGCTTATTATGAAAAAAAGGTGCTTGATGCTTATAACATGCGCCAGATTTATTATTCAAAAGAAGATTCTTACCGCCTTATTTTTGGTGAGGCTGATTTAATTCCTGGACTTATCTGCGAACGCTTTTGTGATGAAAAGGGGAAAGTTATTCTTCTTATACAATTCCTTTCTATGAGCTGTAATGTTTTCAGAAACGAGATTCTTACTGCACTTTGCAAGATTTGTAAGCCTGATGCAATTTATGAACGTTCGGAAGCGGCTGTTAGGGATAAAGAAGGACTGCCGGAAGTGGATGGGTGGTTGGATTTGGAGAAGGAGGGCTTTCCTGTTGTGGCCCTTCGACAAGCTCAGGGACCCCAAGCTCACGTTCAGGAACCACTGGTGATTGTAGAGAATGGCATTAAGCTTGGCGTGGATATTGTAAACGGGCAGAAGACCGGGTACTTTCTTGACCAGAAATTCAACCGTAAGGCTGCGGCTCGGTTCTGTCATGGAAAGCGTGTTCTTGATACATTTACTCATACAGGTGCTTTTGGGCTTAATGCAGTTCAAGCTGGGGCGCGCGAAGTAATTTCTGTAGACATTTCGCCGGAAGCTGTTGAAATGGTAAATCATAATATCAAGCTTAATAACGCTCAGGATAAAATGACTGCTGTTTGTGCAGATGTGTTTGACCTTCTTAAACAGTACGAAGCAAGCGGGGAAAAGTTTGATGTAATTATTCTTGATCCGCCGGCATTTACAAAATCTGCAAAGATGATAGAAAAGGCATATGGCGGCTATAAGGAAATAAACCTGCGTGCAATGCGCCTGCTCAATAAAGGCGGAATACTTGTTACCTGTTCATGTTCATACTTTATGGAAACAAAAATGTTCTGCGACATGATTATGCATGCGGCAATGGACAGTCATAAAAAAATACAGATTCTTGAAAAGTTTGGGGCAGGACCGGATCATCCGGTGCTTGTAGGCTATCCAAAATCTGAATATTTAAAATGCGTGGTGTGCCGTGTCATTTAATTATAACTGTGTGATTGTGCTTGGGCCTACTGCGGTTGGTAAAACAAGCATTGGAGTTCAGATTGCTCATAAGTTCAACGGTGAAATTATTTCTGCAGATTCACGCCAGACTTACCGCCACTTAGACATTGGCTCGGGTAAAGATCTTGCAGAATACACTGTAGACGGAACACCAATACCATATCACCTCATAGACATCATAGGCCTTCCAGATGAATATACAGTTTACAACTATCAGCAGGATTTTTACCGCGCCTTCAAAGATATACAGAGCAGAGGAAAGCTCCCCGTAGTAGTAGGCGGAACGGGTATGTACATAGATGCAATTGTGCGCGACTACCAGCTTGTTAATCTTCCTGAAAATCATGAACTGCACGCACAGCTTGAAGCAACTCCGCTTGAAGAACTTGCAGCCCGTCTTCTTGAGCTCCAGCCCGACCTTCACACAAAAAACGACCTTCAGGAAAAGGACCGCGTAATCAAAGCGCTTGAAATTATAGAAGCAAAAAAAGCAGGCTATGACACCACAAGCATAGAACGCCCGGAAATTAAACCTTTCATAATCGGTACAACTCTTGAACGCCCGCAGGTTTGGGAAAATATTTCTATCCGTCTGCGCGAGCGTCTTGATAACGGAATGCTCGAAGAAGTTCAGTCAATTCACGACAGCGGAATTACCTGGGAGCGCCTGGAAAAGCTTGGGCTTGAGTACCGATATTGTTCTTTATTTTTGAAAGGTGAGTTAAAAACAAAAGAACAGCTCTACGATGAGCTGTTCATTGCCATCCGCCAGTTTGCCAAAAGACAGGAAACATGGTTTCGGATGATGGAAAAAAAAGGTGTGGAAATCCATTGGCTCCCAAAAATCCAAGATAAGAAAGCCAGATGTGATGAAGCGTTTAAGCTCCTACAGCAACTTTCTCTTTGATTTCTGTAAGATAGCCTGTGCGGATGCAGCTGTCAAAGAGCTCCTTGCTGATATAATCTGTTTTAATATCTTCATAGCCGTCCATGTCACGGAAGATTTTTACAACAAATCCGTCTTCCATTTCACGAACGATTGTCATGTAGTCTGAGTTTTTTCCTATGCTTTTAAGTGTATAGCTTTTCATTTAGTTCCTCCCTGTATGAGATTCCCGTGTCGAGCACGAGAATGACAGTTCAAATTAATTTCCCTTAATGATATTTTCGGTTATAATAAAAAATATGTTAGAAAAAAATGAAAATATTTTATATTTTGACGCACATTTTCATTTAGCAGACTGCGTGTATGATGACATACCTTTGCCCGGGAATGATATAGAGTGGTATGCGTGTACATGCAGTCATTCCAAAGAAGAGTGGGAAATTACAGAGAGATTCCGAAACAAGTTCGGAATGACGGAATCCTCTGATGCTTGTCATGCTGAACTCGTTTCAGCATCTCATGACAGATTGTATGTCTCTTACGCTCTTCATCCGCAAAGTGCAGGGCACATAAACATAAAGGAAAACGTAGCCTTTCTGGAGCAGCTTTTACAGCAGAACAAACTCAACGCAATAGGAGAGGCCGGCTTTGATTATTTCAATGAAGAGTTCCGCGCACAAGCCGCCACTCAGGAAGAAATGTTCAACATGCAGCTGGACCTTGCACTTCAATACAATCTTCCACTTATAGTTCACTGCCGAAAAGCAAACGAAAAACTTTTTGAATACAGTAAGCAGTTTAAAAAAATTCCTTCTGTTCTTTTTCATTCTTTTATGGGAATGCCAAACGAAGCCCGCTCTTTGCTTAATCGCGGAATAAACGCATACTTCAGCTTTGGAAAACAGGTAATGAACAATAATAAAAAAGTAATTGCCTGTGTGCGCGAGCTTCCGGAACAAGTCCTTCTTACAGAAACAGATGCTCCCTGGCAATTTTTGAAAGGTGAAACTCATACAGCCCCAGAAGATATAAAAAAAATCTTTGAAGCTTTCTGCCAGATCAGGCAAACAGCCCCTGAACAACTTGCGCAAACATTAAAGAATAATTTTTATAATTTATTTTCCCAAAACAGTAACACAAAATCATAAAATCTGTTATATTAGTATTATGGAAAAGAATAATAACAAAAACACAAAAGCATTTCCAATTTGTGTATATATTGAATTAATTTCAGCAATCATTTTTTCTTTATTTACTTTTGGATATCATGCAGATATTTCACTTGTAGCACTTCCGGTAGCTGTTTTATATACTGCAGTTACTGTTTATTTCTGCTTTTTTAAGGTGCTTTTAAAAAAAGATGCAACCCGAATCGGGGTATTTTTACGCCTTATACAATATCTTCCGTTTGTTTTTTTGTTCTGTTTTGTAATCAGAAGAGCCGGAAAATATGGAGTTCCATACTGGTATGATGTTGTAACAGTAATTTTGTGGACAATCATCTTTATTTTTTCACTTATTATTCCATATTTTATAAATGAAAAGCGATTTACAAAAATCACAGAAAACTGGAATGTACCGTTCAAGAAAAAGCCAAAGCTTCATGGTGTAAAATGGGTTTTATTTGAAATTCTTGATTGGATTGATCAGCTTGTTCAGGCAGTTTTTTGTGTTCTTCTTTTCCAGATTTTTGTTCTTCAGCTTTATGTAATTCCTTCTGAATCTATGGTACCGGCTTTTCTTGTAAAAGATCGTGTTGTTGTAACAAAGCTTGACTGCGGTCCAAAGTTTCCGCTTACAGAAATAGGTCTTAACGATTTTGCAAAGTACAAACGAGGCGATATTGTTGTTGTTCGAAATCCTCATTATAAAATTGACAGAAAATCAGAAATAAAAACAGTTACTTCTCAGCTTGTTTATATGCTTACTTTTATGGCTGTAAACCTGAATACCGATGAAAACGGAAATATGAAATATGATCCGCTTGTAAAACGAGTATGTGGAGTTCCGGGAGAACAGCTTGTCATGCAGGATGGTGTTTTATACAGACGTACAAAAGATGATGATACATTCACGCCTGTTAATGAAGATACAAAATTTGCCTGCTGGGATTTGTCGTCATTAAACAGTACTATTGCAAAAAAAGTTGAAACATTTCCGCTTGCATCTATTCAGCCTAATCGTGCCGGTACAAATCTTCAGACTGTAATGAAATCGGCAGCAGAAAATTATGAAACAATGATTGAGTTTGAAGAAAAGAGACGTAACTATGATCTTGAAAGTGCAGCATTCCGTGCAAAAGAAATTGTTCGTGTAGTATCAAATCTTTCATATGGCAAAAATAATAAAGGAAACTTTACAACTCCGGATTCTTTGAATGAATATGATTTATTCAAAGGAATGGCTTTTGTGGATGTTGCTAAACAGATTATTAGTTCATCTGATGCATTAGAGTGGTTTAATACCTTTATGACTTCTTGGATAGATGCAAAAGATCATAATCGTGATATTTATTCAGAAAGCAATTTTCGTCTGAATGTTATGACTAAAATGTATTATGGTGAACTCATATCACGCTGTGTTTATCTTTTAAGGAACAATAATTCTGATTCTGCAATTGATAATGATTATGCAATAAATGATTTAATTGACGAAGTTCAGATTCTTGACTGGTATATCCGCGGACTTTTAGATTCACGTAATATGCCTGTTTTCCCTGCTAATGATTCAAACGGACAGCCTCAATATATTCCTGAAGATTCGTTCTTTATGATGGGAGATAACCGCTTTAATTCTCTTGATTTCCGTCATTCGGCAGAAGAATTTGAAGCAGTATTAACAACAGAGGATCCACATTCAGTAACATATACTTCATTGATGGATCCTCATTATGTAAATAAGCGTCTTATTATTGGAAAACCTACTTACCGATTCTCACCGGCAAGTAGAAGAGGTACTGTACAGCCTCGTTAGCGTCCACAACACTGTTTATATTTCTTTCCGCTGCCACAAGGACATGGATCGTTGCGTCCTACCTTTGGCATTGTGCGGCGTACTGTAGCATTTGCACTTTGTGTTCGTGTCTGCATTGCACCGCTTGCGGCCTGTCTGCGTGCTGCATCTCCACTGAATGCTGACTGAGCTGATCTTTCTGCTGTATTTGCCTGAACTGCAGCGCCAAACTGCTGTGCATCTGAATGCTGTGCGTTCATAGCATTGTTCTGTGCTTCAAGCATTTTTCGGCGGTGTTCAGCAGCTTCTGGTGAAAGCTGAATCTTTACTTTGAATACGCGTGACATTACAGAGTTACGGATTGTATTCATCATATCGTAGAAAATGTTAAAGCCGTCAATCTTATATTCTGTAAGAGGGTTCTTTGAACCGTAAGAACGAAGACTTACAGCTTCACGAAGTCCCTCCAAAGTTTCAAGCTGGTCCAGCCATTTTTTATCAATAATCTGAACATACTGGTAACGGATAAACATGTTGAAGTTTTCTTTACCGGCAAGCGATTCTTTTTCTGTAATATCGTTCTGGAGCTCTGCTATAACTGAGTCACGAGTCATGCGTTCTGCAGGAAGCTGAAGTCCAAAGTTGCTGCGGATTGCTTCATTAAGCTCTGCAAACGGTGTATTATCGTTGCGGCTTCTCTTAGCAGCAGCTTCATATTCGTCAAACAAATCATTAACTAAGTCTTTTGCGTTGTTCATTACGCGCTCAGAAAGATTTTCATCTGCAAGGAGCTGGTCACGCTGTTCGTAAATAACAGAACGCTGTTCGTTCAAAACGTCATCATAGTCGAGCAAATGCTTACGAATTTCAAAGTTGCGGTCTTCTACTTTCTTCTGGGCGTTTTCAATACCTTTGTTGAGCCATGGGTGATCAATTGGTTCACCAGGTTTCATACCAATACGGCTCATCATAACCTTCATTTTTTCACCACCAAAGAGGCGCATAAGGTCATCGTCCATAGAAATATAGAACTTAGAGCGTCCAGGGTCACCCTGTCGTCCGGAACGTCCACGCAGCTGATTATCGATACGGCGTGATTCATGGCGTTCAGAACCAATTACATACAAACCACCAAGATTCTTTACTTCTTCGTAATCCTTTTTCCAGTTTTCTTTTTCTATAGCAAGTGCTTCCTTGTACTGTTCTTCTGTTGCATTTGTACCGGCACGCTTTCTTGCACGGAATTCAGGGTTACCACCAAGCTTAATATCTGTACCACGACCAGCCATGTTTGTAGCAATTGTTACGGCACCCTTTGCACCTGCTTCTGCAATAATCAAAGCTTCGCGTGCATGGTTCTTTGCGTTCAATACTTCATGGCGGATTCCCTTGCGTGTAAGAAGTGCATCAAGGATTTCTGATTTTTCTACAGAAACTGTACCAACAAGAACAGGCTGTCCTCTGTCGTGAGCAGCTTTAATTTCTTTTGCAATTGCTTCCCATTTATCCTGTTCATTCAAGTAAACTTCGTCATTTTCATCTACACGGGCTACAGGAAGGTTAGTAGGAATTGCAACTACATCAAGACCGTAAATCTTGTTGAATTCGACTGCTTCTGTTGCGGCAGTACCGGTCATACCAGAAAGCTTGTCGTACATACGGAAGAAGTTCTGGAAGGTAATAGTTGCCATTGTACGGTTGCGTTGAGCAATGCGGATATGTTCCTTTGCTTCAATAGCCTGATGAAGTCCGTCTGAATAACGGCGTCCTTCAAGAACACGTCCTGTAAATTCATCAATAATCTGAACCTGACCATCTTTTACCATGTAATCAACATCGTTGTGGAAAAGCAGGTGAGCGCGCAAAGCCTGTGTAAAGTAGTGTGTATATTCAAAGTTTTCTTCGTCTTCAAGGGCTCCGGTAATGAGGTTATGCTTGTGAAGGATTTCATTAAGGTGGAGCATCCCCTTGTCTGTGAAGGAAACGCGCTTAGATTTTTCATCAAGAGTATAGTCACCTTCAATTGCGGCACGCTGTTCAGGAGTCATAAAGGTTTCATCAGGATATTCACCTGTTTTAGGGTCCTTTGCAACTTCTTTGAGTTCTCCTACATATTTATCAACTTCGTGATATTTGTAAGTATCATCTTCGCCGGCACCTGAAATAATAAGTGGAGTACGGGCTTCATCAATCAAAATAGAGTCAATTTCGTCGACAATACAGAAGTTAAAGCCGCGCTGAACTTTGTTTTTAAGGTCAATCTGCATGTTGTCGCGCAGGTAATCAAAACCAAGCTCGTTGTTTGTTCCGTAAGTTACATCACAGTTATAAGCTGCACGACGGGCGTCGTTATCCATGTTAGAAAGGATTGAACCTACTGTCATGCCAAGATATGCAAAAACAGGGCGCATTGTGTCGGCATCGCGTTCGGCAAGGTAATCGTTGACTGTTACTACATGAACGCCTTTTCCTGTAAGTGCGTTAAGGTAAGAAGGTGCAACTGCAACAAGAGTTTTACCTTCACCTGTTTTCATTTCTGTAATACGGCCCATATGAAGGTTAATGGCACCCATAATCTGTACATCAAAGTATCGTTCACCGCGAACACGGCTGGCAGCTTCTCGTACAAGCGCAAATGCTTCCGGCAAAATATCATCAAGAGTTTTACCTTCGGCAAGTTCCTTCTTAAAGCGTTCTGTCTGTTTTGGATATTCTTCTGCCGGCAGTGATTTTGCCCATTCTTCTTTTGCATTTACTGCGGCTAAAATTGGTTTAAGTGCTTTTACGTCACGGTCGTTCTGCGAACCGAAAATCGCAGTCAGGATTTTATCAATAATCATGCTGTTTTCCTTAAAATTTTATAATTATTCTATTATATATAATATAATACTTTTTTACTACTATATGGAAAAAAAAATGAAATCAATATATAATACTTTTTAATGAAAAAACGAATTAATCATTTTATTAATATATTTATTTTTTTGATATTATTTTTTCTATCATCGTGTGGAAAAAACGGAACTATCCAGTCAATCAGTGAAACTGAGCTTTTTACGCTTAATTATGGAAATTTTGAAGAGCAGCTTAGTGTGGCAGATTTGAATGATGTAGGTAATATCCGGCTTGGAATTGCCATGCGGGACGGATTTTTTTATATTGTAGACGGATATTCTAAGAAAATCATGGAATTGAACTCTTACGGCGATATGCTTTCGCTATTTTATAATGAAGATTCAACTACAAGTGAATTTATAAAAAAAGATCCGGCAGTTGCAGAAAATATCCACTGGGAAATATCTTATCCTTTTGATTATCCGGGACAAATTGCGCTTGATTCTAATAAATGTATATATGCGGTTTGTACAATCCCAAGAACAAGACAGGAACAGGGAGAAGGAGGAATCCTTTACAGTCAGGCAGTACTTCGTATTACCAGAGACGGTTCCAGCGTTGATTATATTGGTCAGCAGGGACCTGGAGGAACACCTTTCCCATATATCCGTAAAATATATACAACAGAAAAAGATGAGCTTGTTGTAGTAAGTAATTCTACAGACGGTCTGATTGTTTACTGGTTTGGAACAGACGGATTTTTGCGTTATATGATTCCAATCAGTACAAATAACACTCCTGTAGTAGAAAATACAAACTCAGACAATGAAAGTTATTTTACGCTCGAAAATGTAATTCCAGACCCGAATGAATATCTTTTGTATGTAAAGGTTGATTATTATTCTTCTTTTGTTGATGCAGATTCAAAGGTTCAATCGGGAATTAACTATACTCAGACACTGCTTTATCCGCTTTACTGCGATACCGGCGTCTATGGTGAACCTGTTTCGATTCCTCCTTATGAAGAATCAATTGTTGTAGATTACAGTAAACTCACTTATAAAATCCCTTATGATTTTTTGGGTGTAACAAAAAACGGCTGGAAATTCTTTATAATCAAAACGGAAGAAGGCTTTACAGTTGAAATGATTCAGAACGAATCGCAGAAAATCCTTCACAGGAACTTTGAATTAAATCATTCAGATAACCTTTTTTATGATATGACATTATCTTCAGATGGTATTATTACAGCACTTTATGTAGATAAAGAAAAAGCACGTGCCGTCTGGTATAGAACCGACAGTCTTATTGATGCAATCCTGAAGAACTAAGAGGCATATAAACCGAGGCGGGCAATTTAAATGTTTGAAGAAGTTGATGAAGGACATGTAGAGGGAGAGGAAAAGCTTGTATTCCGTTATAATCGGGAAGAACGCTTAAGAAATGCACCTCAAATTGTACGCGATGCTTACGAAGGAAAAATGAATCCTGTACGCGGTTTTAAGGTTCTTTGGGTAAATAAATCAAACAGATATATTCTTCTTTCACTTATCATTTTTATTGGTTTTGTGTGGGTTTTTACGGCAATCAGTAATACAAAAAGCTATGCTAAAATAAATAACATTGCCTTTGAAATTAATGCTTTTTCGTTCCAGGATGAAGTTTATGTTACGCTTAAAGTAAATGACAAAAAGGCAGATGAGAAAAGTGCGCCTGTAAAAGTTGATGCAGAAGTTTTTTTTATAAATAATGATAATCAGATTATTGAAAAAAAAGAACTTTCGCTTGTGTACGGCTATGGAGAACAGACTTTAGCGACAAAAACCCGTGATTATGATATAATCAGAGTAGATGCAATTATTGATGCAGCAAACAAAGAAAAAGAAGTTACTGTGGCAGTAAAGCATTAATCAGGGAGATTTTGATGAGCCGTTCGGTTGCCTGTATAGATTTCAGAAATGGAAAAATCCTAATTGCAAAAAGAATAGCACATGGAGAAATGGGCGACAGATGGGAGTTCCCCGGCGGTAAAATAGAAAAAGATGAAGATTTTACAGCAGCAATTAAACGCGAAATGCTTGAAGAATTTGGTTGCGGCAGTAAGGTTTTTGAAAGGCTTGCAGAAGGCTCTTTTGAACATAAAGGGAAAACTTGTTCTGTTGTTGCTTTCAGAGTACAGCTTGAAAATGATGGAATTAAAATTCCGTTTAAGCTTACAGAGCATACACAGACTGCCTGGGTAGAACCTTCAGAAATAAACAGATTAGCTTTTGTAGATTCAGATTTAAATATTTTTAGTCAGATAAAAAAATCACTTGGTATTGCGGAGAAATAAATTGAAAAGGTTGTGGGTTTGTATTTTACTGATTTTTAGTGTACTCATAATATCATCCTGTAAAAAAAATAAGGAAGAAGTGATTGAGATTAATGAAACACATCCTCTTTCGCTTGCTCCGGATGTTGAATGGGCTTTAGTAACAGATCCTTATGCTGCCTACCGTGGTGATATTGATTGGAATGCAGAAATTACGAGTCATTGCCGCCGTGGAGATATTCTTCAGGTATATGCAAAATCAATAGATAAAGACAAAACAGTATGGTACAAGTTCGAAGACGGCTGGCTCCCTGAAACTTGTCTTTCTATTTATTCAAACAGATACAAGGCACAGTCTGCTGCAGAAAACCTTAAGGATTAATAATGAGTCTTATAATTGCAGAAATTGGAACAGCACATGGAGGATCGCTTGAAAAAGCAAAGGAGCTTGTAGATGCAGCTGCAGGTGCCGGGGCAGATGTCATTAAGTTTCAGTGGGTTTATGCAGATGAAATTTTACATCCGAATACAGGTTTTGTAGAGCTTCCGGGTGGAAAAATCCGCTTATATGACCGCTTTAAGCAGCTTGAATGCCTTCCGGACTTTTACCGCCAGATGATTGGTTATGTTCACAAAGCCGGTTGTAAGTTCTGCTGTTCGCCGTTTGGACTACGTAGTCTTGATGAGCTTATTGAATTAAAGCCTGATTATGTAAAGGTTGCTTCGCCGGAGTTGAATCATTTTCCTATGCTTAAGCGTCTTGCTGAATATCGTGAACGTCTGGGTGCGGGTAGTGTACCTGTAATTCTTTCGAGCGGTGTAAGTAAATTATCTGATATTGAAAAAGCAATAGAAATTGTTGGAACTGATAATGTAAGTCTTCTTCACTGTATTACAAGTTATCCGGCTCCAGAAAGTGAATATAATCTTAAAGTAATTGGTACTCTTGCGGGGCAGTTTGGAATTGAATGCGGGGTTAGTGATCACAGTCTTGATCCAATTCTGGTGCCATGTCTTTCAATTGCCTGCGGCGGTACTGTTATAGAAAAGCATATTTGTCTTAGCAAAAAAGATTCAGGACTTGATGATCCAGTAGCGTTAGAGCCAGAACAGTTTGCCATGATGGTTCATTGCGTTCATCAGACAGAAGCAACATTCCGCCATTACGGAAATGAAGTTGGTTTTGAACGTGTCCTTGACCAGCTTAGTGAACAGTTTAGACACGAACGTGTTCTTGAAGTTCTGGGGAATGGAATAAAAAAACTTGCCCCGGCAGAAGAAGCAAATTATGGCCGTACCAACCGAAGCCTGCATTATATGCATGATATGAAGGTCGGCGATGTCATTCGTGCAGAAGATATAGGCGTCTTGCGAACAGAAAAAATCCTTACACCGGGTTTGACTCCGGATTGGCTTGATAGGGTTGTAGGCGCTAAACTCGTTTGTGATGTTGAATCAGGGCAGGGGGTAAAAGAAGAAGAAATCAGCCGATAGAATCTGCTATACGTTTCATTGCACAAAGAGTCAAATCTTTATCAACGCAGTCAAACGCATCTGTAATTGGCTGCAGCATACTGTTGAGCCCGCCTGTTGCAATTACTTTTATATCTTCCAGGCGGCAGCCGGTTTCTTTTACAAGGTCTTCCTTCATCTGTTTAACAAGACCTTCTACAAGTCCTTTATATCCAAGAACAATACCACTCTGTACCGCAACAACAGTATTTTTACCAAGGCTGGTAGGCGGAATATCAAGCGGAATAGCCGGAATCTGTGCTGTATTTGCAAAAAGTGAATTGAAGGCTGTGCGTATACCAGGTGCAATTGCAACACCGGCAATGTTTGCGTTTGCGTCTATTGCTGTAAAAGAAAGGGCTGTCCCAAAGTCTGCTATGATGCAAGGACATTTGTAGCGGCACCAGGCCTCGAGTGCGTCACAGTAAAGGTCTGTTCCAATTTCGTGAACTGCAGTTTCTGGCAGTTTGAGCGGGAACTTTGAATAAATATCCGGGCCTATAATCACAGGTTTTTTGCCCGAAATATGCTGCGAAACAATTACAAATGGACCAATAAGAGCCGGAACAACAGTGCTCAAAACAACTGTCTTTATTTTTGAAAAATCAATATCAACATCGCGGAAAAGAGGGCGGAGCAGCGAAAAATATTCATCACCGGTGCGTTTGAGGTCTGTAGAAATGCGCCAGGTGTAAGCAAGCTTGTCGCCGTCAAAAAGAGCAGTTTTTATGTTTGTGTTGCCTATGTCGAATATTAAGGTCATTTTACGTTCAGTTCTCCATCACGGAATGTTGCAAACTTAGTATATCCCTGTTTCTCCAGCATATCATACTGTGGGCCCGGCTTTTTGGCTCTTTTAATAATTGCAACGCTGTAATCTGCACGGAGCTTTTCTGCAGCTGCAATAACTGTTGGGAATTCAACCTGATCATCATAGAGAAGGGCGCATTTTTCTTTTTCGCCTGGAATCTTATAGCCTGTTTCAGAAAGAATAAGGCAAAGTCGTTCAAAACCAATAGAAAATCCAACAGCCGGAATCTGCTGACCAAGGAATTTGCCGATCATATTGTCATAACGACCGCCGCCACCAACAGCACCGCCAAAATCAGGACTGCCTATTTCAAAAACAACCCCTGTATAATAGCCCTGTCCACGAACGAGGTTTGGTGAGTACTGAATCTTATATTTTCCGCCTGCAATTTTTTCTACAGTAGAAATAATGTATTTAAGGTCATCACCGATTGAACTTTCGGCACATTTAGAAATAACTGCATCAAGTGTAATTGCGTTGCCTGAAGAAATAAAATCAACAAGAGCTTTAATTGCTCCATCTGGCAGCTGCTTTTCGCGGAGCTCTGCTTCAACACCTTCGGCTCCAATCTTGTCCATCTTATCAAAAGTGATACAAACAGAATCCAAAGTTTCCGGAGCAAAGCCCATAGTCTGCAGCATATTGCGTAAGATTCTTCGGTCATTGATGTTTATAATAAAATTATTAAAGCCAATATTCAAAAGAGCGCGGGCTGTAACGTCAATAAGTTCAACTTCGGCATTGCAGGAGGTATCGCCAAGAATATCAATATCACACTGAACAAACTCGCGGTCACGTCCTTTCTGAGGTCGTTCTGCACGGAATACTCTGTCTGTTTGAATTACCTTAAACGGGAACTGAAGCTTATCCTTATTTGCTGAATAAAATCTTGAAAGAGGAAGTGTAAGGTCATAGCGCAAACCCATATCAGAAAGTGCTTTTTCTTCTACAGGACTTGCTTCAAGTGCAGCCTTAAGCTTGTCGCCGCGTTTGAGCACCTTAAAAATGAGGTTTAAGTTGTCACCGCCATCACTTTTATCAAGGTTTTCTGCATCCTCAAGCATTGGTGTAGAGATGCGTTCAAAACCAGAGGCACGGTATGTCTCTAAAATCTTTCCCTGAACATAATCGCGCAGTCTCTGCTCTGCCGGTAAAATATCTTTCATTCCTTTAAGTGCATTAATTTTCATAAAGTCCCCTGTCATTGTCGTGCTCGACACGACAATCCTATAATAAAATAGTTGAAAACAAATTGCAATAATATTAAAATAGAATAAAATAATCTTTAGAAGGTAAAAAAATGAAAAACATTCAGAATAAGTGGCTTCGCGGTGCTATACCGGCGCTTCTTCTTCACTGCAGTATTGGTACAGTATACTGCTGGTCTATTTTCAGTCAGGAAATTGCTAACTACATCGGCTTTTCAAAAGGTGCTGTAGAATGGGCATTCAGCTTTGCAATCTTTTTCCTTGGTATGTCTGCTGCTTTCTTAGGCGGACTTGTTGAAAAAAACATTCATAAGTCATCACTCATTGCTTCAATCACATTTGCACTTGGTATGGCTGGAACAGGCTTTTTCATTTGGTACGGTGGAAAATCATTACAGGCAGGTCACCCAAGCGTACTCGCTCTTGTAGGTATTTACATCAGCTACGGTTTTATTATGGGTATTGGTCTTGGAACCGGTTACCTTTCTCCTGTAAAGACACTTATGCTCTGGTTCAAAGATAAAAAAGGTCTTGCAACAGGTCTTGCTGTAGCAGGCTTTGGTGCAGCTAAGGCAATTGCTTCTCCTATCATGCAGGGAATGCTCGACAAGATGGGCGACACTGGTATTTACAAGATGTTCTATATTCTTGCAGCAGTTTACTTTGTAATGATGTTTGTTGGTCACCTTATTCTTGCTAAACCTGAAGGTTGGGTTGAACCACAGAAAAAGTCAAAGGAAGAAGGAATTATCGCAACTCTCAAGACAGAACCAATTGCTTCTTACATTGGTATCTGGCTTATGTTCTATATCAACATCACCTGTGGTCTTGCAATTATCAGTCAGGAAAAAATGATTGTTAAGTGTGTAGGACTTGGTGCTTATGCTGGTCTTATTTCTACAATTTCTGCTTTGTTCAATGCCGGTGGTCGTCTTGGATTTTCTGCATGGGCAGACAAAATGAAGGACCGCAACACTGTTTACAAGATGATTTTTGCACTTTCAATTGTTTCTACATTGATCGTTCTCTTTACAAAGGGAATTGCAAACGGTGCAGGTAACGTAGCACTCATCATCTTTGTACTTGCTTTGATTTTCATTGTAAACGCAGGCTACGGTGGCGGATTCTCTAACGTTCCAACACTTCTTTCTGACCACTACGGTATGGGTAACATTTCTGCAATCCACGGAATCACACTTTCTGCCTGGGCATTTGCAGGTCTTACCGGAAACCAGATGGCTTCTTACATCGTAAACCACGTAGGTGAGTTTGTAGAAGTTTCAGGTGTTAAAGCAAACCCACAGGGATATCAGACAGTACTTATCGTAACAACTGTTTTGTATGCTGTTGCAATGTGTCTGTCACTTTTCCTCGTACGCCCTATGAAAAAGGTTCAGGCTGCTGCATAATTAAGTGGATTGCCGCGCTTCGCTCGCAATGACGAGGGGGTGCGCTTGACACTCTTAAGAAAAACTACTATATTATAGTTACATTCTTAATATTTTATTAAAAATGGATTCGGTGCTCCCGAGTCCATTTTTTTTGGTGGAAAACAAATGGAATATACACCTTACAGCAAAATTAAGTATTATGCAGAATGCGCGCCGCTGGTAGAAGGGCTTGGCTATAAGCTTGTAGACCTTAAGATTGTACCGGCAAAAACTGTAACAAAGATTTCGGCAATCATTACAGGCACTGACCCGAATCAAAATATCGGGGTAAACGACTGTGCTAAGGTTCACAGAGTTCTGCTTACACGACTTGAAGCGCTTCTTGGAACAGAAGAAACTACAATGGAACTTACAAGTCCTGGTATTGAGCACAACCTTAAAAACGCTGCAGAATTTTCTGTTTTTACAGGACGCGAAGTTCGTGTATGGGACAAAACAGTAAATGACTGGGTTAGCGGTATAATCAAAACTGCAGATGATAAAAGCGTTGTTCTTGTTAAGGACGGCACAGAAAATAAAATAGCATTTGAAAATATAGCAAAAGCTAAATTTACATATAATAAATAAAAATGTGGCAGCCACAATGGCTATAACCACGAGGAGATTTTTATGTCAGAAATGGCAGAGGCAATTCGCCAGTTGATTCAGGAAAAAGGATATTCTGAGGATTCTGTAAAACAGACAATAGAGAAGGCTCTTAAAGCTGCATATAAGAGAACTTACGGTACAGATGAAAATGCAATCGTAAAGTTTGAAGATGATATGTCTGATGTTTATATTTATTCACGCAAGGTTGTTGTAGACGGAGTTTATGACCCTGTTCGCGAATATGAACTTGAAGATGCTAAAAAACTCAGTGAAGATCTTGAAGAAGGAGATGAAATTGACCTTCTTGAAGATCCAAAATCTTTTGACCGTTCTGCTGTTTCTACAGGTAAGCAGACAGCTCACCAGGGCTTGAATGAAACCTTTAAAGATTCTCTTTACAACGAATATAAAGACAAGATTGGAGAAATAATCATCGGTTATTATCAGCGTGAACGCAACGGTAACATTTATGTAGACCTTGGAAATGCAGGACGCCTTGAAGGTGTGCTTCCTGTAAAATATCAGTCTAAGCTTGAGTTCTATGAAAAAAACGACCGCATTAAGGCTCTTATCGTAGACATCAAAAAGACATCTACAGGACTTCAGCTTATTCTTTCAAGAAGCGATCCAAAGCTCGTAAGCTCAATCCTTGAAAAAGAAGTTCCAGAAATTGCAGACGGAACTGTAGAAATCGTAAAGATCGTTCGCGATGCAGGTTACCGCACAAAGATTGCTGTTTCTACAAAGCGTGAAGAAGTTGACCCTGTTGGAGCTTGTGTTGGTCTTAAGGGTATTCGTATTCAGAATGTTATCCGCGAGCTTTTGAATGAAAAAATTGATGTACTCCGCTGGGATCCAGATCCTGTTGAGTTTATTAAAAATGCTTTGTCTCCAGCTCAGGTTGGACGCGTTCTTATTACAGATGCAGACAAACGACAGGCACTTGCAATTGTAGAAGAATCTCAGTTCTCTTTGGCAATCGGACGCCAGGGACAGAATGTAAGACTTGCAAACCGCTTGTGCGACTGGAACATTGATGTTAAGACAATTGAACAGGCCGAAGAAATGGATCTTTCTCAGTTCAGCACTGTTCAGAATGCACATGCATTGTTCAATGATGAAGTTGAAGAATCATACGATGAAATTACAACAGTTGCAGAACTCCCTGGAGTTGACGCAGAAGTTGCAGAGCTTCTTAAAGCAAACGGAATCGAAGAGATTCAGGACTTTGTTGAAGCTTATGATGATAATAGAATTAATATTGAAGGAGTTTCAAAAGAAGCTTTGGATACTATTAATGACCTTATTAATCAGAATGTTGAGTTTGTTGAAGAAGGCACAGAAGAAGCCGAAGCTCAGCAGGAATCCGATGAAGATGCAGAAGAAGAAACAGCAGTTCAGGAAGAAACTGAATCTGAAGAAGAGGAAGAATACTTCTGTCCTGAATGTGGAGCAAAAATCACACTTGATACAAAAGTTTGCCCTAACTGCGGTATAGAATTGGAATTTGAAGAGGACGAGGAATAGAATAATATATGTCAGAAGAAACTGAAAAGAAACAAGAATTTGTAGTTCACAAAAAGAAAGACAGTGCTCCTGCCGAAAAGCCGGCTGCAACACCTGAAAAAAAGAGAATTGTAGTTGTTAAAAAGAAGGCTTCTACTAGTAGTGGTGCAGCTCCTGCAAAAACAGGCGAAGCTACAAAGAAGATTGTAGTTAAGAAAACTGCAGCTTCTAGTGCCGAAAAGAAAAGCGACGCAGGTGAAAAGCCAAAGACTACTTTTGAACTCAATCCTTCAAGACCAAATGTAAAGGCCGGAAATCTTTCAGATAAAGGTCGCAATGCAAACAAGAACCAGTTTAATAAAGGCGGACAGTTTGCAGGCGGTCAGAAGAATTTCAGCCGTGAAGGAAGTGGTTTTACCGGTGCACAGGCTAGACAAGGCTATCAGAACCGCGAAAGAGACGGTAACAAGGACGGTAGCTTTGGAAATCGTCATAATAATAAAGGTCAGGCTGGCGGACAGCGCTTTGGTGGTAACGGAGGTCAGAACTTCCGTGGACCAAGACCTGGAATGGGTGGCGGTGCTGCTCCTGCAATGCCAATTGATAATTCAAGAACACCTGGTAAAAAAGCTGCATTCAAAGGTAAGAAGCAGATTTATAACCGCAAGGACGAAGAGCAGTACGACGACAAGTTCTTTGAACAGAAGAAGAAGGTCGAAACTCCTGCAAGCGTAGTTCCAAAGTCAATTGATATTATGGAATCTATTTCTGTTTCTGACCTTGCACGTAAAATGAATCTTAAGGCAAGTGAAGTAATCGGAAAGCTTATGGGCATGGGTATGATGGTAACAATTACCCAGTCAATCGATTCAGATACTGCAACTTTGCTTGCTGCAGAATATGGCTGTGAAGTTCATCTTGTAAGCCTTTATGATGAAACTGTTATTGAAAGCGAAAAAGATGATGGTGTTGAACTTAAGCCACGCGCTCCAATTGTAACTGTAATGGGACACGTAGACCA
>JAGCDP010000016.1 GCA_017651065.1 Treponema sp.
AGTGGTCCTGTGCTTTCTAAGAAAAAGGCTGATTCAAAGCGTTATTTAAAAGAGATTCAGCAGGCTTACAAGGATAAGACTCCTGTAACTGGTACTATTGCAAAGGTAGTTAAGAGCGGTTACGAAGTAGACCTTGGTGTTGATCGTATGGCATTTTTGCCAATCAGCCAGGCTGACGCAGAAAAGGTTGAAAAGCCTGAATCATTACTTGGTACAAAATCTAAGTTCTATATTGAAAGACTTTATTCAGATAATAAACTTAATCCTGTGGTTAACCGCCGCAAGTTCCTTGAAGAAGAAATCAACGAAAAGCGCGATGCATTCTTTGGTTCTGTTCAGATCGGCGATACAGTTAAAGGTACTGTAAAGAGCTTCACAAGCTTTGGTGCATTCATTGATTTGGGAGGCTTTGATGGTCTTCTCCACATCAACGATATGAGCTGGGGTCACGTTGCTCGTCCAAAAGACTTTGTTAAGAAAGGTCAGGAAATCGAACTTAAGGTTATCCGCCTTGATCCAGAAGACAAGAGAATTAATCTTTCTCTCAAGCACTTCACAGAAGATCCTTGGGTACACTTTGAAGACAAATATCATGTTGATGATATCGTAAAGGGTAAGGTAACAAAGCTTACAGAATTTGGTGCTTTTGTTGAGCTCGAAAAGGGAATTGAAGGTCTTGTTCATATTTCTGAGTTCTCTTGGACAAAGAAAGTTAACAAGCCAGGCGACATGGTAAATGTTGGTGACGAAGTTGAAGTAATGATTCTTGGTTACGACATTCAGAACGGTCGTGTTTCTCTTGGTCTTAAGCAGACACAGGCTAACCCATGGGATTCAATTGCTGAACGCTATGCTGTTGGTACAAAGATTAAGGGTAAGGTTGTAAAGGTAACAAACATTGGTGCCTTTGTTGCTCTTGAAGATGGAATCGACGGCTTCCTTCATGCAGACGATATTTCTTGGACAAAGAAAATCAAGCATCCTGGCAGCGAACTTACTGTTGGACAGGAAATTGAAGCTGTTATTATCGAATGCAATCCTGAAGAACATAAAATCAAGATTGGTATGAAGCAGGTTTCTGTCAACCCTTGGAAAGAATTTGCTGACCAGTATAAACCGGGTTCTACTTTGGAAGGAGAAATCACTTCTATTACAGAGTTCGGCCTGTTTGTAAAAGCTCCTAACGGAATTGAAGGTCTTGTAAACAAGGCTAACCTTAGCGATGATAAGGAAGTTCCTTTTGAAGAAGCAATTGCAAAATACAAAGTAGGTGATAAGATCAACGTATTTGTTGTTGATGTAAACACTGAAAAAGAGAAAGTAGCATTTTCTGTACGTGAATACAAGAGAAAGCAGCAGCGTGATGAAATTTCTCAGTACATGTCTAGCAATGGCGATGACGATGACGGAGCATACACACTGGGCGACCTTTTGAACACTAAGAAATGAGGAATTTTGAATATAACAGTGTGAATTCTCTGGCGGGCGAAAGTCAGTTTGTTGCAGAGCTCAAGAAGATTTCTATGGTGCTCTGCAGAAACAACGCCAGCGTTCTTTTAAAGGGCGAAAAGGGAACAGGTAAACGGCAATTTGCTTTATTGGTTCATCTTCAGGGAAAAAATAATCCGGAAGATTTCTTTGAGCATAATTGCCGTGTTTATTCTGAGCACGAAACTGAGCGTTTTTTTGACCTTGTTTCGCAGCTTCCTTCCTTTGACTTTCTTGGAAAAACAATCTTTATAAGCAATGTAGACAATCTGTCTGCAGTACTTCAGGAAAAACTGCTGGTGCTTTTGCGTGCCACCCGCGAAGAACAGAAAAATCTTCGTTTTATTTTTTCTACTGAAGTAAACCTTGAAGATAAAATTGAACAGGGCTTGTTTTCTAACGATTTGTACTGTCTTATGAGTTCTGTTCCTGTAAATATGATTCCTTTGCGCCAGCGTAAGGATGACATACTTCCAATTGCGAACTACTACTTTGCAATGCTTGAAACAGTAAGCGGGTCAGGGTTCAAGGGTTTTTCTGAAGAAGCTCTGGAAGTTATGAAAAACTACTTCTGGCCTGGAAACATTGCCGAACTTAAAAATGCCGTTGAGCGTGCTTTTATTGTTGGCCAGCCGCCTTATATAAAAACTTCTGATATGGCAATTGGTTCGGAAGGTTCTGCTCCGTCTGTTGAAACAGGCGACGACAAAACCTTAAAAACTGCCGTTAATGCTTTTAAAAAAGCATATGTTACAAAGATTCTGGAAGAAAACAACTGGAATCAGACAAAAGCGGCAAAGGTACTTGGAATACAACGGACTTATGTAATCCGCCTGATTGACGAACTGCAGATCCGTAAATAATATTAATATAGGAAAAATTGAGGTTATTAATATGTCAGAGAAAAACGAAAAATCAACAGCAAGTGAAAAACTTAATGGTTTTCTTGAAAAGAACAGAAAGCCTGTGCTTATTACTTTTATTGTAGGGCTTGTTCTTATTGTTGGATTCATTGCAGGTGCAATTATTGTTTCTGCTACTTCTAAAAAGGATCTTGCAGCTGTTGAAGCTTATTATTATGAATTGACTGATTCTTCAACTGGCCTTGAAGATACAGAAATTACAAAGCGTGCAACAGAATGTATAGAAAACCTTGCTCCTTATACAAAGAAGGGTGGAATTGCAGGTGTTCGTGCAAACATGCTTAGCGCAGAACTTGCATATATCCTTAAAGATTATGAAGGTGCAATTGCTTATTATGACGCTGCAATTGCTAAAGGCAAGAAATCTTATACTGCACCACTTTGCTATTATAATAAGGGTGCTTCTTACGAAGAATTAGGAAAGCTTGCAGAAGCTGCTGAAGCATATAAAACTGCTGCAGAGTTTGATGAGTTTGTATTGGTTGCTCATGCATATTTTAGTCTTGGCCGTGTTCTTGAAGCACAGGGTGACTATGCAGGAGCTGTTGAAGCATATAAAACCTTGAATGATAAAGTTTCAGATGATGATTGGGGCAATCTGGCTAAAACAAGAATTATTGAACTTCAGTCTCAGGGTAAAGCTAACTAATTAAAAGGCTTATAACAGTTGAAAAAGGCATATAACAGCAAACGAAAATATTGTATTTTTCTCGGGTTGTTGTCTATATGCCTTATTTTTTTTAACACAGCCTGCGGGCTTGATGTGCTTGATGCTGTTTTAGACGATCCTTTTTCTACAGAAGAAAATCCAAATATCGATACAGAAGATAACGTAAAACGTGTCTTTTCTTTTACCACAAAAACTCTGCCTGAAGCAAATGATTTTGGAAAAAGTTATATATATTATAAGATCTACAATAACGTTTCTACAATGAATTCAGAAGTCGGCGTTATTGATGGCATGATAAATGATGCTATAAGAAAGTATAATTCTGCATTAACGCTTCTTGATAATTACAGCTATCAGGAATTGTATTGTGCCTCAAGTTATGAAAACGTTTCGAATGCTGAACAATTCGTTCTTTCAAATGCAGTACACTCTGTTAGTATAAGATTGACTAATTATTTTGAAGAAGCAGTTGCGGATAACTCTGCTAAAATAATAGTTGATGGAACAGAAAGAGGCATTCCTTTCCGTTTTAATTATAAATCGTTCGATTTTGGTAGAACCAATCCTTCTTATGACGAAAAACCTGTAAAGGCCGAAACAGATGAAAGAAACTCTGATACAAGGAATTTTTCCGATCCTACTGCAGACGGAGTTGATGCAAATTATTATGTAGTTCTTTATGGATTGTTTTCAATGCCTACAGACACTTTTGAAAAGACAATATATAGTCCTGTACACTATCTTGGTGCAGTAAAGATAGATTCAAGTGTTCAGAATAATTAAACGGACAAAAAAAATGATGCTGGGCGGGCTCGAACCGTCTACCTGCTGCTTAGAAGGCAGCTGCTCTATCCAGATGAGCTACAGCACCTAAAGATTTCTTACTTTATCATAAAAAAGGGCTTATTTCAAGAGTAGCATCTCTTTCATTGTTCGCCAGCCAAGCATTGCACACTTTACACGTGCAGGCATGTGCGAAATATCCTGAAGTGCTGCTGCTTCGTCAAGGCGTTCAAGATCTTCCTCTGTAACTTCTTCTTTAATCATACGATCAAAAATATCTGCAAGGGCAAGAGCTTCTTCTTTTGTTTTACCTATTACTAAATCTGCCATCATGTCTACAGAAGCCTGGCTTATTGCACAGCCGCTGCCGGTAAAGCTTGCGTCAATAATTTTGCCGGAGTCGTCCAGTTTCATCTGCAGGGTAATCTGGTCGCCGCAGCTTGGGTTTACTCCTTCAAGACAAAAGGTTGGAGAATCCATGTCGACCTTGTGGCTTGGGTTTATGTTATGTTCGTTTAATATTTCGCGGTAAAGTTCCTTAGTATCCATTTATTGCTCCTTGTACGTGGCAATCTACTTTATTAGTTTTTGTACCCGCTCCACTCCCTCAGGTGGCTCAGCTTTTCCAAAAATTTGTCCACTTCTTCTTCTGTATTATAAAAATAAAGGCTTGCGCGGGCGGTTGCTGTTTGTCCAAGATATTGTCCAAGTGGTTGCGCACAGTGATGGCCTGCACGGATTGCAATATGTTCTTCGCTGAGCAAAGTTGCAATGTCGTGCGGATGAACTCCATCAAGTGTGAATGTAATAATTCCACAGCGCTTAGATGCATCATCTGGACCAATTATATTTACATGAGGAATGTTTTTTATTCCTGCTATCATTCGTTCTGCAAGTTCCTGGTCGTGGGTTTCTATGTTTTCAAGACCAATACTTTGTATATAGCGGATTGCAGCAGCCATGCCAACTGCATCTCCGGCACTTACAGTTCCTGCTTCAAACTTATGAGGAACTTCTGCCCAGGTTGCTTTTTCGCGTGTTACATATTCAATCATTTCGCCGCCACGAAGGAACGGTTCCATTTTTTCGAGCAACTCATATTTACCGTAGAGCGCCCCGATTCCCATTGGACCACAAAGTTTATGTGCGCTCATTGCAAAAAAGTCTGCATCAATATCCTGAACATCTACTTTCATGTGTGGTGCAGACTGAGCTCCATCTACTATAAATATTGCACCAACAGCATGAGCAGCGGCAGCTAATTTTTTAACAGGGTTTGTTACTCCAAGAACATTGCTTACATGAACAACAGAAACAATCTTTGTGTGCTCTGTTATTTTTGTTTCAATTTCCTTGTCGCTTATAATTCCTGTTTCTTTGTCGCATTCAAGAAATACAAGACGAGCTCCTGTTTTTTGACAAACCATCTGCCATGGAACTATGTTTGAATGATGCTCCATTATTGTTACGCAGATTTCGTCGCCTTCGTGAAGGTTGTTGAGTCCCCAACTGTAAGCAACAAGATTCAGGCTTTCGCTGGCGTTGCGGGTAAAAATTATTTCTTCTGACTGTTTTGCGTTTATAAATTGTGCAACGGTTTTGCGTGCATTTTCATAAGCAAGGGTTGCGCGTTCACTAAGTGAGTAAAGTCCGCGCAAAGGATTTGCATTTTCTGTAGCATAAAAATGAGTCATTGCATTAAGCACAATGAACGGGCGCTGTGCAGTTGCGGCTGTATCAAAATAAATAAGTCCCTTGTTTTCGCCGGCCTGATTTTCGTCGATGGCCTTAAAAAGCGGGAAGTCTTTACGGTATTTATTTTCCATGTATATTTCTACCTAGTAATTGTATGTGTAAAAAGTGGTTTTATTTTAGAAGATTTTTGGGATTTTTGCAATCATTGTTATACGTGGATTGCGTCGCAGAGCTTACCGACGTTTTGCTACGCAAAAGTCGCACGCTGCGGGCTCGCAATGACGTGACATTTTTGTTACAATACCCATATGGATTTTAATCAAAAGCCTTTAAAAATCTTTTTCTCGTATTACAAGCCGCACATAGGACTTTTTATTGCCGATATGTTCTGCGCCTTTTTTATGGCTGCAATTGATGTTGCGTTTCCTATGTTTTCGCGATATGCGCTCAATACGCTCATTCCAAATTATCAGCTGCGTACATTTTTGATTCTTGTTGGAATCCTGCTTGTTGGTTTTTGTATTCATAAAATGTGTAACTGGTTTGTTGCTTACTGGGGCCACGTTTTTGGTAACCGTGTAGAACAGGACATGAGGCGCGATGTTTTTGATCAGCTGGAAAAGCTGCCGTTTAGTTTTTACGATACAAACCGTACCGGAAAAATTATGTCCCGCGCAACAACCGACCTTTTTGAAATTACAGAGCTTGCTCATCATGGACCGGAAGATTTTTCCATTGCAATTTTAAATCTTCTTGGTGCTTTTGTAATGCTTCTTACAATAAGATGGGAGCTGGCTATTTTTGTTTTTATTATAATGCCGGTAATGATTCTTATTGTTATTGTTTCGCGCCGTAATCTTTCCAAGGCTAGTACGCTGGTAAAGGAAACTACTGCCGAAGTAAATGCAAGTCTTGAGTCGAGCATTAGCGGTATTCGTGTAACAAAAGGTTTTAATAACGAAGATTTTGAGCGTGCAAGGTTTGATGTTTCGAACAAGCAGTACAGTGCCGCCAAGCAGAATCGCTTTAAGTATATGGCTTCGTTTTTTTCAAATATTGAATTCTGCAATAATCTTTTGTCGCTCATGACTCTTGGGGTAGGCGGTTATTTTATTATGAAAGGTGAAATGACGCTGCCGGACTTAGTTGCAGCTAACCTTTTTGTTGCAACCTTTGTTAGTCCTATCAAACGACTCAATGGTTTTGTTGAACAGTTTATTACTGGTATGGCAGGCTTTAACCGCTTTTTAGAAATTATGCGTACCGACACAGAACCCGAAGATGCGCCGGATGCTGTTGATATTCTTTCTGCCCGCGGAAACATAAGCTTTAAGAATGTGAACTTTTCTTATACTTCTGATTTTCCTGTTTTGAATGATGTAAACCTTGAGATTCATTCCGGAGAAAAGTTTGCGCTTGTAGGGGCGAGTGGTGGTGGAAAGTCTACAATCTGTAATTTGATTCCGCGCTTTTATGAAATTACCGGAGGTTCAATCAGCCTGGATGGAATAGACATAAGGCATATTAAAAAGCAGTCGCTTCGCAGTCAGATTGGAATTGTCCAGCAGGATGTGTTTTTGTTTGCAGGAACTATCCGCGAAAATATTGCCTACGGAAAACCAAACGCAAGTGATGAAGAGATTCAGGCCGCAGCACGTCGTGCCGAGATTCACGATGATATTATGAAAATGCCAAACGGTTATGATTCAATTGTAGGTGAACGTGGAATTAAACTGAGCGGAGGACAAAAGCAGCGTGTTTCCATTGCAAGGTGCTTTTTAAAGAACCCGCCGATTTTGATTTTAGACGAAGCAACCTCTGCGCTTGATACAACAACAGAAATAAAAATCCAGCATTCGTTTGATGAGCTTTCTAAGGGACGCACCACACTTGTAATTGCACACCGTCTTTCTACAATTAAAAATGCCGACATGATTGCCGTTGTTAATGACAAGGGAGTTGTAGAGCAGGGCACTCATGAGCAATTGATGAATAAAAAAGGCGAGTATTACAGATTACAAAATGCCCAGGTTAGCGAGTGAGGAAGTCACTTATTTCTTTCTGAATTTCTTCGTCTTCAATGTTACTTGCAGCAACAGTAACCTTGGCTCGGGTGAGCAACTCTTCTGCAGTTTTCTGGTCAATGCCGCGTGTGTTCATATAGAATAACATTTCGTCAGAAAGCTTCCCGATTGTTGAACCGTGTTCTGCAGAAATATCTTCTTCACCACAAAGAATGATTGGTGCTGCTTTTACAACTGCTTCAGGCGAAAGAAGAAGTGTGGTTTCCATTTCGTTGCCCTTTGAACCGCAGCAGCCTTTGCGCATATCAATTGTTCCACGGTAAGTTTTAGTTGTATTATCTTTTACAGTACCGTCGGTTTTCATGTCGCATTCTGTTTTTGTTCCGGTATGAACAACAGTCTGATTCATGTCTATGTATTGAGTGTCTTTGCAGATGTATGCTGTATCTGAAATAAACTTTGATTTATAACCTGCAAGAGTTGCGTGGAAACTTGCATTAATGTGAGAACCACCAAGTTCAATTTGTGTGAGTTTAACTTTTGCATTGTCACCGCAGGTAATTTGTGTGTCATCAATCTGATTTAAATTTTTACTGCAAAGCTGAACCTTTGAAATGTGAACCTGCGCATTTTCTTCTGCATAGATTTTTGTGATTACACCTGAAAGCCCTGCTGCAACTCCATAAACTATAATCACCTTTGCAACACTTCCTTCAAGTGCATGAATTGTATTATGTGTTGCACAGTTTGCGTTTGATGTTATGCGAATAATCAAAGGCTTTTGTTCTTCGTTTGAGTTTGATTTTTTGAAAGTATAGATTTTGCCTTTTGGTGCACCTGCTTCAATTAGATCGGCAGCAGCTTTCCCAATTGAACATTCAGGTTCAGGCAGCTTTGTTGTGATTTTTTTACTGCTTGAAATTTCTACATTATCTGGAATCTGAATTTCGTTGCCTGAATTTTCTGTAAAAGAAAAATCATAGCTTACGGTATCTTTATTTATTTTAAGCCAGGTCCATGTAAGATATGGAATTGGATTTAAGTCTATTGTGTTTTCCATGTTGATTATTCTACTAAATTCATAGGTAATTTTCAATAAATTCGAAATTTTAGCTGAAATTTAGTAGTTTGAATTCCCGGTTTCTTGATTTAATCATAGTTATTTGTTATAAGGAAATTATAATAAAAAAAGGAGTGTTACAAAAATGAAAAAATTATTTGTATGCGTATTTGTTGCTCTTACAGTTTTTACAGGAGTTTTTGCACAGGAAGCAGCAGATGAACAGCCGGCAGTACAGTCAGACCAGATTGTTATTAAATTCAATGTTCTTGATTCTACATGGTCTCCAAAGATTTATGTTTCTAAATATCCAAACTTCATGGGTAAACAGCTTATTGCAACAGGTTCGGGCGAAGTTACTTTAGAAAACCCTGCTCAGTTTGGTTATATAGGATTCAATAGATCTGCTTTACAGCCTTTGAAATATGACAGCGATTTTCTTGAATTTGATGTTGAAAAAGGAAATCCTGGCTTGTATAAGCTTGGTTTAACTGGAACAATTATTGGATGCATTGCCAGTGGTGTTGGACTTGGTATGTTAATGGTTGGTATGGAAGAAGGCGATAAGTCTACACTTGTTCCTTTTGGTACTCTTGCTGCAGGCGGTCTTGGAATTGCAATTGGTGGTTATGTTATTTCTAACAAAAACAAGCCAAGATTGATTCTAATTACCAATTAATAAAAATCAGAATGGAGGGGTTACATTGACCCCTTCATTTCAACAGCATATTCAAGCGGAAGCTCCTTGCTTACAGGATTAGCAAATCCGCTTACATTCCGGCACCTCTATTTCTTTTTCGCCATTCTCAGCAAGAGCAAAATCATAGTTTACAGAATCTTTATTTATTTTGAGCCAAGTCCAGGTAAGATATGGAATTGGGTTTACATCAAGCTTTCCTATCACAAGTAAATATAATGATTTTATTGAAAATTTTCAATAAAAGGGAAGAGTATTATTATTTTGTTGCATATTATTATTTAAAAAGTCCACGCTCATACAAGACTTTTTTCTCCATTTTTGTTATAATTTAACGATTTTAATAATTCTTTTTTCAACTATGTGTCGAAAATCAAAAGGAGTTTATCATGACCAGCAAGGCCAAAGTTAAAAAAACAAATCTTTTTTCTAGCTTTTCAAGAATAGGGGTGGGGTATTTATGTATAGTATTTACTCTATCAATTCTATCCCTCTCTCTTACATCCTGTAAAGACTTTTTAAACAGTGCCGAAACTGTAAAACAAATTGAAGACGCAGTCGCTTACGCAAATGCACCGTCTTATACAATTAGCATTGATTATCCTTCTGGAAAAGGAGTTATAAGATCTCCGGCAGGCGGAGAAGTTCAGAAAAAGTGCACAGATAAATTTACATTACATTTTGACCCGAGTACAGATTGTGAATTTGCAGGTTGGACGATTTTAGATTCTGTTTCTGGCAAAGAGTTTAAAAACGGCGAATATCTTACACTGGATTCTACCAATGAAGCAGAAACAACCTGTACATTTACCAAAGAACCGCCTGCTTCTGTAAAACTTACGTTAAAAGTTACGGTCGCCCCTCGTGCACAGGTCATTTCGTGGTCGCCTATGACTTCGAATGTCTTAAAAGATTCTTCCATACAAGTGGTCTTTGATTACGACATGGACGAAAACTCAATTTACTACATTGACAAAGCGCTTGAAAAGCTTACTCTCGAAGTTGGAGAAAAAAATCTTTTGTATTCAAAGATTAATAAAGGGAAAGTCTACGGATATATAAAAGATGGTAAAACTTTTTTTAAAAACATTTCTTTTGAAAATAATGAATCCCATGAAAATATAACAGATTATTTTGATGAGCCTTTTTTTTCATCTCCAAGAGTTGTTAATGTAAACACAAGCAAAACTAACAAGCTTGAAGATTTTACAGAGGTTCTGGTATCCTTTGAAAAAGATTTTTTCTACAAGGTAGATAAGTCAAATCCTAAGTCTAAAGAAATAACCATGACTCAAAGCAAGAGATGGACTTATCAGGTAAACGACGAGGTAGACAAGGAGCCCCCGCGAGTAATAAAAGATGAAGATGTTGAGGTCTGTATAAACTCAGGCGCAAATCTTACACAGCCTACAAAAATTTCTTCTTCAAGTTCTGTACCAGCTATTTCTAAAAACACTCTCTTTAACAGGGACAAAAAAATCGGTCTTAAAGTAAAGATTACAGACACAGGAAGTGGTCCTGCTTCAAACTTTGCACTAGTCCTGACAAAGATTAGGGATAATAAGTACGCTGACATTTCAGAACCTGCCGTACAGAGATATTATGTGAACTATCAGAAGGTAACCAGCCAGAATGGAATTTTGAACAAGGAAATTGACCTTGCTTCATTAATTAAGGATGGACTGAGCGATGGCGTTTATAAAATGTACTTTGAGTTCACTGACCGCTGCAATAAGACTCTCACTTATCCACAAAATGCAGCTTACTATTTTACGGTGGATAATACTGCTCCTGAAGGCAAAGAGGAAAAAATAAGTGCTGGTGCAAACGATATTGCTACATCTTTTAAGCTTTCCTGGACTCCTGTTAGTGCAGATTTTGCAGAAGCAATAGTTTCTTATAAAACAAATGGTAATTTTACAAAGAGCTATACCATTACTAAAGGAACGAATGGCAACAGTCAGGCTTTAACACTTTCGTCAATATCGAATAAATATGAAGTAAGCATTGTCTACAAAGATTTTGCAGGAAACGAAAGTAAGCCTTATGTAATTCCAAAATTTATGACCGGCTTCAGTGTAACTGGAACGGCAGTAAATAAAATCGAAGTTAGTAACGGGATCTCTCTTCTTTTTGATGAGGATAAGATTTCTGATTATGGGTTTAAGGCAACAGCATATTTTAGTGATTTAAGTACAAGCGATGTGAGTTCAAGTGTAAAAATATCTTCAAGTCCAACATACACAGCAAAAACAATTGATGTGACTTTTACTTCCGGTTATATAACAAGAAAAAGTACTCTTTCCGGAACGTATCTTGTAGCAGCAAGCGGAGCAAAACCTACAGAACGTCCTGTAAGACTTACCGATTATCAGGGGGGAAGACAGGGGGAAATATACTACAAGTTCGGAGATTTTCCACAGACAATTGCGGCAGATGGAATATCATTTAGTAATAATACTGTTTACAAGAGTTGGTATCTTGGAAGCGACGGCTATTTTTATGCAAAATGTAAGGAACTTGGGTATAACTATGGCACTTTGCATTATAGTGATGGTAGCTTAGTTACAAAGTATTCTCCTGATAATCCTGAAAAATACTTATACTTTAGGGTAGAACCTATTGTGTGGTGGAAAAAAACTTCTAGTAATGGTGAAGCTCAACTTTTGTCAGAAAAAATCTTGACGGCAAATTTCAGTTTTTATGGAGCTTTGACGGAAAGGAAGGTTAAAGGGAAAACTATTTATCCTAACGATTATAAATATTCGAATATACGGGCTTATCTTAACGGAATAAAAAATCAGTTTATTACAGATGGAGGATCACCAATAACAGATTCCGATAAAGACTGGACTGAGAACGGATTTTTACCAACGGCATTTACCTCAAGTGCACAAAATTTGATTTTAGTAACACAAGTAGACTACAAGGTTGGATACGATAAAAAAACTATCTCCGATAAAATTTTTATATTAGAGTCATCCGACAACAATAAATTGAGTAAGCCTGGAACGGATTTTGCAATTGCAAATTATTTAAAATTATCAAATAATTATGGTGGTTGGATAACTCGTTCTCAGTATTTACCAACAGATACTCAGCAAGTAGTGTATATTAGGATTGATAGCGCAGGAAAGCCGGATGAATCCAGCTGCTATGCTAATAAATTAACAAGTAATGGTGCAGGAATACTTCCCGCTTTGTGCGTTAATGAAAGTGATTTAAAACAATAGAGTTTTATTTTGAGATACAGCAGTGAAATGCTACATCGACCCCTTCATTTCCAGTCTGATTAAATTATTCATTTCAACAGCATATTCAAGCGGAAGCTCCTTGCTTACAGGATTAGCAAATCCGCTTACAATCATACTGCGGGCGTCGTCTTCGCTGATGCCACGGGACATGAGATAAAAAATTGCATCGTTTGAAATGCGGCCGATTTTTGCTTCATGTCCTACATCGCATTCGTCGGTTTTTATTACCATGGCAGGAATTGTGTCGGAACGGCTTTCTGAGTCCAGCATAAGGCTTTCGCAGCTTACACTTGTTTTAGAGCCCCTGGCGTTTTTGTCTATATAAACTGCAGAACGGTAGATGCTTACGCCGCCGCCCTTGGAAATTGACTTGGTAGAAATAAGGCTTGTTGTTTCCGGAGCCAGGTGAACCATTTTGGCACCTGTGTCCAGACTCTGACCGGCTCCTGCAAAGGTAATTCCTGTAAACTCTGATTTGGCACCGCGGCCTACAAGGTCACTTTCGGGGTACAAATAAGAAATATGAGAACCAAAAGAACCGCTTACCCATTCAATGGAAGCGCCTTCTTCAACGCGGGCACGTTTGGTGTTAAGGTTGTACATATTCTTAGACCAGTTTTCTATAGTAGAGTAGCGGAGGTGGGCGCCTTTTTTTACAAAAAGCTCTACGGCTCCGGCGTGCAGATTTGCTTCGTTATATTTTGGTGCAGAACAGCCTTCAATAAAGTGCAGGTCTGCGCCTTCGTCTACAATAATCAGTGTATGTTCAAACTGTCCGGCACCTCTTGCATTCAAACGGAAATATGACTGCAGCGGAAAGCTCAAATGAACTCCCTTTGGAACATAAACAAAGGAACCTCCGGACCATACAGCACCATGAAGTGCCGCAAACTTGTGGTCGCGTGGGGTAATGAGGGTCATAAAATATTCCTGAACCATTGGCCCCCATTCAGGCGACTTTAAGGCTTCTTCAAAACCAAGGTAAACAACTCCCTGCTTGGCAACTTCTTCCTGAACATTGTGGTAAACAAGTTCTGAATCGTACTGAGCACCAACGCCTGCAAGACTTTTTCGCTCTGCTTCGGGGATTCCTAATTTTTCGAAGGTTTCTTTAATGTCATCAGGTACATCTTCCCATTTGCCGCTCATCTGGGTTTTTGGGCGGACATAGGTTGCAATGTTTTCTACATGCAGGTCGTCAATAGAAGGTCCCCATTTTGGAACCCGCAGCTGGTTATAAGTTTCAAGCGATTTGAGTCGGAATTCCCTCATCCACTGGGGGTCGTCCTTTTCTTCGCTGATCTTTGCTACAATTTCCGGAGTGAGTCCGCTTTCGATACGGTAAAAATCTTTTTCGGATTCTTCGTAGCGAAAGTCGTAGAACTCGCGGTTTATATCTTGTATATTTGTTTTTTCTTCCATAATTTATTGAATATAGTCTTCAAATCCTTTCTTATTAATCTCTTTGAACAGATCGCCGTCTCCAGTCTTTACAATGTGGCCTTTAACAATTACATGAGTTTTATCTACTTTAAGGCCTTCCAGAAGTTTGGTGGTGTGGGTGATTATCAAAAGAGAACCGTTTGTAAGTTTGCGGTATTCGGCAATTCCTTTGGCTACTACGCGGATGGCATCTACGTCAAGACCCGAGTCTGTTTCGTCAAGAATTGCAAAGGCCGGCTTGAGCATAAGAAGCTGTAAGATTTCTGCCTTTTTGCGCTCTCCACCTGAAAAACCTACGTTTAAGTCTCGTCTGGCATACTCAGGTTTCATATCCAGAAGCTCCATGCAGCGCTGCAACTCCTTCTGAAACTGAAAAAGTTTTACATGCTCGCCTGTAATCTGCTGAAGGGCAGAACGGATAAAGGCTTCGAGGCTGATTCCCGGAACTTCCAGAGGGCTTTGGAAAGACATAAACATTCCAAGGCGGGCACGTTTGTCTGCAGATTCCTCTGTGATATCGGTGTCTTTGAAAATAATTTTTCCACCGGTAATTTTATATACAGGGTTACCCATGAGGGTGTTTCCAAGCGAAGATTTTCCGGCTCCGTTTGGTCCCATAAGGGCATGAATTTCTCCCTGTCCAATCTGTATATTAAGGTCATTGAGAATCTGTTTTCCGTCCTCAAGACCTGCATTTAAATTTTTAACGTCTAATAACATAACTATAATATAATGAAAAAAAGGGGTGTTTACAACCAGTATTTCGTAGTATAATGATATTATGAACCACAAAAGCTTTGTTTTTTTTGACTGCGAATGTGCCAATACTTTTGACGGCATTGGAAAAATCTGTTCTCTTGGTTATGTAATTTGCGATGATGATTTGAATGTGCTTGAAGCGGAAGATGTTGTGATGAATCCGGAATGCGATTTTGACTGGTATCTTTTTAGCGGGAAGGGTGGGGTAAAGCTTACCTATTCAAAAGATTATTTCAGGTCTAAGCCTAATTTTGCGGCGTATTTTAAAGATATAAAAAAGCTTTTTACAACCGGGAATCGTTATATTGCGGGATTTGCTGTTAGCAACGATGTTGGATTTGTGAACAATGCCTGTGAACGCTATGAGCAGAATTATATTACTTTCCGTGCTTTTGATCTTGAGCGGTATCTTGAACGTAAATACGAAAAAAAGCAGAAGCTGAGTGACTGGGCTGCAGAGTTTGGTGTTGATGTTGAAAAATATGAAACTCATAAATCTGTTGACGATGCTATGATGACTATGCTTTGTCTTAAGGCTGAATGTGAACGTACCGGCAAAAATGTTGAAGAGCTTTTGACTGGTGCGAAAGATTGTTTTGTTTCGAACGAGCAGATTCTTGAACAGGCAGCAGAACGCGCTTACCGTAAAGAAGTTAAAGAAAAAATTGCACGTTTATATGGCAAACAGTCGCCGCTTCCGCATCATAAAACTGTTCTGGGTGAACGCTTTGAACTTGATCGACGGATTATGCATGATGTTGATTATGCTTTTGAGCTTGTTAAACAGATTTACGATAATGGCGGGGCTACGGTGGAGCATCTTACAGGCAAGGGTACTACTGTTTTTGAACGCATGCCGAATGCTGAACATGTGAAAAAGCTTGCTGGGCGCGGTATTAAGGTTATGACTCTGGAAGAGTTAGAGGAAATTCTTAAGTAGATTGCCGCGTCGCTTCGCAAACTCGCGCAATGACGAGGTGTTATTGACTAAATTTCTAAAAAAACATATTATATTATACCCGTTAAATATAGTTTTGGACTGCTCATCTAAAACTGTATGCGATGACGAACACGATGCAAAAGTTTGGAGTCGCAAGAAAATTTTTAATTCAAGGGATTATCATGAAAACTATTTTCGTTAATGAAAATGATCAGGTTCGCAAATGGTATATTATTGATGCGGCCGGAAAACCAATGGGACGTGTTGCTGCTAAGGCTGCTGCAATTGCTCGTGGAAAGAACAAAGCTACTTATACAAAGAATCAGCTTATGGGCGATTTTGTTGTAATCATCAATGCAGAAAAAGCTGCTTTGACTGGTGGTAAAGAACAGAAGAAGATTTACTATCATCACACTGGTTTTGTAGGCGGTTTGCGCGCTCACACTTATGAAAAATTGGCAGAAAAGCACCCGACAGATCCAATGAAATTTGCTGTTGAAGGAATGCTTCCTGGTGGACGTCTTGGTCGCAAGATGATGGATTGTGTTAAGATTTATGCAGGGGCTGAACACCCACATGCTGCACAGAATCCGCAGCCGATTGAACTTTAATTACGGGAGTTAGACGATGGTAAAAAATATTGCTATTGGTACAGGTAGAAGAAAGACAGCTGTAGCTCGTGTATTCGTTCGCGACGGCTCAGGAAAAATTGTAGTAAATGGAAAAGATGCAAAGGATTATTTTGATTCTGCAGAACAGCTCCAGCTTGTAAACCAGCCGCTTTTGGTTACATCAATGGGAAACAAATATGACATTCTCATCAATGTATGCGGTGGTGGTATGAATGGTCAGGCTGCTGCTTGTTTGCACGGAATCTCTCGTGCATTGGTTCAGATTGATCCAGATGCTCGTACAGCTCTTAAAGCTAACGGATACCTTACACGCGACTCTCGTATGGTTGAACGTAAGAAGTACGGACAGAAGGGTGCTCGTCGCCGCTTCCAGTTCTCAAAGCGTTAGTCTACAGTTCATGCTGTGTGCAAAGCTCGGTCTTGTGGCCGGGCTTTTTTTTATGTATCATATTCTTATGACAATAAAATCAATTGCAGAAACTTCTTATGAAGGAATGTTCCGCGTGGAGCCTACGGAGGGGTCTGCTTTTTTTATCCGCAAAGATTATCTTCCGACTCTTGATTTTGATTTGATTGAACCGGGTGCTGAATTTGACGAACAGCAGACTGATGAGATTTTGGATGCGGGTTTGATTTGTGTTGTTGAACTTAAGGCTGTTGGATATCTTGCCCGGGCGGAACAGAGCCGGTTTGGACTTACACAAAAGCTTGTAAATAAAAAGTATGATAAAAAATATATAGATGCCGCTTTGACATATCTGGAGGGACGCAATTATTTAAGTGACGCACGTTATGCCAGGGCGTGGCTGCATGACAGAAGAATAAACCATTTTGAAGGTCGCACTAAGCTTGCGGCAGAACTTGGGGCTCGTGGAATTGGGCGTGAAGTTGCAGCTGCAGCGCTTGATGAGTTTTTTGAAGAGAATGATGAAAGTGAGATTTGCGCCAAGGCCTACGAACGTTTTGTAAAGCAGGGTAAGGAAGGGGATAAGTTGATTGCGGCATTAATGAAAGCGGGTTTTTCTTATAAATTAATTCGTCATTGCGAGCCGTAGGCGAAGCAATCTACGACTCTAAATAAATCAACTGCCCCTGGTAGTCCCCCCAGTCGCGGCGGATTGGGATTCCTGCATTCATGATTGTTGCGCCTGTAAGTGTCATTGGCGGGAACTTTTTCTGGTCTTCATCGGGCCATGTAATTGTGTAAGTTCTGTTTGCGTCGAGTCCCGGAATTTTTACCATTCTTGTTTTGTAGTTTGCTCTGTTATAAAGCTGAACAAAAGTTACAAGTGCGCGTGTTTTGTCACGGCTTATGCTTGCCCAGCAGTCATAGTCTACAGTTTGAGCGGCAGAGGCAATTCTGTAATAATCTCCTTCGCGAATAAGCGGGCTGAACTTTTTATAAAGGGCAACCTGCTGTGGAACCATTGCGCGGTCTTCTGCACTGAGTTTTGTAATGTCCAGCTCGTAGCCGAAGGTTCCGCTCAAGGCAACATAACCGCGTGTCTTAAATGGAGTAACTCTACCAATTGCGTGGTTAGGACAAACACTTACATGTGCGCCCATTGTGCTCAGAGGATATACAATTGCTGTTCCTTCCTGAATGAAAAGTCTTTCTGTTGCATCTGTGTTGTCGCTGCACCAGATTTGCGGACTGTAGTAGAACATTCCTGGGTCAAAGCGGGCGCCGCCACTAGAACAGTTTTCAAGCAGCAGGTTAGGGAAGTTAGTAATGAGCCGCTCCTGCATTTCGTATACTGCAAGAACATAGCGGTGGAAATATTCACCAATCTGGTCGGCTGGAAGATCAATGCTTCCAACATCGCAAACCTGGCGATTCATATCCCATTTTACATATTCAATATTTGCAGAGTGCAGGATTTTTTCTACGCTGTCCATTATATAATCACGCACTTCTTTTCTTGTAATGTCCAGTACAAACTGAGCGCGTGCCATTCCAGGTTCGCGGCCCTTAATCTGAATAGCCCAGTCCGGATGAGCTCTAAGAAGCTCTGAATCTTTAGAAACCATTTCGGGTTCAAACCAGATTCCGAATTTCATTCCAAGTGCATTTACCTGGTCTACAAGATTTTTTAAGCCGCCCTGAAGTTTCTTTTCGTAAACAACCCAGTCGCCAAGGCTGTTGTCATCAAAGTCGCGCTTGCCGAACCAGCCGTCGTCCATTACAAGCATTTCAATTCCGTCTTTGTGGGCTTCGCGTGCAATGTCTAAAAGCTTTTGAGTGTCAAAATTAAAATAAGTTGCTTCCCAGTTGTTTATAAGAACAGGGCGCATCTGATTTTTATAAGGGGAACGGATAAGATGATTGCGGTAAAGGTCGTGGAAGGCATGACTCATTCCGTTAAGACCGTTGTTTGAGAAAACAAGTACAGCCTGTGGTGTTTCAAATGCAGCACCCGGTTCAAGCTTCCAGCAGAAGTTTTCTGGATTAATTCCCATGAGTACGCGAAGGGAATCAAACTGGTTACGCTGAATTACTGCGCTGAAGTTTCCTGAATATATAAAATTCACGCCATAAACTTTGCCGTTATCATTGCCGGCAGTTTTATCAAGAATTGCAAGGAACGGGTGTTCCTGATGGCTTGTAACTCCGCGTGTGCTGCAGGCTTCCAAAGTTCCCATATTGATTGTATGACGGTCAAGATGGCGTTCTCGTCCCCAGGAACCATTCAAGGTAATGGCATCGTAATTGTCGTTATCCATATCAAAGGCAAGAGACATTGCTTTTTTAATGTAAACAGGCTCTGCCGCATGCGAAATGATTTTTGAAGAACGAACAATTGCATCTGTGTCGTCAAAAACTGTGTAGTAAAGTTCAACGTCTACGCCAAGAATCTCGTCTTTTGTTGTAATTATGAGAGTCTGGGCTTTGTTTGTTTTATCGAACACACAAGGAAGTCCTTGCAGACTAGGGCAGCCATCTACAATTTTATAACCGGCATATTTTAATTCAATGGCATTGTTTCCGCTGCTGTTTGTTACAGCAAGTGCTGTTTTACGAAAGTCACCAACTCCGTCTGTAGACATTTCCTGATGAAGAAAATCAAGCAGACTCAGCTTTTCACGAAAAGTTGGAGAATCTGCAAAAGGATATTCCATCTGTCGCAAAAGATAAGTTGTGTCATCGTTTCCAATTTTTGGTCCGTAATAGCTGTGTGCAACATAACCCTTTGCTGCAATTGTAATGCAGTAGGTTGAATTTGTTGTGTCCAGACGGAATGTGTTAGTTGCTTTATTGAATGAAATCATGGATTCTCCTTTGTGGATTGCCACGTCGCTGCGCTCCTCGCAATGACGCGTCATTGCGAGCCGAAGGCGAAGCAATCCACTGTATTAAAACCGGCCCTCATCCTTATCCCAGAACTGAAGTTCGTTGTGGTCTTTGATATACTTAATTGTCTCATCAACAGTAGTAAAGCAAAGTCCTGTAACTGTGTCTGCGCAGCCGTAGTAAATTGCAATTCGTCCTGTTGCCTGGTCGGTGAGTGCTGCTACAGGGAAGCAAACATTTGGAACAAAGCCAGTTGTTTCGTAGATTTCTTCCGGAGTGAGCATGTAATCCCCACAGCGATATTTTACAATGGAAGGATTATCTATGTCTAGAATTGCTGCAGAGAAGGAATAAACGTAACCGCTGCAAGTCTGGCAAACTCCGTGATAGAACATGAGCCAGCCTTCATCAGTTTCAATTGGAACAGGACCACAGCCAATCTTGAGTCCCTGCCACCAGCCGTCGCCGCCTTTCTGCATAACAAGACGATGTTCGCCCCAATATTTCATATCAGGAGATTGAGAAAGAAGGATATCGCCAAAAGGAGTATGTCCTGAATCACTTGGACGAGAGAGCATTACATATTTATTGTTGATTTTGCGTGGGAAAAGTACAGCATTGCGGTTAAACGGGAGGAACGGATTTTCAAGACGAGTAAAATCCTTGAAGTCTTTTGTAGAAGCAACACCAATTGCAGCACCATCAAAGTCACCACACCACATAATATAGTAAGTACCGTCAATGCAGACACAGCGAGGGTCATAAGCATAGAACGGATCATGAGGTTTGCCGTCAGGGTCGTGCATATGGATTTTTTCTGTCTGGAACTCCCAATGAATACCGTCGTCTGAATCTCCAAGATAAAGGAATGGACGTGCGTGTGCATCTTCTGAACGGAAAACTCCCTTGAATTTTCCATTAAAAGGAACTACTGCACTGTTAAAAATACGTCCCATGCCCGGGAACGGATTACGTCCGATTACGGGATTTTCGCTGTAACGCCAGATTGGAAGCCACCAGTCTTTTGGTTTGTCCTGCCATGGAATGTTAGGGAGATTTCCCCCGCTGATGATTTTGCTCATAGATGTCTCCTATGTATTAATTTACTTAAAATATAAACTTAATTTAAGTAAAAAGCAAGTAAAAAATATAATGTCTTTATATTTTCATTTTTATAATATACAATTAAAAATATGAAAGAATATAAATTGAATCAAATTACCCATAAGCGATTGCTGGGACGAAATGCATATAAGGATAATGATGAAGCACTTACCTTGTTTTGGGGTGGTGCAGCTTTGGAAGTTAATATTAAAGCCCGTGAAATCTGGGCCTGTATTTCTACAACATATGATAATCTTGAACACTGGCTGGCTGTTGAGGTGAATGGAGCTCCTGTAAGCCGCTTTATGCTTAATAAGGAAAAGACCTGGTATTGCCTGGCACGCAATATGAATCCGGAAAAAGAAAATCTTATTTCTATTATAAAAGATACTCAGCCAATGAATGACGACAGTACTCATTCTCTTGTGATTCATGCAATTGGGCTTGATGAAGCAGGGGAGTTTGTTCCTGTAAAACCACGCAGCTGCACTATTGAATTTGTTGGCGACAGTATTACAGCCGGAGAAGGAACTGTAGGCGCTCCTGATGAAATGGACTGGATCTGCCAGTGGATGAGTGCCAGCAAAACTTATGCCATTCAGACTGCAAAACTTATGAATGCCGACTGGAACACAATGGGCAAAAGCGGCTGGGGAATCTGCTGGGCCTGGGACGGCAACAGAGATTGTAAGATTCCGCCTCATTATGAACAGGTATGTTCTGTGTTAAAAGATGCAAACAGTGTTGCGGCAGGCTCACAGCAAAAATGGGATTTTAACAACGGCCGCGGTTCGGACTATGTTGTGATTAATCTTGGAACTAATGATGAAAGCGGAATGCAAAACGGGGTTCCTGAGCTTGTCGAAGGGCTGGCACGGGAGCAATTTATAATCTCTTCCGTAAAATCCTTCCTCACCGTAATCCGCTCGCACAACCCGAATGCAAAAATCCTGTGGTGTTGGGGAATGCTTTCGTTACAGACTGTGCCTGCACTTATTCAAAAAGGCGTTGATGAATACAAATCAGAATCAGGCGATAAAAATGTTTATACATTGGAGCTTGAATCAATTGAAGAACTTGAAAAAACGCCCGAAGAAAAAGGAAGCCGCGGACATCCGGGCTATAAAACCCATCACGCCGCGGCTCTAAAAATTGCCTCGTCATTGAGAGCGAAGCGCGGCAATCCATTATAAGTATGCCTTCTTGCACGTGGATTGCCACGTCGCTACGCTCCTCGCAATGACGGAGCGCTTCTAATCGCAATGACGGACTATGCTTGCACTTTCTTCTGTTTATTCTTAATAAAGATCAAAACAGCAAAGAGAACTGCAAGTCCTACAATCCATGAAATAATTCCGGATGCAACAATTCCAAGACTCAAAGTAAGTCCTGCAACAAGATATGCTACGAATGAAACTGCAGCACATGTGATTGCATATGGAAGCTGTGTAGAAACATGATTTACGTGTTCACACTGAGCACCGGCCGAAGCCATGATTGTTGTATCAGAAATTGGAGAACAGTGGTCACCACAAACAGCCCCTGCCATACAAGCAGAAATTGAAACAATTCTTATTGCTCCTTCTGGGAATGCTGCAATACAAATAGGAATCAAAATACCAAAGGTTCCCCAAGAAGTTCCTGTTGCAAATGCAAGGAAGCAGGCAATAATGAAGATAATTGCAGGGAGGAACATCTTAAGTCCAGCTGCACTTCCTTCTACAAGGCCTGCAACATAATCTTTTGCACCAAGACTGTCTGTCATTCCCTTGAGTGTCCATGCCAAAGTCAAAATCAAAATAGCTGGAACCATTGCCTTAAAGCCTTCCGGGATACAAGCAGCTGCATCCTTGAAAGAAAGAACTCTACGGCAAAGGTAGAAGATGATTGCAATAATCAAAGCGCCGAATGAACCATAAAGCAAACCAACCGAAGCATCTGCGTTAGAGAATGCATCAATAAAGTTCAAGTGAGAATCAGATTCACCGTCAAAGAATCCCCCTGAATAAATCAAACCAATTACACAAAGAATAATAAGAACGATTACTGGGAGAAGAAGATCAATTACCTTACCCTTTGCATCAGCTGCGGCAGCTTCTTCTTCTGTTGGTTCTTCGCTCATAACAGCAAGAGCCTTTTCGTACTTAGACATCTGGCCGTATTCAAACTTCATGAATACCATTGCAAACATCATAAACAATGTCATGATTGCGTAGAAGTTGAAAGGAATAGCTTTACAGAAAAGTCCGATTCCGTTTTCGCCTTCTGTAACAAAGCCTGCAACTGCGGCAGCCCATGAAGAAACCGGAGCAATAATACAAACCGGAGCAGCTGTAGAGTCAATCAAATATGCAAGCTTTTCTTTAGAAACTCCATACTTGTCTGTAACAGGCTTCATAACAGAACCTACAGTAAGACAGTTGAAGTAGTCATCAATGAAAATACAGATACCAAGAACGATTGTTGCAACCTGTGCGCCAACCTTTGTCTTGATGTGTTTTTTAGCCCAGCGTCCAAAGGCTGCAGATCCGCCTGCTTTGTTCATAAGGGCAACCATGATTCCCAAAAGAACCAGGAATACAAGAATACCTACGTTGTAAGCGTCTGCAAGAGAGCCTGCAAATCCGTCTGTGAAAACGTGTGTTAAGAATCCTGTGAATCCGGTTCCTGCATCAATGGCATAGAAAATACCACCAATTACAATACCAACAAAAAGGGAAGAATAAACTTCCTTAGAAATGAGCGCCAGAGCAATAGCCACGATTGCCGGCACCAAAGCCCAAAATGTTCCTGACATTTTTAAAACTCCTGAGTTTTTAGTTTATTTAATTATAACACATGAAATGTCATGGCGCAATTTTTCTTTTATAGGGGAGGGCGGAGCCCCGCCTAGGGGCTGCCGCCCCTAAAATCCCGCTTTTTATTCTTATGCCGTATGGAAGGTGAAAAAAATACATTTTTTTAAGAAATTTACTAAAATTTTTGTAATAAGTCCATTTTTTTGGACATATATATAGTGGGGATTTTTAAATGAAATTAGATTTAACGAACTGTACATTAAAAGATTTCTGGGAAGAAGGTCATCATAAAGTATTCTGGGTAGATAATGAAACTGGTCAGCTGGTTGCCGATGCTTGTATTGTTTACAGGATTTCTTATGAAGAACATCTCATTCGTTTACGATGCAGGAAATCTTTGATAGGTTGTCTTTCACCTTTATTTGGAAAAGTCTTTACTAATCTTGATTCAAATATAAAGGCACGTTTCTCAAAGAATACTGTTAGTAAGATTTCCTCAGATAAAGCTATTACAAAGTCTGTTGTAAACGGATTTTCTGTTGAAGAACACTTTGAAGCAGCTGAGAATATAAAACAGATTTTTGAGATGGCAGATTATATTGATTCATTCCCAGATAAAAAAGGAGATCCGAATATTGTGGCAATACACCGTTTACAAAAAGATATAGAACTTTCAAACAGTAAAAAATGTGTGGCCTATATAACACTCAAAGAAGTTGTAAAAGCTGGAAATAGAATTTATACACAAGAGCTTTTGTTAAATAAATATCCCCTGCAAGATGCAGGGGAATTAATGAGCCGCGGCTTGAATACAAGCGAAACAACTGCATACAAATGCAGTCCACGAACTGACTCAAATATAACATAAGAGATTATGGATGTCAATTTTTCCTCAATTGATTTTATTGTATTAATCAGATATTATATTTTTACAATATAATATGGAGTTTAAGATGCGTAAATTTTCTAGATTTTTTGTTTCACTCTTTTTGGTTCTTGGAACTGCAGTTTTTTCTTCATGTATAAATGATGCAATTTCGGGGCAGAATTTTGATTTGAATATTTCCGGTGCCCAACTTGAGTCGATGATGGATGGTTCAAGAACTCTTGTTACAGTTGATGATTATGATTTTAAACTTACTGTAACACTTTTTGTAAATAATACTCCAAAAGATGTAAAGAAAGTTACTGTAAATTCACTGGAAGTAAGAAAACCGAATTTCGGAGGAATTAATCTTCAATTTAATCGTGTGCCTCTGAGGTCTGAGGTTTATATTAAAGTCCTTATGGAATACGAGGGCGAATATATAGAAGCCGAATCAAATAAGATAACTGTTAAGAAAGGTGAAAATATTCTTTCCTTAAAGATTCAAGGTATTAAGGTTATACAGAAAATTGATACTGATATTGCAGTTCTTAATTATAGCGGTAATAACAAATATGATATTTATTCTCCAGTATCTTCGATGGATGCTGTTAATAGTATTGACGGACAAACTGAAAAACTTGTTTCAGCTTCTTATTCCAATTCAATTGCTTTTGATTCAAATGGAAACCTTTACTGTGTAAATTACTCGTCCAATATAAATTCCAATCAAAACGTCACAATAAAAAGATTAAATAATTTTTCAGGTCAATGGCAAGCAAGCTCCCTGTCTTCTAATAATATAATTCCATCAGACATGATAAATAGCTATCTTTCTGGTGTTGTTATGTCAATTGATGCTACTAATGATTGTTCATACTTCTTATTAAAGGCGAAAAATAATTCCTCATATAACTATTATCTGCTTTGTTATCCAGAGCTTGTTGCACAAAGAACATCATCAACAGTTTATAAGTATAAGATTGATTGTCCGACAGAATTAGAAATAGCTCAAGCTATGGCTGTTAATGACGGTAAGATTTATTTAGCACTTAATGGAGAAGGAAGTCATTGCAGTCTTTATTGTATTGATATTGAAAGCTATGAAAAAAATAGTGCAAATCCTGTGCAAATAACTATTGAAAAAGGAAAGAATTCTATTGATCTGGGTTTAGAGGGCTACGCTGGAACAGGTGTACAATATACAACAGTATCTGCACAAAAAGGAGGTAATCCTCCTGAAACTGTCACAGAAACAATTATTTCAAAGGATCCCCTTTTTGTTATTAACGATATTGTATACGACAGCGGTTGTATTTATGCTTTGTTCGCGCAGAATAATCTGGAATGGGAAGATGAGACTGTTATTCCTGGATTTTTTAGAGGCGGACTTGTTAGAGTTACTTTATATACAAACGAAAAGAGTTATATTGGTCTTAATAAACAAAGTTTTAATTTGTCGGGAAAATACTTAAGGGCACATGGAGAAGTAACTTGGAGTTCTGAGAGGTACATAGTTCCTTTATATAAAAAAGACGGCAGTAATAAGCGTTTTTTAATCTTTTCTGATAATACATTTGGAGATCAGTCACATACTTTCCATGCCACTATGGAACAAGATTTAAATAATTATTTTATAATGCCTCAAAAAATTGTAGCGATAAAGCCTAAAAAACTTGTTATTCTTGATGGTGGCATTGTTTTTTACACTGATAATGATTGTTTGCTCTATAAAAATCTAAACAGACTTGTTGAAGTAGATTTGAGGAATTTTACGATTTCTGGTTCTGGAATTCAAAATATGCCTGAGTTTATAAAAACTTCTTTTGAAAGAACTGATTCTATAACTATAAGAAAATTAAAAGGTACTTACTGTGGTTCTCTTCAGATAAAATTGGAGCCTTTTATAAACGATAGCTTCTCGGGAAATATTTTCTATGAAGATACCCGGGAAATTGTTTCATCTGAAAATGAAACATTATATTACCAGCAAGATGATGGTGAAGAAATGAATAGAGGATTCTCAGTTCCATCTAAGGTTATATATCAAGCAATTTCATACGGGAAATAATATAACAAGTTGAATAATCCTGTTATTTCTGTATGTATTCCTGTTTATAATACAGAAAAATATCTTGAACAAGCTCTCTGGTCTGTAGCTACTCAGAATTTTAATAGTTTTGAAATTGTAATTTTAAACGATGCAAGTCAAGGTAAAGATAGTCTGGACCGAACCTGCAAAAAGATAGTAAAACTTATTCAAAAGAAAAGTAAAGTCTACAGAAAAGCCAATAAACTGCTTCCTGTTAATATTAACTATATTGAAAATAAAAAAAACCGTGGATTAATCGAAGTTCGTCGAACCATGGGTTATGAATCAAAAGGTCTTTATATAACTCAGTTAGATAGTGATGATGAAATGGTACCTGGAGCGCTTTCTGTAATGTATGCCTGTGCAGAAAAAACTGGTGCAGATATAATTCATGGTTCTTCAACGGCTGGTTCTTTTAATGAAAATAACGATTTTATAAAGTCTGATGAAAATATATTTGGTGCCGTTTTTTATGGTGAACTAAATGGCCGTGATATTTTTCGAAAATGGTTTATTGATATTGCCTTTACGGGAAATATATGGGGTAAGCTTGTAAAACGCGATTTATATTTAAAAGCCTTTGATCATATTCCATATACAGAATGCAATATGCTTGACGATGTTCTGGTATTCTTTTTTCTAAGCCGATATCTTAATAAATATGTTGGAATCGAAAATCAGGTTGTTCGTTATCGAATGAATGTTGGAATGAGTTCCGAAATAAATATTGATAATATGCGAAAGTGGCGTAATAAATGCAGTATGGCAAACGTCTTTACCATTATAAGTAATTCATTAGAAGAAGATGCTGATTTTAAATTATTAAGTGATGAAAATGATAGATTAAAGTTTCTTATGATATTTTATCTTCAGAACACAATAATAGAATTACATACTTGTGTAGAAAAAGAACTTATTCCCCAAGCCTACACAATGCTCTGTGACTATTGGGGCAAGGATTTTGTTGATGAAGTAGATGCTGCGCTTGTTCGGGATGCTCAGGAAAAACTTAACGAGCAGTCGCAGCTTCCAGAAGGAAAATGAGTGGTTCATAATGCTTGCGTACCAGCTTGGGGCGGGAGTCCATTATAAAATCCAGTTCTTCGCGGAAGAGTTTGTCTTTGCCACTAACCGGCATGTAGTTTACGACGCTTCGGGTGTAGTAGTGTTCGATGCAGCCCTTGTGAAGGATGTAGACGCGGGCAGCTTCGGCGGCGGCAAAAATGAGGGAGCTTAAGTTTTTTATAAGGGGCAGAGTGGCGGCAAGTTTTTCAGGCAGCAGGGAAGTAAGTTCTGTGTAGTTTTTTAAGATACCCTGAAGGAGAACTGTTTTGTAGGTGTCTACGGCAATTGCATTTTCGTGGCGCTCCTGCAGGAAGGCAAGTTTGCTGAGCCAGAGCTTGAACTCCGCAGAGGCTTTTTTTTGCGGCCCTTCGACAAGTTCAGGGACCCCAATGTTTTCCCCAATCGCAACAATATATCTTTCCAATCTGTAAATAAGTTTGTCTAAACTAACAGTTTGCGCCAGTTCCTTTGTGGTAAAAATCTTTTCATAAAAAGTCTGCTGTTTTTCTTCCTGTTTTTCGAGCCAGCTGGCTACACGGGAGTCGTTGCAGACAACATCGCGGAGCTTTCCGCTGAATAAAGAATCCAAATCTGTAATAATTCTTGCGTCTGTTCCAATGAGCGAGCAGACCTTGCAGAAAACTCCAAGTTCGTCCTTGCCGCCAACATCAATGACGCTGGTGCCTGCAGTGTTGGCCTTGTTTTCTACATAAGGCAAAAGATAGGTAAACATCTGCTGGTCGGTGTAGCCTTCTACGAAAATCTGGTTGTCCGAAAAGAAAAACTGCTTATGATATGTATTAAAGCGTGGAAGGAAGCGTTTGAACAGGGCTTCATCCTCGCGGGATAATTCTTCTATATGAGTTGGCGGCCGGTTTATGTGGCAGACAATTACTCCCTCTAAATCTTCCGGCGTGCGCAGGTCAATAAAGAAAGGGGAGTGAGTTATTAAAAAGAAAAGCTTGTTGCAGTGGTGCTTGGCTTCCTGGCGGATTTCGTTCATAAAAAAGAGCTGGAACTGGGGGTGCAGGTGCAGCTCCGGTTCATCAAAAATCACAATGTCTGTTGTAGACGAATACAAATTAATAAGCAGTGCAATGATTTTTTGCAATCCATGGCATTCTACTTCTTCCATCATGTATTCAACATTCCAGGCGCGGTTTCGTACAATTGGAATAAAGGTGCCGTCAATATCTTCAATAAATGTAATTGATTTTCCAAACATCTCTGAAAGAACCCGCTCTGTTTTTTCACGGATTTTTTCGTTGTCGCGCAAAACGTCCAGGTTTGAGTTACGGTCTTCGCTTATAAACTTTACTGTTTTGCCGGAAGCTTCGAACTGTTTGGTGAGTTCCTGTGCAAGGATTGTTTTACCAGAGCCGTTGGGTCCTACAATCAGGTTGATTTGAGACCATCGGGATTTTTTAAAAACAGACTTCCCCCAAAGAAAAGGAACCCTGACTTTTGTTTCCAGCTCTGTCATTTAATACCCTTTGTCATTGTCGGGCTTGACCCGACAATCTTTTCTATAATAGAGATTCCCGGGTCAAGCCCGGGAATGACAAATCTATTCCGCCTCTACAACCGAAATCCTGGCACCAAGCTTCTGCAGCTGTCCCACCAGATCTTCGTAACCGCGTTCAATCTGGTAGACGTTGCTTATGCGGCTTTCTCCGTGAGCACACATGGCAGCAATTACCATAGCCATACCGGCACGGATATCTGGAGAAACAAGGTTGTCTCCGTGAAGCATACATGGACCGCATACTACTGCACGATGAGGGTCGCACAAAGTAATTTTTGCACCCATGCTTATAAGTTTATCTACAAAGAACATTCGGCTTTCGAACATCTTTTCAAAAATCAAAACTGTGCCGTCTACCTGAGTTGCAACTACAGTCATAATAGAAGTTAAGTCGGCAGGGAATCCTGGCCAAGGCATGTCATCAATTTTTGGAATTGCGTTTCCAAAGTCGTCATTTACCTTGAGCTCCTGTGTATTTGGAACTGTAAGTTCGTCGCCGTTGATACTCCAGCTGATTCCAAGCTTTGCAAAACTGTATTTAAGAGGACGCATTTCTTCAGGACGGATTCCTTTAATTGTAATCTTTCCTTTTGTTGCAGCTGCCATTCCAATGTAAGAACCAATTTCTATATAGTCTGGTCCGATTTTATATTCGCAGCCGTGAAGCTTTTTTACACCTTCAATTGTGATTTTATTTGAACCAATGCCGTCAATTTTTGCACCCATGCTGTTGAGCATATTACAAAGGTCCTGAATATGAGGTTCACTTGCGGCATTCTGAATGATTGTTTTTCCTTCTGCCAGAACTGCTGCCATAACTGCATTTTCTGTAGCTGTTACAGAAGCTTCATCCATAAAAATATCTGCACCGGCAAGCTTGTTTGCACTAAAATCAAAATGACCGTTTACCTGAATTGAAGCTCCAAGTTGTTTAAGTGCCAGAAAGTGTGTGTCGAGTCTTCTACGGCCAATTACGTCTCCTCCAGGAGGCATCATTTCGCAGTGACCAAGTCTTGCAAGAAGCGGGCCTACAAAAACAATAGAGCCACGCACTTTTTTTGTATATTCATTTGGCAGTACGTGAGTTTTAATATCATCACACTGGATTTTCCAACTGTTGTTACCAAGATCCTGAACCTTTGCGCCGATTGCTTTTAAAATTTCAATCATTACATGAGTATCCTGGATTTTTGGGATATTGTGTAAAATAACCGGTTCTGTGGTCAAAAGTGTTGCGGTAAGACAAGGCAATGCTGCGTTCTTGTTGCCGCTTGCAGTAACTGTCCCCTGAATAGGGTACCCACCCTCAATTACATATTCTTTCATTAAATGTCTCCAGACAATAAGTTAATTAAAACATCGGCTGCTTTGGACATTGAGTTAAGTGAAACCCATTCATTACGGGAATGAAATTCGTGGCCGCCTGTGAATATGTTTGGAGTTGGAATTCCCATTTCTGTTAGTCTTGAACCGTCTGTTCCTCCGCGGATTGGCTTACGGATAATCTGGACTCCTGCTGCCTGATAGGCCTTTTCCAGCCGTTTTACAACTTCAGGGTGCTTGTCCAGCTCATTTTTCATATTCAAATACTGCTGCTTAAACGAAACTTCAACTTTTCCGCCAAAGGTTTGTTCAATTTCGCGGGCATTCTGCTGCAAAAGTTCTTTTTCGTGTTCAATTTCTTCTATATTAAAAGCCCGCAAAAGAAACTGTGCAGTTGCTTTTTCAATAGTTGCATTCATTTCCATAAGAGCAATAAAGCCTTCGTAGCCTTCTGTTGTTTCCGGAAGCATGTCGTCTGGAAGCAATGAAACATAAGCTCCTGCCATAAGACCTGCATTTATCATTCCAAGCTTTTTTGCGTCTCCGGTGTGGCATGCTTTTCCTGTAAATTCTACAACGGCACTCCAGGCATTAAAACATTCACTTTCAAGTTCTCCTTCATGGCCGCCGTCTACAGTATATGCGCATTTTGATTTTATGAGTTTAAGCGGAACTTTATCCATTCCGTGACCTGTTTCTTCATCTGGAGAAAACAAAACTTCAACAGGGCAGTGTTCTACTTCCGGATGTTCGTGCAGATATTCAAGCGCGCACATAATAGCAGCAATTCCTGCCTTGTCATCGCCGCCTAAAAGGGTAGTGCCGTCTGAACGGATTATTGTGTCACTACCATTTGCAGTTAAAACAGGATTTACATCTTTGCCGCTAACTTCGTCGACTGTGTCCATGTGGGCCAAAAACAACGTGGTTCCTGAGCTTGTCGAAGGGCCGCCGTTACCCGGCAAATACCCATAAACATAACAATACTCGGTAACCTGAACTTCTTCCAACCCAAGCGCCTTCAGCTCCCCCTCCAGCATCCTTGCCAGATCAAACTGACGGCTGGTCGAAGGAAAGACCCCCTTATCTGCAGCGGCACCGTCACTTTCGGTCCAGACCTTTACATATCGCAAAAAACGCTCCAAAAGGCGCTTTTTATAATCATCATTGTTAAATATGTAGTTCATGCTATAATTGTAGTGAAATTCACGTTTTCGGTCGATAATATAAGGTATGGAAGAAGATATTATGGTATTTACGAGCCAGCTTGAAGTTGCGCTTATGGCAAAACAGAGCTGGTTTAATGCAGAAAGACTTCAAAGTATGCTTGAACAGTTCAGGCTTATGTACTCATGCGTACGCAACCTTAATGAAGTACTTGTAAAACGCTCACTTATTCAGCCCGATCCTTATAAGCTCGAAACAAGAATCTCTGAAATTGCAGTTATAGAAACAGATAACTTTACAGAAAACGAAGATTCAATCGTTCTTGGAAAACGCTTTTCTGATTATGAAATGATGCTCGATTTTATCTGTAACTATTTCCGTTTTTCTGTAGAAAATATCACAATTAACAGAATAAAAATCCTTCTTGATTTATTAAAAGCCTTTGACTGGACAAATCTTTCTTCCAACAGTTCAAAATCAAACACAAGAGCTCTTGCAACTGCACTTACAAAAGCAAGGACAAATGCGCCTGCAGTTACTGTAAGCCTTATTAATGACAGTCAGGAAAAATGTGCAAAAAGTACAAAAATCATAAACAGTTATCTTGCAGAGCTCGCCGACTTCCAGCGTGAGTTTTATAAAGGTAATCTTCGTAAAGATCTTTTTGAACATCCTGATTTTGACAAAAAAAAGGCCTTTTCTTCTCCGGAAGCAGAGCTGGAAGAAATTCGACGTCTTTATGTAAAAACAACAGGCAAGAAAACTTTTTATACAGATCTTGTTCAGGAAATAATAAATGAAGACCAGGGTCCGGATAAGGAAAATCTTCGCCATAAGCTTCTTGAAAAGCTTGAAATAAAAATCACCGAAACAAAAAAAGAAACTCATACAGTAAATCCGCATGATCTTCTTATGACTGCAGTTTTTGCGCTTGGCGGCATGGGTTCAATTCTTGGTCAGTTATATGCAAAGCTTTCAGATAACTTTGATCTTTTATTTTATGTAAAGAAAACTCTTTTTGTAAAATTCATGGAAGCCCTTAAAAAGGCGCTTGGATTAAAAGAAAAACCTAGAAACTGTACAATCACAGTAACAGATCCTCAGTCGGGTACAAAAACAACTCAGCAGATTGAAGTTACTTCTTTCCTTGCGCAGGTTTCTAAGTTAGCACATATTTATTCAGGAATTGCTGCAAAAGGTTCGGAGTACAATAAAATAAATAATGCAAACGAAGACGATGCCCTTATTTTCTTAAACCGTCAGATTCAGGAAAATCAGAAACTCTTTACAACAATCAATGCGCTTGATGAACATTTTAAATCGCATGTAGAAACAACTCAGCGTGCAAAGGTAAAGGGACTTAAAATAGATTTGTCTTCATACAGAAACGCAATTATTGCTGCAAATAAAAAGCGCGGTGAATATGCTTCGGCAAAAGAAGAAATTGAACAAATGAAAAAACTTGGAATAAAAGGCTGATTATGATTCGTATATTAAAAAAATGTTTTGTACTCGCTGCGATTCTCTTTATTTCGACAAGACTTTTTGCAGATGATTTGAAAAAGTTTACAATTATTGAATCTGTTCATGAACATGATTTGAATCCTCAGACAACAAGTTATGCTTCTGATGCTCAGCTTCTTACAGGGCTTTATGAAGGCCTTTTTACTTATGATCCGGTAAGCTTAAGTCCGGTTTATGCAATTGCAGTAGACTACCGTATTTCGCGCGATAAAAAACGCTGGACTTTTAAAATAAATCCAAATGCCTGCTTTAGTAACGGCGAAAAAATTAAAGCTTCAGATGTTCGCGATTCATGGCTTTGTCTTTTGAGTACACCAAATGCTCCTTATGCTTCGCTGCTTGATGTAATTGTTGGTGCAGAAGCATACCGTACCGGAAAGGGCAGTGAAGCCGATGTAGGCATTTATGCAAATACAGATGACTCTCTTTCAATTCATCTTGTAAAGCCGGCAAATTATCTTCCAAAGGTTTTGTGTCATCCGGCATTTTCGGTTGTGCACAGAAATCCAACTGTTTATTCAGGACCTTTTTATCTTGATGATATGATGGCCGGTGCAGTATATCAGTTAAAGAAAAACAACTACTACTGGGATAAAGACAACGTTGCACTTGATGAAATTTTATTTTTCCAGAGTGATGACGAATATGAAAACGCTTACTATTTTAATACAGGCATTGCAGACTGGGTTACCGCAAATATAGATACAGCAACACTGCTTGATAAAAACGCTTTTAGTTTTAATGCAGAATTTGCCACAAGTTATTATTTCTTTAAAGAAGATGATTCTGTTTGGGGAAAGCCTGAATTCAGAACTGCGCTGTTTGAAGCAATTCCATGGGATGAACTTCGTAAGGATTATTATGTTCAAGCACAGACCTTTGTTTATCCTTTGATTGGATATCCTGATATTGACGGATTTTCTTATACAGATTCACAGGAAGCCAAAAACCTTATGGATGCTGCCCGCGAAAAATATGGAATTCCTGCAGACAAAAAACTAACACTTCTTTTTGAAATGCCAGAAAACAGTGTTTCAAGCGAACGCCTTGCTATTTTAAGCGATGCATGGGCACCTCTTGGAGTAGAACTTCAGGTACGAATAAAAAAATCATATGAATATTATGGCTATGTAAGAGATTCAAATGCAAACTTATTTATTTATACCTGGATCGGCGACTTTGCAGACCCTCTTGCATTCCTTGAATTATTCCGGGGCGATTCAACATTAAATGATTCGGGCTGGAAAAATGATGAATTTGACAGACTGTTGAATGAAGCAGCAGAAGCAACCGAAGAGGAACGCTACAGACTTCTTGGAGAGGCAGAAAGAATTCTTTTAGACAGCTGCATGGTTATTCCTGTTCATCATCCGGTAATTACAAATGTAATAGACAAGACAACAGCAGGCGGCTGGACCGAAAATGCCTTTGACATTCACCCGCTCAAGTATTTGTACAAAAAGGTAGGTAAAACAACGGCGCCGAATGTCGTGAAGCGCTGACGTCATTGCGAGCGAAGCGTGGCAATCCAGTGGTCCCTAAGCAGACATGGGGTCCCTGAGCAGGTATGGGGTCCCTGAGCCTGTCGAAGGGTTTGAAAAAGGCCTTATTTTAAACTATAATGAAGTATTAAATTTTTATATTATATAGAGGAAAAATATGGTAATTCTTACATTGAACTGCGGTTCATCTAGTGCAAAGTACCAGGTTTATGACTGGGACAACAAAGAAGTAATGGCTAACGGTGTTGTAGAACGCATCGGAATTGAAGGAAGCTGCATTACTCACAAGGCAAAGGGAAAGAAAACAGAAATCGAAAGCCCTTGTCCAACTCACAAAGAAGCAATTGAATTAATTATTAAGGAAATTACAGACCCGGAAGTTGGTGTAATCAAGTCTATGGACGAAATTAGTGCCGTAGGACACCGGGTCCTTCATGGTGGTGAAAAATTCACAAAGTCTGTACTTATCACTCCGGAAGTTCTTGACGGCTTCCGCGAAGTAATTGACCTTGGTCCACTTCATATGCCTGCAAACATCATGGGTATTGAAGCTGCCCAGAAGGTTATGCCAAATGTTCCACACTCTGCAATTATGGATACAGCCTGGCACCAGACTATGCCGGAAGAAACTTTCCAGTATGCTATTCCACGTGAATGGTACGAAAAATATGCAGCACGCCGCTACGGTTTCCACGGAACATCTTTCCTTTATACAGCAAAACGTGCAGCAGTACTTCTTGGAAAAGATCCAAAAGATACAAACCTCATCATCTGCCACATCGGTAACGGCTCTAGTATGTGTGCCGTAAAGAACGGAGTTTGTTACGATACAACAATGGGTATTACACCTCTTGAAGGCCTCGTAATGGGAACACGCTCCGGCGACCTTGACCCGGCTCTTCCTTTCTACATCATGAGAAAAACAGGCATGACTGCCGACGAAATGGACACAGCCCTCAACAAAAAGTGCGGATGTCTTGGTATTACAGGAAAGTATTCAGACCGCCGCGATATTGAAATTGATGCAGCAAAGGGCGACAAGCTCTGCCAGCTTTCTATTGATATGGAAGCACTCCGCATTAAGAAATACATTGGTGCATTCATGGCAGAACTTGGTCATGTAGATGCAATTGTATGGACAGCAGGGGTAGGCGAACGCGGACCAATCACTCGTGGCAAGGCCTGCTCAGGACTCGAAAAATACGGCATTAAAATTGACGAACAGAAAAACGAATGGTCATTCACCGGCAACGCAGAAACCTGTATCTCTGCCGACGATTCAGAAACAAAGATTTTCGTAATTCCGACAGACGAAGAGCTTGTAATGACAGAAGATGCTTACGCTCTTATGAAGGGAACTTACGATGTTCACACAAACTTTAAGTATTCTTTTCAGGACCCTAACTATGTAAACAAGGCCCGCGAAGAAGGCTTAAAAGGCGACCTGGTAAAACGCCCTAACATTGCAAAGGTAATTGCCCGTCCGCCAAAAAACTAAAAACTGAATGAAAAAAACTTTTCTATGTTTACTTTTACTGTTTTCGCTTTTTGTACCCCTTGTAGCTCAGGAAACCGAGGTCAACGAACAGTACGAATTTTTTTCGTGGGAACCTGTAGCAAAGGCAAAACAGTATGGAGTGACAATAGAAAAGTTTGATAACGCTCAGGACATCTGGACCGATTACAAAGAAATCAAAACAAAAGAAACAGAAATTGAAGTTCTTTTTACTCCGGGTGTCTACAGAGTTTCAATTTCTTCATATAACCTGATCGGACGAAAAAGCAAGGGTTCCGATTGGGTTCAATTTATGATTCTTGAAGAAAACATTCCATATCTTAACGAAAAAGCATTTGCAAAAAGCACCGTATGGAAAGTTCCTGTTTTATTCTTAAGCAAAACAGAAGTAGATGAATCGGTTAAAGCAAGTAATCCCGATTTTCAAAATTACATAAAGCCGGCAGAAAACTATGGATCAAATTCAATCCTTGTAAAAGGCCGTAACATTTTTTCACCAAAAACAGAATTCTATCTTATTCCAAAAGACGAAGGAGAAGGGGAAGCCTTTGTTAATTTAGACGACGAACGCAAGGAACAAAAACTAAAGATTCTTTACAGAAACTCAAAGGAATATTCAGTAGTTGTTTCTTATGATGAATCAAAACTTGCCCCGGGATACTACTCACTCGAAGTAAGAAATCCCGGAAACAACAGTGATGCTTTAGATATCCTTGTTCTTGAAAATAGTTTAGTACAGATTAGTCCGGACAAAGGCTTTGAAATTGACGAACACTACAGCGTAAACTGCATTAATGTTCTAAATAATGCAACCTATCAGTGTTCAGTTCTTGCAAGCGGAGTAAACTCTTCAACAGAAATTTATCTTGAACCTGCAAAAGGTATTTATGCTTATCCGTTTGAAGCAAACCTTGAACGTGCCCGCGTTTATGCACAGATTGTAGGTTCAGAAAAGAAAGAAGATTCAAAGTCGCTTGTAACTCTTGAATTTTCTACAGAAGCACTCAGAACAGGTTATTATAATATTGTAGCCAAAAACTGGGACGGCTCTTATTCAAAATTCCTGTGTCTTGTAAAACGTCCTTTTAATAATGATTACACAAAACAGGTAAAAACCCTCAAAACTAAATATAACAAACGAACTGAATATGTAGATGTAACTTTGCAGGATGAAGTTTTTTCAAGCAGTAAAAAATACACGCTTGTTTCTGAATATGATGAATCAATAGATTCAAACAAGAAGGTTGAGCTTACACTAGATTCAAACGGAAAAAAACTTACAGGTACACTTACTCCAGACCAGCTTACAATTGCACGGTACGCACTTTTAATTGAAGACTATCTTGGTACCGATGTAATTTATTGCGAAATAGATAATACCCTTAAGCTTTCTATGACCAAAATGAGTCCAAGTACAGTTGAACAGGTTTTCTTCCGCCCGGTAAATACAGATACCCAGATAACAATGGATTCTTCCGAAGTTGGTACAATTGAATTTTTTGATAATAAAGTAAAACTTACAAAACGTCTGCCAAGTTTCTTTAACAATATGCGTCTGGATCTTTCAATGCCAAAAGACGCTAATATAGTTTTTGATCTTGAGTTTGACATATTCAATAATGGATACTTTGGTTTTACAACAGGTACAGAGTACAGAATGAAGGCAGAGAACGAAAAAGATCTTCTTTCATCTTATGCTCTGTTCAGATTCGGAATTCCAAACAATTATTTTGCTCCATATCTGGCTGTTGGACTTGGACAGATTTATACATTAACAAATCAAGGTGTAAATAGTTTCAGTGATTTTGTTGGAACTTTCTCTTCCAAAGATACCGTCTACGGAATAGCCCAGCTTGGTGTAAGCCTGTTTGTTGTTCTTGATGTAAAATACAATCTTTTCCTGAATGATATGTTCAGCAAAACCCCATACTTTACAGATTCTGTTTCTGTAGGTTTTTCATTCCCGCTCAGGTCATTCAAGTTTAAACGCAAAGTTCTTACCCGCCAGGCAAAAATTTCAAAAGAAGGCGCTGTTGATATTAAGACTTATGTAAATCCGGATTCAAATATAGATTTTGTAACTGTTGTAGATAGCGAATCGGTAACAGGCCTTGAAAACTATAAAAAAGTAGAAATTATAGAAATTGGTCAGTCTGTACAAATTATAGAAGAAAATGCCTTCAGGAATTGTGAAAACCTTAAGCGTGTTGGTTTTGACAGAGGCTTTGACCAGATAAGCGATCCTCCTCTTACAATAAAGAACGGTGCATTTGCAGAAGATACTCAGGTTGGTGAATTGTATCTTCCATATAGAACTTCTGTAGTTCAGACAGGTGCTTTTGCCGGCTGGACAAACGGTCAGAATATTATTCTTTGCTGGAATGAAGATGACACAACAGAACGTGATCTTTCCGGACTTCTTAATTGTGCTGCAACAATACACTATAGAGATGGTGCTTTGTTCAAGGGCGCTTATGAAACTTCTCTTGATGATGAAGAAAACTGGGTTCCTTTGAATAATCTTGATATTGAAAATGTTTCTGTATATCACGACGACCGATATGATCTTGGAATAAGAATCACAGGTTTTGCATACAGATGGTTCAAGAGCGAGCTTGATACCTGGATTAATCAGGAAACTCCGGACGAAGCACTTGCTTATTTAAAGAGCGGAAACAAGCTTACATTTAAAGTAAACGGCGACGGCAGAAAGTATACACTTGTACTTACTACCCAAGGCGGCGGATATTTCTATTACACATTCAAGACACAGAAGAATAAGGTTACAAAAATAGAAATTCCATATAAGAAAATGAAAAAATACAGTTATTCAAGTCTGAAAAAACTTGATATAGATAATCTGAAAATGTTCTGCATCATGCCGGAATGCGATGGTGCATGGAACGATGTAACGTTCTTTGATTTTGAGGTTGTACAATGAAAAAAAATCGGAAAATGAAAAAAAGCTTTAAGGTAAAGAATCCTATTGGGGTTAAGCTTGGTGCAATTTTTGCCAGCCTTGTAATTTTTGTACTTGGAACTACAGTTGCACTTGTATATGTTCTGTTTGCAAAAGATCAGGGTGTAAGCGCCAAGTCAAATACAATTTCTATAAACGAAACAACAGCAAATGCAGTGCAGCTTCAGCTCCAGAATATTCAGGGAGACGCAAATAATTATCTTAATGTACTTTATGTAATCAAAGACGATAACCACTATGAAGAAGAAGCCGAATACTTTTTTAATGAGCTTTGCCAGTCAAATACAGACATCTATTTTGTATATTCGCAGAGCAACGGCTACAAAGCTTCTGCAGCATTTTCTGAATTAGTAACAGGCGGCCAGAAAAAAATTGAGACATGGATTGCTTATAACCAGCCGGTTTCAGACAAAGTCAACGCAGGCACAGTTGTTATAAAAGATTTGTCTAATTCGTTTGGAGTTCCTTACACTTTGGCAACCTTCTTTAAAAATAATAATGAACTTGTATGTGTAGCATATAATGCCGAAAGCCTTAAAGAAACATGCTTTAAAAACTCAAACTCAACTTATATAGTAAATGCAGCAGGTGAGCCTCTTATTTACGAAGATAATCAGGAATTCTTAGACGCAGGACTTGTTCCTTCTTTTGAAACAGTTCAGGAAATTCTTGATTACAGCGGAACAGAATATATTTATAAAGACCCGCAGAATAACCGCTGGATTTATATCCGCACAAATATCCTGGATAATACCTGTTCGGCAATCACTCTTACTTCGGAGTCATCAATTCTTAAGGCAATCAATCTTACAGCCCTTAGAATTATTGCCGTTTCGTTTGCAGTATTCTTCCTTGCAATTTTGATTATCCGTTTCTTCAGCCGTTCTCTTACAAATCCAATAGAAGACCTGGTAGATGCAACTAACAGAATTGACCGCGGAGACTATGACATTCATCTTCGTCCTAGAACAAAAGATGAAATTGGTTATCTTTCTGACCGATTCACAAATATGGCAGGCGGCCTTGCAGAACGAAACCGACTCATGTCTACATTTACAAAATTCGTAAATAAAGATATTGCAGAAAAGGCAGCAAGTGGTCAGCTTAGTCTTGGTGGCGAAGACAAAAACGCAACAGTATTCTTCAGCGATATAAGGTCATTTACAGCAATGAGCGAAAAAATGACAGCGCCTGAAGTTGTAGAATTTTTGAATGATTATTTTACACGCATGGTAGATTGTGTAAACAGAACAAACGGAATTGTAGATAAGTTTATTGGAGATGCCGTAATGGCAGTGTGGGGTGCAGCTACAACAAACGGTTCGGCACAAGAAGATGCCTGGGCTGCAGTAAAGGCCGCTCTTATGATGCGTATTGCTCTTTATCATTTTAATGAAAATCAAATTAAGCATGGACGAAACCCAATAAAAATCGGCTGTGGTATAAACTCCGGTCCTATTGTTGCAGGCCAGATTGGTTCCGAAGATCACATGAACTATACAGTAATTGGTGATACGGTAAACCTTGCAAGCCGTACAGAAGCTTTAAACAAGCCATTTGCCACAGATATTCTTATTACAGAAAATACATACAAGCTTGTAAAAGATAAAATCATAGCAGAAGAAATGCCGGGCGTTCATGTAAAGGGTAAGACAGACCCAATTAAAATGTACGCTGTTGTAAATGCAAAAGGAATAAAAGGACCAAAGGATATTCACAAGCTTCGTGAATTCCTTGGCTGGGATGAGCCAGATCTTGATAAGGTAAATACTGATGAAGAAGAAAAGAAGTACAAGATCGGAAAATAGAAACGCCGGCCGCAGAAAGCGACATTTCTTTACCGACCTTCTTATAATTTTAATTTGTCTCGCAGGAATTGCCGCTTCGCTCTATTGCTTTAAAAATCTTATTTATGCGTCACTGGCAAACGATACAGACACACCTGTTGGAACAATTACCTTTAAGAAAAAGTCTCCACGCCGCCGACTCCAGCACGAAAATGTTTGGGAATATTTAAAGCTTCAAAGTATAATTTATAAGGGCGACTATATCCTTACCGAAGATTTATCAGAAGCTCAGCTGATTTTTAAAGATTCAAATTACAGCGTAAACGACGAAGAAGGAAACATATCGCGTGTAGTATATGACAATCAGGAGCTTGAGCAGATTAAAACCGGAATGGCCGAAATTTATGCAAACTCAATGATGAAGGTTGGTGACGATAAGCTTCTTCATTTTATAAGCGGTTCAGTTTCTCTTAGTTCCGGTTCCCGCACAGAAGATTTAAGAATTCGTGTTGGCGACAATATTTATACTCTTGAAAAAAATACAACTGCTTTGTTCAGCATGGCAAGTCAGAAAAGTGATGACGGAAAACAGACTGCTACAATTTATGTTTCATCAGGAATGGTTCATGGAGAAGAAGCTTTGGAAACAGCTGCCAAGGGTGCCGCTCCGGCAAAAGTTGAAATTGCTGCAGGTCAGGTTAAATCTGTTCAGGTTGTTGCCGAATCAGGTGAACTTAAAGCTAATGATTCTTTTGTACCGGCTTCTGTTAAGACTGCAGTTAAGAAAGTTGCTGATAAGCTTGTAGTAGCCCAGGAGCCTGTTGAAGAAAAGAAAGTTACTCAGTCTTCAACTCAAAAGGCTGCAGGCTTTAATGTACTTGTACCGTCTGCATCTTATTCAATTGCCCAGAATAAAGAAATAAAAGAAGCAATTCCATTTTATTGGACAAATATAAACAGCATAAAGGTAGAATTTTCTTACAATGCAAATTTCTATCCTCTTATAGATACAGAATATCTGACAAGTTCAGAACGTAAGGGTTCTGTGCTTCTTGGTTTTGCTATGCCTGATGAAGTTCTTTACTGGCGCGCACTTCCTGCAGATCAGAATTTTTCTGCAAGTGTAAAATATCCTCAGGGAATGATTCTTGTTCATGATCCACAGGAAAAGAGCCTTAAAAATGCACTTACAACGGCTTATGGAAAAGAACGTGCCGCAGAAATTGAAGAAGCTGTTCAGGAAACTCAGGCAGAACAGACAAAGCAGCAGGAAGAAACTGTTGCAGAATTAAAGCCGGCCCGTCAGGAACTTTCACAGGAATTTGAGCAGGAACAGCTTGAGCAGGAGGCGATAGAGCAGGAGCAGCAGGAACAGCAGAAAGAGGAAGAAGCTCAGGAAAAGATTGATGAAATAAGAAACTTGCGTTCCGGTAAGACAGATGAAGAAGCTCGTATAGCAGAAGAAAAACGTCTTGAAGAAGAACGCAAGGCAGAAGAGGCCCGTAAAGCAGAGGAAGCCCGCATAGCCGAAGAAAAGCGTAAGGCGGAAGAAACAAGAAAGGCGGAAGAAGCAAGAAAGGCAGAAGAAGCACGAAAGGCTGAAGAAAAACGCAAGGCCGAGGAAGCCAGAAAAGCGGAAGAGGCTCGTAAAGCAGAAGAAGCCCGCAAGAAGGCAGAAGAGGCAAGAAAAGCAGAGGAAGCACGTAAGGCGGAAGAAGCAAGAAAAGCAGAGGAAGCACGTAAGGCGGAAGAAGCAAGAAAAGCCGAAGAAGCCAGAAAGACAGAAGAAGCACGCAAAGCAGAAGAGGAACGCAAACAGGCAGAAGAAAAGCGTAAGGCCGATGAAGCAACTGCTCTTGCCGCAGAAGAAGAAGCAAGAGCCTTTGAGCTGATTAAAAATCAATTCACACAGTCTACACCGGTTCTTAATTCTCCTGCTCAGGGTAAAGTTTATACCGAAGACGACTTTGATGCCCTCATTCCAAAAATTGACTTTAACTGGCAGAAGATTGATGGTGCAAAGAGTTATGAATTTGTAATTAAAGATTCATCAGGAAAAACACTTGTTTCAAAAACAATAAATACAAACAAGTTTACTTTATCTTCAAATGATCTTAGTCTTGTTTCCGAAAACGGTGAATATACCTGGTCTGTAAAGGCAGTTCAGACAATAGATAAGCAGCAGTACGAAACACAAGTTGCAGAAAGCACCTTCAAAGTTCTCATGGAAGATGCCGAAACTGCAACTTTGAAAACAGATAATTTAGTTACTTTCTAACGCTGCTGCGCCCCGTCATGAACTTTGTCATGAACAGCCTGGCCTGCAAGAATGCGCACAAGCTCCATTGCAAACTGCTCACTGGCACCCGGCCCTCGCGAAGTAACAAGATTTCCGTCTGTAACAAATACCTGGTTTGAATAACCCCCAAGGTATTCAGCTTTTGCATTATCCTGCATTTCGGGGTAGCAGGTCCATTTTTTGCCTGCAAGAATATCAGTTTTTCCAAGCACAACAGCAGGGGAGGCGCAAATTGCACTTACAAGCTTTCCTGCAGCATTGCATTTTTCAAGGTAAGCAAGAAGCGCTTCGTTTTTAGAAAGATTCTGCGCACCAAGCCCTCCGCCCGGACAGCATACACAGTCTGGCAGGTTGTCGCCATATTCAGCAAGAAAAGCATCAAGCGACATATCCATAATCATAGGAACCTTGTGCGAACTTGTAACAATCATGGTGTTGTTAAAAGGAGTTCCTTTTACACCAACCGTAATAACATTAATTTCTGCCCGCCTCATATAATCAACCGGACTCAAGGCTTCAATATCTTCAAATCCATCTGCAAAAAAAACTGCTGCTGTTTTCATTTTATATAACTCCTCGCGTCATCCCGAACTTGTTTCGGGATCTATTTTACAGATGCTGAAACAGTACAGCATAACATACCTTCTTTTACTATAATTCAGAAAAGCCCAGATTTCAACATTTTTTTTCTATATAAATACATAGCAAAAGAAATTTATTGCAAATTTCCAAATCTGTGGTATCATTTATGTTGTAGTATTGTATAAAATGCAATAATTGTAGTTAAAAAAAAGGTGGATTATGAAAAAAAGAAAGATTTTTAATGTAGTTTTATCATTTCTCTTTGTATTTTCATTAGTATTTACTTCATGTGAAGTTGGTATGGGAAAGGCTGTTGACCTTGATGCTCCATATCTGACTATTACTTCCCCAGAAAAATTTTCTTATCAGCCGCTTGCTATCTCCTTAAAGGGAAAGTGTACAGATAATGTTAGAGTAAAAGAAGTTCGCATTACAAATAAAGAATCGGGTAAGCTTTACGGCTATGCCACAATCACCGAAGATGAGTGGCAGTTTGATATGACACTTGCAAAAGAAGAAGAAGGTGAAATTACTTTCCTTTGTTCAGCCTATGATGATTTTGGAAACTGTTCAACTAAATCTTCCAGAAATATTACCCTGCTTGTTGATGAACATGCTCCGGAAGGTTCCGGCTGGTATGTAGAACGCGGAAATCATAAACCAACAAACTTAAAAGATAAAGATTATCTTGAAAATCTTGATTATACACTTTCTGTAAACAAGGATGTGCCTCAGAACGAAGTTGTTAATCTTCATGCAAGCTTCTATGATGCAATGAATATAGACTACATTACTATTAACCTTTATGAAGACGAAAGTCAGACTCCTGTTCTTTCAAAAACTCTTAAGGCAAATCCTTCAGAGATGAATTATATTGGTGATGGTAAATCAATGTACTCTCCTGTATTTACCTTTACACATTCTGAATTTGCTGCAAAAGGCCTTGGTTCTGGAAAGCACTACATGCGTGTAAAATATGAATCAAGAGATAATGATGACCCTGTAAACTATAATGAAAGTGCAGGCGACACAGAAGGCTATTTCCTCTGGTGGCCTGAAAGTGATAAACCTAATTTCCAGGTTAATAATGTAGAAAACGGTGAGCTTACAGTAAGTGTCGGAAGTTCTATTCCTCTTGATATTTTTGATGATGACGGACTTTCTGAGTATTACGCTGCTCTTACAGAAACCTCTGTTAATTATACAGAAGACCAGATTATTTCAAATGCAAGCACTAGAAACAACGTTTTTGGCGGAACTAGTACAGATGATCATCCTATTATAAAAAGAACTTCTTTTAGCAATAAGGTAACTCAACAGGATAGTCCAAGCATTACAGCTCCAGGTACTCCAACACAGATGTATCTCTATATTGCTGCAAAAGATGCCAAAGAAAATGGTGGAACAGAAAAGTGGAACTGCCGCAAGGTTTCTGTAAAGGTTACCGATACAAGTAAACCTTTATTGTTTATTGAGTCTCCGCAGCAGAATACAGTTCCTGATATTGTAAGCGGTACAGAATTAACCTTTAAAATTACAGGCTATAGTCTTGACTCTAAAGGTTCTAGTTTTGTAAAGATTATTTATGTTCCAGATGATCCTGCTAATGCTGCAAACAATACTTCAGATAAAAAGGCAGAAAGGGCCAAGGCTCTTTTTAATCAGTATGAATCTGATACGACTGCAAAAAAAGTAATTTCAGGCACAAATGAAGTAATATGGTACACAACGCTTGGTGAAAAACAAAATGCAGAGGGTGGCTGGAAAAAACAAATGTTCGAAGTTTCAATGGATCTTGCTTCTGATTTTAAGAATAAGAATTCAACTTCAACAGCTAACGAAACAAAGTATTTTGAAATATTCCTGCGGGATGAAGACGGCAATGATGTAAATAAATCATTCATAATTCTAGGCGACTCAATTGCTCCTGGCATAACTATCACTAAACCGGCTACAGAGCTTGCAGTTCATAACTATGATAAAAATAATCTTGAAATAGAATTCAAGGCTTCTAAAGATTCGGGTCTTGGAATTGACACAAGTTCTTATAAGGTATCAACAAAAATAGGTGCTGAAACTATTGAATGGACACCTGGTGGTAGTAATAAAATCACAGTTAATACAACAACTAAGGTTGGAACTATAACAATTCCTAAGGCTACCTTAAAAAGCTGGATAACAAACGAATCTCAGCCTACCTTTACCTTCTATGCTAAAGATAAACTTGGAAATGGTGGTAACGGAGAAGCCCAGCGTACTGTTATTTTGAGCACAAATCCAACTCCTGTTTCTATTATAGTAGATAAAGGTGAAGGAACTTACATAACAGGTGAAAAATTAAAATTCAAAGTAACTTTTACCAAACAGGTAAAGGTTACCGGTATTCCAAAACTTAGATTAAAATATAGTGATTCAGATACAACTTATAAATATGCAACTTATAAAAGTGGTTCAGGTTCAAATTCGCTTGAGTTTGAATTTACTGTTCCAGAAGGTGCTGAATCACAAAAGCTTTTATGTACAGGCTTTGATGTTACAGATGGCGATGAAAATGTTCTTACTGGTAGTGCAACAATTAAGGCAACTGAACTTGGTGAAAATGATATCTATACTTCTATGAGCGGAGTTTCAATCTTCAGTGATACAAAAACAATCAAGCTCGATGGTGTTAATCCAAAAATTGATAATATTACGGTTGCTGCTGCAGATGGAAATAATTACTGTACAAAAGATAAAGTTATTCGTGCTACAGTTAAATTTTCTGAAGCTGTACGAATCGAAGGTTCTCCAACCCTTGTATTAAAGGCAAATGATGCATATGATACAAAAATAAGTTTTGCTTTTGAAAACTGGAATGAAGATGAAATTGTATTCAAGCATGTCGTAACAACTTCTGATCCTGAGTATACAATTAAGTGGGCTGCTTCGTATGCATTTAGTAATCCTGGTTTAATAAAGGATACCCCTGGTAATTCACTTGTACTTACTGGTGGTAAATCTGGAACTTCATCGGTTGTAATTGATTATACACCTCCAAATAGTGCACCGACAATTACACCAGCCACAGGAACTTATAATGAGGCCAAAACAATTGATCTTTCTGGTGCCGAAACAGGTGCTACTACATATTTTTCAACAAACGGTGGCATTTCTTGGAACAATTATTCAGCGATTGTTCCAGAGGGAGAACCTGATCCAAAGGATTTAGGTAACGGTTCTTACGAATTGATGAGCTACCAGGAAGACAGGGCAGGAAACAAATCTGCTAATTCTGCAAAGCAGACTGTTACTATTAATAATCTTTTCCCGGAAGTAACGAACTTTGGTATTGATTTACCGGATGGATATTATAAAGCAGGAACAGATATTACATTTACAGTTGATTTTAATGATCAGATAAAAGTTAGTGCCTTAACAGACTTGAAACTAACCTTTGCTTCTAATGAAGATGCAACAAAAACAAAACAGTTGAATTTGGCTTCTCTTCCAAGTGGTGGTAGAGCTTCAAGTTTTGAATTTACTTACAAAACTATAGGTTCTGATGAATTTAAAGGCGTTGTTGTAACAGAAATTCTTTTTGCAGATTCTGTAGAAGATACTTATGGTAACGAACCTGCCTTCAGCGGTACACCAAAGAAGCTTACTCCAACGAACTGTACAATTTTGAATTCAACCGCCGGTGGTAAACGAACTGGTGTAGTTCTTGACGGTGTTGCACCGACAATTTCAACTTATTCTCCGACAAATAATGGAATAAGTACTATAACAAATAATGCTAACTTTAAGGTAACATTAACTTTCAGCGAAAACGTATTTAAGGAAACCGGTTATATCATTCTTCAGCGTAAGGGAGAATGGGCAATTCCTGCTGTAATGACAAACGATGAATTCTTAAAGTACTACAATAAGATGAGCGATGCTAATAAGGCGATTGTAAGGAAAATGGGAAGCGACGGAGATGACTTAAAGCACGGACGTACAGGTATTGAAGTTGGTCCGTACCGAAGAATTACCCATGGTCTTAAGGTTGACGGTTCAAATTATGTTCCAGATACTGATACTAAGTTTGTGCTTGCTTATGAACTTGGACTTTATGATGGTTCTGCAACCTTGAATAATGGAACAGAAACAGGAACCTTTACAGTTACAGTAGCACAGATTCGTTCTGCACTCGAAAGTGTAGGTTATCATCAGCACAAGGTAGACGTTGCTTCTGATTACGTAAAGATTACAGGAAATACGGTAGAAATTACATTCTCTGAAGCAATAGAAGATGGTCGTGAATGGGAACTTATAATTCCTGATACAGCCTTCCGTGATAATGCAGAAAACTTCTTTGGTGGAATTAATGCAGGTTCTTATTCGTTCTGGAGTAACAATGTTGCAAAACCTGTTGTTCGTGTAGACCGCTATACACACGGTTGGGGTGCACATGAACCGAATGCAGACGGAAGCTTTACAGATATCACTGTAAACAATGGTAAATTTACTACTAACGAATTGGCTAACTCTGCTGCTAAGGTCGCTCCAACAGGTTATTGCCGTGCAAGAATTGACTGTGAGACACCGGGGGCTGCAATCAAGTATTCAAAGCTCGGAATAACTGGAACTGCGTGGACAGACACAGCCCCTGCAGGTGTTGCCTATAACGCCACAGGAGGAACTGCAGAAACTTCTGATTATCATACAAGTTCAAGACATGTTCTTGATGATATAACAACTACAAATCTTAATAAGCGTGGTACACAAACTTATACTGCAAATTCTGACATCATAGTGGGAGATGGCAAATATACTACTGCTCGTAAAGATTACATTACAGCGTATGCAACAAAATCTGGTTTTACAGATTCTGCAAACGGCTTTGAAGGAATCTTCAAAACAATCGTTTATATTGAATCTAAGGCTAATGTTAGTTCACTGAATGTAGAAGGAGGTACTTCTCCTGGCGGGCAGCCAAACGTATTTGGTTTCCCACTACGAGATGCAACCGATGAAGATGACCCAACTGGTGCCGGAAGGTATTCAAAGAACTGTTATATAATTACTTCAAGAACCAAATTTGTATTTGTATCTTATGAAATAATTTCAAATGACTGGGCAATTCTTCTTTGTGGTGGAAACCATGCAAGAAGTTATCCTCTAAACAGTTATGGTGGTTCTGCTTATATTACTAAACAGAATTTCTGGACAGGTAATAATGTAACTAACTAAGAGGGAGGTAAAAAAGTATGAATAAGATAATAAGAAAAATAATTAAATTAATTAATCTGAGTATTGTGGGACTTGCACTTTTTATCTCCTGCGAAGTAGGACTTGGCGAAGCCGTAGATATGATGGCTCCTGTATTAAATGTAAAATCACCGGATAATACAGGCTATATTTTAAGAACCTTTGAAATAACAGGATCTGCCGAAGATAATATTGAAATAGACAGAATGGAAGTTCTTGTTGAACCTCTTGATGACCCTAACGATACTAATTCTTATAAATTCAGGGTATCTGGCAACAGATGGCAGCAATATGATTATTCTTCACAGCTTTGGAATGATTATAATAATCAGTATTCAGAAGTTAGAGGTTCTAAACGCAGTATTGACTGGAAGCTTTGTTATACTTTTTCTGATTCAGTAACAACAGGAACAGAATTTAGTATTACAACCCAAGTTTATGACCTATTTGGTAACGATGGTCCAAAGTCAAAAGACGAGCGTTCTGTAACTGTCGATATGAATTCTCCTACAGTTTCTATTGTTCAGCCTTCATTACGTGCATATGCTTCTGAAAATTCAGTTCAATATAATCTTAAGGATAATAGTGTAATTGAAAATTTAATGAATGGCACCTTTACTGTTAAAGGTTCTCAGAAGGAAGACGGTCGTTTGAGCAGTCTTTTTATCTACCTTGATGAAAAAACTTCTTCTGCTATTTCTGATGCAGAAAAAGAGCCGGGTGTATTAAAAGATAATTCAATTGCATGGAAAGAAGTAACGGGTGATAATATCCGTAACTGGAGTGCAGACTTTAATCTTTCAAATATATCAGGTTATGAGAATAATAGAAAAACTGTTCGTCTTGTAACCGAAAGTCATGACCAGGCAGGAAATATTGAATATGTTGTTCAAGGCTGGTTTACTTACTGGAATGATGCTGATATTCCTTGGATAAATGCTACCTTTGGTGGTGATGATGGTACTCACAGAATTTCTGTTTATCCTAGTAGTGCTTTACAGGGGCAGTGTTATGATGATGATGGAATAAAAGAGATTACAGTTAAAGTTTATCAAAATGGGACACTGTATAAAACCGACAAATATACAGAACAGGATGTTCTTAATGATAAACCAAAATATTATGCCTGGTCCGTAAATGCACTTGGTGGTGTATGTGATTTTGATGTTGAAATTGAATGTAAGGATATAAATGGAAAATCAGCCGCATCGGTAACACGCTATCTTCATGTAAAAGATACAAACCCTCCTTCTATTAAAATTACAACAGATACAACTGTGCCTATGCTTGGAAATGCTTCTGGTAATGTAACCTTAAGTGGTTATGTAGAAGATGATGCAGGAGTTTCAGCCTTAAAAATTGTAAGGATAAGCGAAAATACACCTGCTACAGATTTAATAAAATACTACGATAAAACATACTCAGAATGGAATAAAGTTACTTCAGGCAATAAAAAAGCAAATTCAAACGGTAATACAATGTTCTGGGTAGATTTAAATAACGAATCTGGAGCAAACCACAGAAGAACCTTTAATAAGACCTTTAATATATTTACAGATTTTGGAATCAATGGAACTACAGAAGAACTCATTACTCAGCAGTTTGTAGTAATGGCTATAGATACCGGAGGAGAATCTAAAATTGATTCTTTTTCATGGTCAGGTGATTCGGATGCTCCTACTTTAACAATAGATAAGCTTGAAGTTTATGCAAATGGGGCAAGTACTCCAAAAGAAACCCTTAATTTTGCAACTGCCACAACAAAAAAACTTAAGCCTTATACAAGAAGTACTCCAGGGGATATTACCAGTTCTATAACCGATAAAATTCAGATAAGTGGAACCTGGAGTGATAATTCTACAGATATCTGGACAGATAAATCTAGAAAAGGAGACCTTACTCTCAATATAGACGGAATCGGTAATGTTTCTGTAACAGTGAATAATAACGGAACATGGACAACAGGTAAAATTATTCCTGCAGATTCAACTACAGCTGTTATTTATGCTGAATTTGCAGATTATGCCGGAAACGTTAAAAAAGTTAATGACAACTTTTTTGTAAGCAGTAACCTTCCTGAACTTTTAAGAATTTCTACAGCTTTAAGTGATGACCCTGATGTTAAATCCGGAGACGGCTCTTATAAAGTTGGTGAAGAAATAACTATTACCCTTGAGTTTAACAAGGCAGTTAAGTATACAGGTGGAACTCCATCTATAACTTTGAATGTTCCTGCTTCTGCTGCTCCTAAAGATAAGAAAACAATTAATTGTACAAGTCCTGCAGACACAGAAACAAGTACTTATGAATTCAAATATACAGTTGCTGATGGTGACGATATTGATAAACTTGATGTAACCGCAATTAATACAACAGACATTACCTGGAAAGATTCCGATGGTAATAATGCAAGCCTTTCTATTCCTGCTGCTGATTCTAATAAATTAAGCGGAACACGTTCTATAAAAATTGATACAGTTTCGCCAAAGATTAAGACAATTTCTGCAATTACTTCAAAAGGCTCTTATAAAGCCGGTGATTCAATTTTCATGACAATAGAATTTGATGAAGATGTTGAAATTCCTGAAGCAAATCTTTCAAATTTAAAATTGGGATTAAATGCAGCTACTAGCCCAACCTTGTCTGCTAAAGTTACCGGACCAAAAACAGTTTTAATGACATATTCTGTTAAGAGCGGTAATAATGCAAATCCGTTGAAAATAACAATAACAAGTGAAGACTATTCTGGAGCTGGAATTACAGATATTGCAGGAAACCCTCTTGTTGACGATGTTTCAACTGCAACTCTTACCGGAATAATTATTGATACCGGAGTTCCGGGTCAGCCGGTAATTTCCGGTTTTGATAATAATGCCTATGTTTATGATGCAAATGGTATTACCTTTACGGTTACAAACATTGCTTCAGATGCAACTGTGAAACAGTACTCTATAGACGGCGGAGCTTCATGGTCAAATTATACCGGTTCGGTAAATCTGAAAAATAATGGTACATATACTGTAACAGCAAGACAAAGCGATGCTGCAGGAAATGAAAGTTCTATTGCAGTTGCAAAAACAGTTACAATAGATGCCGGTAATCTTCTGACATCTGTTTCTGCAGAGCTTCCTACAGGTACATATACAACAGGTAATACAATTCCAATCGTATTGAACTTCAGAAGAAACGTAAAAGTTGCTTCAGGTTCTACATTAACCTTGAATAATTCAAAGACTGCAACAATCAGATCTGCAAATGTAAATACTGCAGCAACAAGGTTAATTTATGATTATGTTGTAGCAGAAGGTGATGACATCAATGCGCTTAATGTAAACGCAATAGCAGGAACCTTTACAGATGCGGCAGGACACAATGTAAATGATTACATTATAGGAAAGATTCCGAGCGGAAAAAATCTTAGTGATGGACGAACTCTTAAAATCATTACAGGAAAGCCGGTTGTTCAAAGTGCGGCCTTGTCAAAAGTAAATGGTGATGATGTATTGACTATTACTTTCTCAAGAAGCATTAAAAAAGGCTCTGGAAATATTACCCTTACTCATGGAGACGGCTTTAAGGCACCAAGTGTAATCAGCGAAGATAAGTTTATTAACTATAAGGCAAAAGCTTCATCTCTTTCTGATTATTATACTCTTGGTACAAACGGTTCTGATGTAAATGGTAATTCAGACCTTACAGAAAAATACATTCTTAACTATGATATCGACACTAATAATACTAATGTAATTGCCGCCCTTAAAACAGCAGATGCAGATAAGGTTATTATTCCTGTAAATAGTAGTTATGTTACTGTAAACGGTTCAAAACTTGTTATTACTTTATCTGACTCATATGCGGTTCCTGTTAAGGGAGCAGATTATTCAATTTCGATAGATGCCGGAGTAGCAAAAGACAGTCAAAACCATTCTAATGAGCTTTCTAATACTTTTAGTGTAACTCATTCAGGTCTTGAAGCTCCTGTTGTTCGTGTAAACAAAAAGCGCGAAACTACAGGTGCTACAGTTACACAGCCTACGACAACAGGTGTAAAAGCAGACTGTCAGACACCTGGTTCTACTGTAACTTGTGTTGTTTATAGACAGCAGACAGATCAGTATTCTGTAACAAGTAAGACATCTATCCCAACAAAAGTAACTTTAAATCTTACTCAGAATTCTACACAATCAAGTTATCCTTTTAATATAGGTGTTAACAACGATACAACACATGGTTTTATATACCGAATTAATGCAACAGCAAAAAAGACAGGTCAAACAGATGTTACAGCATATGAATTTGCATACAGAAGTGTTTATACCATGACTAATGTTGGCGGTGGTGATGTAGGTACAACTGGATCTTATGCTCAGGTTTGGGTACGTGGTTCAGATTTGCCTACAGGTGGTATAAGTATTTCTTCATATCCTGTTTCATGGAACTCAGAACAGTTTGATAAGGTTCGTGCCATGACAAACAGCACAGGTGATACCTGGTACTGGATTTCATGGGAACTTATTAAACCAACTTACTTACAGCCTTTGAGAGGTGATATGCCTAGTGATGCTGCAGAAAATGGTCCTAGTGTATGGAGTTGGGGTATGCAGTGTTATATTCCGGGACTTGCAAACCATCCTTTGTATCCTGGACAGAGTATAACTTTTAATGGTAATACAAATTACTATGGTGCTAACGCTCTATCTTTCTACAACAAGCACTGTGAATATCGCAACGGTAAAAAGGTTGTAAAAAAGAAGAAGTCATAACAAACAAAAATAATAAAGCCGTGTTTCAATACGAAGCACGGCTTTTCATTTTAACAATAATGTGAATAAAAACTATTCCTCTTTCACCGGAATTCTTTCCTTCAGCTCCAGGACTTTTTCAAGGGGCATCTTTAGACAGCGAGAGATTTTTTCGGGAGAATCGCCTTCTGCAAGTAAAGCAATGGCGTCTTCTTCGGCTTTTTCATTTCTACCTTCTGCTTTGCCTTCGCGGAATTTATAAGCCATTTGTCTTTCTAATTCCATAAACTGTTTCCTCCACTGCGTATTGTGCTTTGCGTCTTCTACAAGTTTTGAAATTCTGCTGCCAAAACTGTCTGTACTTTCATTTGACATTACAAGCTTTAAGAACGCCTTTTGTCTTTCATCTAGTATTTTATCATAGTTTTCTGCAATAAAAAAGTATTTATAGGCCCTATCTTTGAGTTTAATTGCCGGATCTTCTACACAAAGATTTTCAAAAGTATACTTTGCCAGATTCTTTTTGAAGATGTCCTGTACACAAATGAATATGACATAACTGTCCTTTAAATTCCGATATTCATCACCAGAATTGAGTTCCTGTACATCAAGTATTCCCTGATAGTATCTTGCCCGCTCCGGAAGCTCATATGTATCAGAAGCCTGCATTTCAAGATTATAGCCTTTTTCATCTCCAACTGCATACACATCAAGTTGTACACCTTTCTTTCCGTAATCAATTTCAATTACTTCTTCGGAATGCATTTCAATGTGATCAATCTTAATCTGCATCAGTATTTCAAGAAGTTCTTTACACACATCAGGATTGTTACGCATAACCTTGTAAAAAATAAAGTTGTTTGCAATTGTTGCCTTTTCCCATTTTTCCTCTAGGGTGAGTTCAGCCTCATCATTGAGAATTTTGTTTTTAGAATCACTCATAGTTTTCCTCCATTTTTTCGAAAACACCGCAGAGCATACCGCCCCGACACGCGATCTTTAATTCCTACATATAGTTTTAAAAAAAAAGTGGACTTATTACAAAAATTTCATAAAAAAAATCAAAAAAAATGCAAATTTCCCAAAAATAACACATTTTTATGTAGTATCTCCGCGAATTTTCACGAAAAAATTTGCTTTTTTGGGGAAAATTGCTTATATTATTTGTGGGTTAAAGGCTCAAAATTTATTTAAAAATCTTGTTTCTTCTATTAAAAGTAATTGTTTTCTTATTGTCAGTCAGCCTAAAAAGTACGAATAAGGTGGGTGTATCAAGAAATACTCTTCTTCTGCCGATAAAGTAGATTGGAGAGATGGGGTATTTTGCATTCGTTGCCATTTTATAGCAAACGGTGCTTTTAGAGGTGTTGTTATGAAAATATTTAAGAACAGGATTCGTTTTTCTCATGGAATCATTATTTTTCTCACTGCAGCTGTTTTATCTACCCTCTCATTTTTCTCCTGCGAAGTAGGCCTTGGCGGCGCCGTAGACACCCAACCACCTAAGATTACTATAACTAATCCGCCGGTTGATGCTGTAATCCGCGATAACTTTGCGATTTGCGGTACTTATGACGATGATGGTACTATAGCAAGTGTAACTGCGGTACTTTCAAGACCAGACGGAAGGGGTAGTTCCTTCACCTTTACTACTTTTACCCTTGCTCCTGATACTGAAAATCGCGGGGCAGGTATATGGAAGATTCCTGTATATACAATCGATTCAAACAAAAACAAGATTATTGTAGATGGAACCTATCAGGCATCAATCACAATTAAAGATGCTTCTGGCCGTACAACAATTCAAAATACAACTTTTACTATAGATAATACTCCTCCGGTTATTGTTCTTCAGAGACCTGGAACCGATTTAAACGCATCTGCTGGTAATTCAGATACTTATGGTCGTGTATTCAGTCTTGAAGGTTTGGGTGCTGATGACAATAATATTGACCACATTGATGTAAATATTTTTGAACACAAAGATGATGTAACTTCAGATACTGCGCAACCTAAACATACAGTTACATTGTCAAATGTTCCACCTTCAATTTCGATGAACGTTGCTGAATATGGTGATGAAAACTACACTGCAATTTATGGAAATGTTCAGCCCGAAGATTTTGCAGCGGCTCAGTTCTTCTGTACAATTAATGCATACGATTCGGCTCAAAGATATCCTATAGATTCTGAAGTTCAATCAGCAGAAGATCTTTTAGGTAATACCACAGATGTTTATTATATTTATGAAGATCTTTCAAAAGATATTTTAAAGACTGTAAAAATCACAGAACTCTACCATATTATAAATGGTGTTTCATATCTTGATCCTTCACGTTCTGCCAGCGATTTTGACAGTATAAAAGAAGATCTTGTTCAATATGAAAAAAAATCAGGTTCGTTTGTTCTTGATCCAAAAAATAATCCTACATTCTCTGTTGCAGGTAAACCAACTTTAAAGGCAAATACAGAGTGTCTTGATGTTGCAACAGATTACACTGTTTCTAATGATTCAGATATTACTATTCAGGTAAATGTTGGTCTTGATAACAGCCCGATTGTTGATGATGCAAATTTCAGAGTATATTTCCAGAGTGCTGTTTTTGAAAATGGAAAATACAAGGGAACCGGACCTAAGATTTATCCGGTAATTAATTCTGAAAATGGTAAGAAGAAGATTGGTTCAAACTATCAGTTTACAGTAAATGTTAAGAGTAGTTCTGGTGGATTACAGGTAGAGCATCCTTATATTATTGGTGTAGATGGAAAAGACCAGAATGACCAGCCTATTTTAGCTGCAAATAATGGTTATGGTTTTTATCTGCTTTCTATGGCTTCGGCCCCAACTTTAAAAGATATTATTCCTGCGGCTTCTACTATTTATGTAAAAAAAGACGGAAGCCTTAGAATAACTGGAAAAACAACTCTTACAGAAGGAAATCCTGTTGTATCAATCCGATACAATGATGTCGAGTGGCTTTCAAGCGGTGAATTGACTCAAACCTCTGCTACATCAACAAATGAATATCCGTTTGATATTACAATTCCGGCTTCATATTTCAATAATAATGCCGACCGAGATGATCAGAACCAGATAAAGAGTACTGAATTTGCTATAGAAATTCGTTCTGCAAACGGAGGAAAAACATCTTCTACTTACAAAACCGTAATGTATGATGTTGATGAGCCTCTTGTAAATGAAGTAACTGTTTCGCCTGAAATTAAAAAGAACTCAAAATATGTATTAAATGGTGTAGTAACTGTAAAGGCTTTGCTTGAAGATGATTTTACTGCTGTAAAAAAATGGAAATATGAAGTTATTCAGAATGACAATACAGTAGGAGATGTAAGCGAAGACAAGTTTACTTCTAAAGTTGAATTTACTATTGATACAACAACTCTGCAGGATGAGAAAGATGCAGTCATAAAAATTACTGTAGAAGATAAGGCAGGAAATATAAATCCTTATGAAATTCCTTGTTTTGTTGACCAGGAAACAGATAAACCGGATTTTGAAGCTCAGGATGGAGTTGCATGGTATAAGAATATTGTAAACCCTTACTATATAAAGGAAAGTTCTAAGAATGTAATTTCTGGCAGCCTTTACAGCAGAATAAAAGATGATGATAGTGTTAAATTTGTAAAATTTGAAGTAAAGGCAATTTCACCACATGCAGATAGTACATTTACAGGAACTAATCAGACTAATCCGGCTTATGCAGGTTATGATATAGCAGCCGATTCTGTACAGGCTCAGCTTGATTCGAATGTAAGAACTTCAATTTACAAAAAAAGCGGACAGGAAAGTAGTGTTACACATGTAATGCCTTCGACCTCTGGTTTTTATGAAGTAACTCAGACTGTATATGATGCAAACTTTGTATGTACTGGTGAAGATAATGGAAATGGCAATGAACCAACCGAGGCAGATGAAGCTGTTGCTGCCAATGCAAATTATTTTACTAAATCAGTATATGTAATTAAGATTTCTGGTAATGGTCCTCAGTATTCTCTTTCAAGAGATACAACTGTTATTTCTCCAAATAATCAGAATAAAGAACTTAAAGTCACAATCTCAATTGAAGGAGGCGAACCTCCTTATACTATCTGGAGAAATGATATTGATACTCCTGTTGCTTCAAATATAACCGGAAGTGAATATATAGATACTTTCCAGGTAAAAGATGTACCGGCTAATCTTACTGTAAGATATAAAGTAAGGGATGTAAACGGAACAACTCCTAAAGAAATAAAATATACTCTTGATTCGGAAAACCCAACTTTTACAAATCCAAAGATTGAACCAGAATCTGGTACTTATCAGGTTTATAAAACAACAGAAGGTCAAGGTAGTTCCGCAACAGATGTTTATTATTTGAATAACCAAGAGCAGTCATTTAGAATTTCCGGTCTTGCAGATGATAATATAAATGTTGAAAATGTAAAGCTCGAAATTAAGAAAGCAGGAGCTTCAACAGCATCAATTACCAAAACCTCTAAGACCGGATTCTTTGATGGCATTGAATTTAAAGATAACACAACTGCCTGGATAGGTGGTGCAACAGCTACTATTACTGTAACCGATATGGCCGGTAATGTGTCTGATCCAATTACAATGAATTTAAAATTCGATAGTACTGCTCCGGCGCCAGAACATAAAGTTGATGATTCATTAAAAGATATAATGGTCAGAGTAGGTGATTATGCAAATGACCTTGGAGAAACAGATGTAGGCGGTAAGTATTCAGAAGGTACTTACGGAAACGCCCTTACAATTCAAATTCGTGGTTTGTTTGAAGATAATACTAACGGTTCTGGTATAAATAAGTTCTACTACAAGGTATTCAATAATTTAGAAGTTATTATAGACTCAGAAAAAGCCACAGGAAATTCTCCTGTTGATGGAACCGGCGATGATGCAGGAAAGATTTTCTTTAAAGATAAAGAAACTCTTAAGAATTGGATAATTGCAAATAAAACAGATACCTTCTCGCCGCTTGATGCGCATGAAAAGAAGAATGTTGAGTATAATATAAAACCTTCAGGAAGTCCGGCAACTCCGTCTAATACAAATAACCGTTTTGGTGGAACTCCAACAACAGCTTTGCAGAACGGACAATATACTGTAAATAGCAAAGGATACGTTCAGTTCCGTCTGAGCAATGTTGAATCTAACTATAAAACAACAATTAAGGGCTTTAAGGAAGGTAAAAACTATCTTGTTCTTGTTGCTGAAGATAATGTTGGTAATACAGAAATTGACTGTGCAGAAGTACAGGGTGAAATTTACCCTTGTTACTCACTTAATGTTGACTTAAAAGTACCAACAATTCCATCAAAAGAAAATGACCGCATTTATACAAATATTGCTTCTAATGCAGCTTCTGGTCAGGTAACGATTTCTGGTACAATTTCTGACCAGCCATCTTTAGTAAACGGTGTTCCTGTTCCGGACGGTTCTTCTGGAATTAAGAGCATTGTATTTACAAGTGATGCTAATGATAAGAAAGTAGAAATTTCTCTTTCTACAGATGATGATGCTGCAGCACTTGCCGCTAAGGGGCTTGAAAGAATTCCAACTGCAACAGATCCAACCCTTATGTCATGGAATGTAGATGTAAAGACTCTTCTTCCAACAGCAGATGGTAGTGCAATTATCACAGCAAAAGTAACTGATAATTCAGGTTATGAAACATCTGTGCCTGTTGCAAATATTACAGTTGATGTAACAGCTCCTATTATTACAGTTAATAGCCCGGCTAATAGCGATTTTACAAAAACTAGTATTACCTTTACAGGAACTGCTAACGATGGTAGTGGTGCCGGTATTAATACAACAGAAGGGCTCACTCTTTATTACAAGACAGCTTCTTCGAACTGGACTGCTTATGGTACAAAACCACAACTAACAGGACAGAACTGGACCTGTACTTTTGATGCTTCAACTGTTGCTGCTCAAGAAGCAAATACAGCCTTGTCATTCCGAGTTGGAGCTAAAGACAAAGCCGGAAGCGGAAACCAGGGATATTCAGATATCCTTACAGTAACTGTTGACCGGGCAAAACCACAGCTGGCTGCCGGATGTACTATTGATTCTAAAGCAATAGGCAATGTTGGTTCTTCATGGTTTAAAGCTTCAACATTAAATATTAAAGGAAGCTTCTCTGATGTTGGTGGAAGTGGTGCTAAAACTATTAAATATCAGGTTAAACCGGGTAATAAAACTGCTTTAGCCGAAAAGAGTGTGCCTTCTACAGACGGTGGTTTTGATATAAATGTTTCTGGCTTTGAAAACGGAACAAATACACTTTGGATTTGGGCTGTTGATGATGTAGAAAATGAATCTGTTAAGGGAACTGGCTATACTATTCAGGTAGACTCTCAGGCTCCAACTTTTACACAACACGAAGATACTGCAAACTATGGATTTGCAAAGGTTCATCTTACAAATGCAAAAGCTAATAAAACATTAAAATTCTATGTAACAGAAAGTACTGCAGAAAGTGGAATTGCCGATATTTCTGCTTTCAATATTACTATAGGTGGAACTGTAATTACTCCGGTAACAGGTACTGACGGCAGCACTATTGGTGCCCCTGATTCAAATGGAAAACGTCTTGTAACACTTGTTATCGGACAATCAGACCTTGCAAATATTTCTGGCTATCAGACAGTTCTTGCAACTGTTTCAGATAAGGCAGGTAATGTTTCAAATCCTCAGGCAATTGGTATTTTGAATAAAGATGGCGATCCACCGGCTGTAACCTTTACTTCGCCAGAGGCAGATTCTGTTGTAAACAAAACAATTATTGTTTCTGGTAAAGCAACCGATGCAAATGAAATAACAGAAATCAATCTTACTGCAAAATGTGGTACAAATACAAAGTCTTATACATATACAAAGGGTGCACCTTCTGCAAATAATACAATTTCTTATGCAAACAGCATCTGGTCTGTAAATATTGATACAACACAGCTTGATAATACATTCTGGACTGACGATGCCAATAAGAAGACTGTAACCTTGAGTATTACCGCTAAAGATGAAGCCGGTAATACAAGCGAAACAGCAGAAGAACTGGAACTGGTAATTAATCAGAATGAGGATAGACCTGTTATTACCATAGGCTCTGGTGTAGATTTTACCAAGAAAAATGGTGACGAAATCTGGGTTAAGGGTTCTTCTACAATATATGGTTCTGTTACAGATGATGACGGAATAAGCAGTTTTGCAGTTTATAAGAAGGGCTCGGGAGATGCTAATTTTACAAATGCAAATGCCTCTTATTCAGGAGGTTCATGGAATGTTAAGCTTCCTGGTGATGATTCTTATATTCTGAAATTTGAAGTAACAGACAGGCCTTCTGCAGGTGCTGCTGCAACCTTTACTTCTGCAGCAATAAACTCAAGTAGTACAGATGCTGCTATTCTTGCAACTCCAATTATTAAGGATGCTCCAGATTCTGGAACAGAACATCAGTTTGGAAATACAAAAGCAAATGGAAATACTCTTGTTTCAATTTGTCTTGATACAACTCCGCCAACAATGTTTATCAACGCAATAAGTCTTGATAAATCAACCTGGTACGAAGATTATAATAAATCAGATTTGTACCTTGGAGGAGAAAACGATACCTTCTATCTGAAGGTTACTGCAAGTGATTCAAGTGGCTTATACGGAACAAGCACTACAAGCGGAATTTCTGCAAGTTTCACAGGTTCTATAAAAGAAACTATCGAAAACACAGAAGTTGAATATAAACTGGAGTCTACAGATGCAGACTTTGAAATTGAAGCTGGTTCCGAAACTGATGAGTTTATTATTAAAGTAACTGGTTTTGATAAAGCAGTAAAACCTGCAAATGCTCCTGCTTCAGCACCGGCAAACAAAAATTTCTCCGGAACTCTTACACTTACTGTAACTGCAAAAGATAAAGCCGAAATGGAAACTCCTAAGACCCTTAGCCGTACAATAGACAATACGGCTCCGGTTATCAGAATTTCAGCTCCAAATTCTGTTTCAAGTACAGCAGTAGTAAGTGGTTCTATTGAAGGTGAAACCGTAAACCCAAGTGTATATTATATGCTTTCGGAAGATGGCGTAAATAATCCTGATGAAACTTCAACATATTGGAATCAGGATTCTTTTGCTTCGCTTTCATATAATATTTACTTTGATGGCAATGAATCAACAACTGCAACTCATACAGATTTGTTCAGAACCTGGCTTACTAAAGCTCCATTAAATATTACAAGTCAGGATGCTATTGATAACAATACTTATACTGATATGACAGATGTATATATCTGGATTAAAGCAGTTGATATTTGTGGAAACACTTCATTTGATAAGGCTAAAATTGTTGTAGACCCTCAGGGTAACAGACCAAATGTTGCAATTACATATCCTGATGTTGATAATTCTGTATTGGGTGGAACAATCAGAATTATGGGAACTGCAAACGATAATGTTGAAGCAAAATATGTATGGATTCAGCTTGATATTGATGGTAATGGCTGGAGTACAACAGATTATAACATATTAAAAGCAGTAACTAAGAGTTCTACTGATACAACTCCATATTACACATTTGGTAAAATCAGTGTAAACAAAACTTTAAGTGAAGCCGGAATAACACCTTCTGCATCAAACATTGCTGATGTTGGAATTATGGTACCTGTTTCCGGAGGTTCATGGAATACAAGTATTAACCCTAACAATGAGCTTATTCCTTCTGGAAACTCAAATGATATAACAATGTATGTTTATGCTACAGATGATGATACAGGACACGGCACTACAATTCTTAAGAGTGTTGAAGCTGTAAGAACCTTTACTGTAGATAAAGATACTCCATATTTTGTCCAGAACACACTCAGACTTGTTCAGTATGATAATTCTAATAATGTAAAAGCATCTCAAACTTATAAAGAAGGAATGAGTGTAAAAGGTCAATGGTGGCTTGAAGGTGAAATTACCGATGATAGTGGAATTAACAAGATTTCATTAAAAACCGGTAATGGAAGTGATGAAGTAATTATTTCTTCTAATGGTCAAAGTGCAAGTAATACTGATTATGAATTCGCTAGAAAAACAGGTGATGCGAAAACTTATACCTTTAAGGTTAAGGTTGGAAATGCTTCTGGTGTAGGAAAAACAGAAATAAAAATTACAGCAGAAGAAGTTAAGAATAATAATCCACTTTCTGTTTATAAAGATTTTATAGTCTATTACGATAACGAAGCTCCAACTGTAGCAGCACAGGATGATACAACTAACTTCAAGATTGAAAAGACAATAAAGAACTCACAGGGTTATTATTCACTGCGTTCTGCTGCTTATGAAAGACATGATGGTGATACCGGTGTAGAAAGAATTGCAGTATTCTTTACAAGAACTGTTAATGGAACAACTTATGTATTTGATCCAATGTATAAGCGAACAAATGCAGCTTCTAAGCTTGCAACTGTAAGCAGTGGAAGTGGAATCAAACTTGATTCTGAAGATAACCTTTACTGGGGTTCTGCAACTGCAGATGTTTCTTCTTCAACCCTTACACTTTCTGCTGCACTTGCAAGTTATGTTCATACAGGCGGCCTTGCTAAGGTAAACGGCGTTGTTTACAGAATTGAATCTGTTGATGCTACAAATAATAAGGTAGTTCTTTCTGGTGAACCAGGAGATAAGACAGGTGCAACAGTTTTCTTTGCCGTAGCAAATATTGTAGATAATTCAAACCCAGAAAGCAAGGCAGAGAATGCAACAGCCCTTACTACAGATTATGGTTATGGTTATTGTAATAATTACATTTACGACGATGGCGATATGATTATGGAAAATCTTCATAAAGATGATTCAAAATCATGGACCTGGGAATTGTATGTAAACTCAAAGAATATTTCTGACGGTGATGTACAGATTCATTATGTAGTATTCGATAAAGCCGGAAACAGCAAGCATGATGTTGTTACCGCAGCTTCTGTAGAAAATAACAAGCCTCGTCTGGTAAGTGTTGCTCTTGGTGTAGATATTAATCAGGATGGTAATATCACTCAGGATGATAATGAAATCACAACTTACTATCCGGAAGGCTTAACAGAAAAACCAGGAGTTTATACAAATGCTTCAACCTCAATCAATATTTCTGGAATTACAGTAAAAGGTAAAATGTCTGTAACTCCGGAAATTGTTGGTGGTAACGGCGATTTGTTCTATCAGTGGAAGACAAAGAAAACTGCTGAATGGCAGAAAGTGGAAACAAATGAAAATTCTCCAAACGAGCCGGCACCATTAATGTCCGGAAATGATAACTACGATGATGCCGACTTTAATAATGCAAATGATTACATTGCTACTGGTGAAACTGCATTAACAACCCAGACAGGAACAATCTCTCATGATATTGCCTGGTTAATTAAATACTCTACCGACAATGATACTGATTTCAATATCAACTACGAGATTTTTGACAGCACAGATGGAAAAACTGTATTCACAGATTCCAACAAAGTCAGCATTAATATTACAGGTATAAATTTACAGGTTCGCGATAAAACCGCTCCAATAGTAACAATTGATGACTTCTATTGGAACAGTCTTACAGACAACTCTGTTTATACATCAAAAGAAGCAAGTCAGGTTAAGTCTGTTGCAGATTTGGAAGGGCATATTGAACTAAACGGCGATTTACCTGCAAGCTTCCTTGCTACTGGAGCTACAGATAACGAACTTGATCGTGATGACAAAGTTTCCGGAAAGATTAAGTTGAGTGGAACTGTTTCAGATAATATTGTACTCACAGATTTGTATCTTACTATTGACGGACTTTTATCTGCCACGAAAGTCGCAACTTATGATAAGACAACCGGAAAGTGGATGAATGGCGATAATTCTGCTGAGTTTGTAAAGGTTGGTACACTTGCAGGTACCGGTTACGAATTTGATATTGATAAAGCTTCAAATGACTTTGACCTTGATAACGGCCACAGCGTAAACTGGACTCTTCTTTGGGATACAGCAATGATTGGCAATGTAGCCCAGAACAATATTAAAGTTCAGGTTCGTGCCGATGACAATGCAAAGAATGCCGGCCAAACAAGCAACTTCAGCACAACTTCAACCCGCCAGGTAGACGTTGTACCATATATTACGGGAATCAGTACTAGTTTGGATGGGGCATATTCATCTGTACCTTCCGTATTTAATCGTTCAGCACGTGGTTATTATCCAGTTCGTAGAGGAGAAGAGATTACTATATCCGGTTTCAATTTGAAGAAAGGAAATACGGCTCCTACTGTAGTAATTACAGCTAATGCAACTGTTTCTGATTCTTCAAAAACATCAGTAACTTTGGCAGTACCTACAACTGCTACTAGTGGCAATGTTACAATAAAGGTTAACGGAATTGATTCTCTTAATAATCAAACCAGCAAGCTTGTTCCTTACAATCAGGAAGCTAATGGAATCAATAACGATATCCTTACAGATGAACGAAAAGTTTGGGTTTGGGGAAGTAACCAGGTAGTTGATGGAACAAGCATAAGATATCCAACCTTTAAAGTAGGCTCAAATGGTGATGAAGTATTCTCATACGATGTTGGAGGTACCGATACATTCCTTTATAAGAATGGAACCGAATACAAAGTTGGTTCATCATTTACTCAATGGTATGATACTGCAGTTGCTGTAGATGAAAGTGGTAATTTATATGGCCTTGCATTGAATGGAGACTGTGCTAGTCCTGGAAGTACAAATTATAGTACATGTGCAAGCATGTATTTCTATCCAATGGTACCGGGTCCTATTAATGTTTGGGCATATACAAAATCAGGAAGTAATTATACTAATTTTGCAGAGGAAGGAGCATTCGCTTGGGAGAATACAAGTAATGGTACTACTTATAATCCAAATCGCATTCAAAATCCTAAGTTGATAAGTGATAATGGATCTGTTTATTCGGTATATTATGATGTAACTGAAAAGGAAATAGTATTTAGAGCTGGAACGTATTCTACTTCTTTTGCAAAAGATAATACTAAGTGTTCTTTCCAAATTAATTCAGGTTATTATAGAACCCAAAGTAATGTTACAGGAAAGTATCTATTGATAAATAATCAGTATTATCCATTGAGTTTAAAAGCGACACAAAATGGATATTATTATTATGATATTGGTGATTATTCCGGAGCAGCTCCGAATAATGTTAATACCTATACTAGAACACAAACGCTTTCAGATTCTTTAAAGAATTATAGTAATGGTTCAAATGGTTCTGCCAAGAATTCTCAAACCATAGCTAGTGGAACTGCGGCTTCGGCATATTCTGCTGTAGCTATAGTTCCAAATGCAGTTGCTAAAATTAATGATTCAACATTGACAACAACAGAAGATGTTGCTGTAGTCTGCTGGTATGATAGTTCTGCAAAAGCCTTGAAGTTCAGTTATAATACAACACCTTTAGCAGGAGGTTCCTGGTTAACAACTCCTGTTGTTGTAGATCCTGACTTTGCCGGTTGGTATCCTGATATGGTTGTTGATGGAGATGGAGGTATTCATATTTCTTACTATGGAGCAAAGAATGGTGACCTTAAATATGCATATCTTGAAAACTTCAAAGATACAACAGCAGATGTTTGTACTGTAGACAGTTACCTTTCTGTTGGAACAAGAACAAGTATTTCTATAAGTCCATCAAAAACAACATTTACAGTTGGTGATACAACTGTACAAAAGTATGTTCCACATATTTCATATTATATGTCTGCCTTTACAGCAACACAGAATAGTGTTAGAACAGCATGGCCTGCAATGTTAGGAACAAATAAGACTGCAAACAATACTTATTGTGATGGTGCTGTAAACGACAAATATACAGGCTACTGGGAAGTACAAACCTTGCCATTGGAATCATTCCCTAACGATTATACAATTGGTATAGGTGAAAAGAATGATTCTATCCTTTTAGGATACGGAACATCAGAAGGTCTGGAAATTTCAACATTGTATTAAATCCCTTGCCTTTTCCCGGCAAGTGGGTTATAGTATGAAAAGAAAGGCATTCGCAGAAAGCGTCTTGCCTCCTAACAGGTTTACCTAGAAAACTAGGCAAGTGCCCGCCGATAGGGTCAACACTCGGCGGGCACTATTTTTTAATTCGTCGTTTCTTCTTCCGTCTACGGAGAAGGCGCTGAATTACGTCGATGAAAATCGTAACTGCTGAAAACAGCAAGTCAAGAAACTCATACAAACTCAATAGCAGCCTCCTAATTTAGTAATCTGAACCAGTTTCCCAGAACAGTAGAATTTCGGAGGTAAGACCGCCATTAACTGCGAATGCCAAATTACACATTAATAAAAAAAACTAGAATAAATTATTTATAATCCTCCTCAATTTTATCAGGTAACTCAAGGTCTTCTTTCCATGATGAATCCTCAAGAAAATCTTTTGCTCCGTCTTTGAGCTTAACTGTTCGTGTAAAATCAATATCTTTCATTTTGTTTTTTGCAGCTGGCAATTCCCGTTTTTGTATATCCATAATCGTTTATTCTTTTTTAATTTAAGGTGAAATTTTTGCACCTCAAGTTAGTGTTTGATGTAATAATTTGTGGTCGAAAAATTCAACCGCAAATATTGGAATAAAATCCTTGCTTTTTCCCCACAAGTGGGTTATAGTATTAAAAGAAAGGCATTCGCAGAAAGCGTCTTGCCTCCAAGTTAAAGGATTATCCTTACGGACAAAACCCGCCTTGTGGCCTAAACACTCGGCGGGCTATTTTTTTATTCTACGTTTCTTCTTCCGTCTGCGGTATCGAATTTCGGAGGTAAGACCGCCATTAACTGCGAATGCCAATTAATTACTATTTCATAGCCCCTTGTAAAATTCGTAGAAATCGTCATTTATGAACAGGGCTTTTGCAATGTCTTCATTCGCAGACAAAAATTCTAACTTCATACGAAAAATTGGATAATATCGTTCTAGTGCATCTGAATGTGAATTAAAATAATCAATTGCATGGTGCCAGTCTATATCACGAACTGGGAACTGTTTATGTAAATCTATTAATTCATAGATTTGTTCTGTTGTTTCTTTTGTTTCGAGTTCTTTGAATTCTTTATCTGCTAAGCGTTTTTTATTTGATTTCATTGCCGCTTTGATTTCTTTCATCAGGTAAGGGGCTATTTTATCACCAGTTTTATAATACATAAGGTTAATTGAAAAAATAATGTCATATTTTTCTTCGCCTTTAAATATGTAGTAATTATCTTTATTACAGTATTTCTTTAAACGTGGTATGAGAGAATCTTCGTCTTTGATTTTTTCTTTTAGAAAGCTTTTTACATCAATATAGTTTCCGAAATATTTTGATAACTCATTTTCATAATCATCAAAAGTATAAGGCCTTGAAAGATCTAAAGCCTCAGGACCAAATAAAGAGCAACGGAATTCCCAAGAAAAACCACGAACATTATTGCCTTTAGGATCTCTGGTAATACCTAAGAACATAGATAAACTATCCTTATTATTCTCAATTTTAAATATCAATTCTAAGAATTTTAAAGATTCCTCTTTTGGATTCTTAAATGAAATATAAGAAAATAAATCTTTAAAATCAAATCCATAAGATAAATATGCTTTTAGTTTTTCTTCAAAATTATAATCATCAACAGCGCAATCTTTGAATCGGTTTTTCCAATATTGGTTTATTATTTTTTTATCAAATTTTTCTTCTATAAATTTTTTATATTTTACATCAATTTCTCCAAGATAAGCCTTTTCCATAAGAAATATTTTTTGCATATCTGAAATTTCAATTGTTTTCACAATTTCATACAACCTATTGTAATCACAGCGGGCAGGAAGGACTATTGGTTTTTTGAGATACTTGTTTACAAGTTTGACTGCACTTTCACAGTTGTGCTTGTTTATATCTCCATATATATAAAATTTTTCCTTTAACTTACTTTCTACAAAACATAGAATTGCTAAAAGTCTGATAAAATAGGCACCTCCCCAGGTTTTTCTAGCATAAGTGTCAATTTGATCATCAAACTGTCTGGAATTTGCAGGTCCATTACTTTCTATTTCCCAAAGAATAGCTGGTCCGGCCTTTTCGTTATAATCGTCTATTTCTCGTTCAAGACGGAAATATTCTCCATCCGTCATATGATTATATTCTCCGCAGGCAAGCCAGAAATGCCGTTTCTTTCCATGCTCTTCATCAGTTTTTTCTTTTACTTTGCAATATGCATAGGCTCGTACTCCTTTGTAATAAAACTTGTCCCAGTCAGCAAGGTTCAGTTTATCAGCCAAAACAAGAGTTTCTTTATAAACTTTGTCCCATTCCTTTTGTGTTACTGATTTTGAAATTGAATAGCAAATATACATTCTTACAAATCCTCCTTTATTTTTGTGTATAGTAAACTGTACAAAAGGTTGTGTAAGTATAAGAATAGTACTATAATTTGTAAAAGTAAAGTTAAAAGTGTAAAATAATTGCTTTTTTTGAAAAATATATACTTTTCATAACATTTTTCATAGTTTATAATAATTTTATGAATATTTTGAAATTATTACGCGAACGAAATAAATTTACTCAGGAATTTGTTGCTAATAAACTGGGGGTTACGCGTCAATCTTATATCAGATATGAAACAGGGGAGGTTGAACTTACTGCATCTGCGATTCGTGTCCTTGCAAATTTATATCAGATTGAATATAGAAATATTATTGATGGAATCATGCCGGAAGACACGGTAGTTTATATGAGTAGAAGAAATCATGATGTGGAAAAATTCCGACAGATTGTTCTATATACATTGCAAGCAGCTGGTGATCTGGTTTATCTTACACAGACAGATTTTTATAAACTGATTTATCTTATTCATAAAGATTTTTATGAGCAATATTTGGTTCAGCTGACTTCTCTATATTATCCGGAGCAATCACTTACAGAAGGTCTTTCTATTTATGCGAATGAAATTTCTAAAATGGCAGAGGAAAACCTTATAGAATTTATAAATACTTCAATTCACAAAGGACAAGCCAAAAAGATAATTCCATTAACACGTTCTAATCTGAATTACCTTACAGGCACCGAAGTTTGCTTTTTGCATCGTGAATTTGCCAGATATTCTACCGAATTTTAGCAAACTCCCACACTAGTATACAAGTTTTTCTTGAGATTTTGCGCGGTTCGTGTTATTATAAAAATAACGAAAGATTTACTATTTTTGGGAGACTTAGTGCTATGGAAATGACACTCAGGTGGTACGGAACGGGGTTTGATTCAGTTACTTTGCAGCAGATTCGTCAGGTGCCGGGGGTGCACGGGGTTATTACAACCTTATATGATTCTGTTCCCGGAGACGCATGGGAACTTAGTGCAATTCAAAAAATCAAAAAAGAAGTTGAAGACGTAGGCCTTAAGATTGCCGGTATTGAAAGTGTAAATATTCACGATGACATTAAAATCGGTGGCGGCGACCGTGATAAATACATAGAAAACTACATAAAAACACTGGAGCGGCTGGGGCAGGAAGACATTCACATGGTCTGCTACAACTTTATGCCTGTTTTTGACTGGACCCGCAGTGAGCTTGCACGTGTTTGCGAAGATGGTTCAACAGTTCTTGCTTACAACTCAAAGGCTGTAGATGCAATCAAACCGGAAGAAATGTTCGGTTCGATTGACAAGGATTCAAACGGCTTTATTCTTCCTGGCTGGGAACCGGAACGCATGGCACGCGTAAAAGAGCTTTTTGAAATGTACAAAGACATCACTAACGAAAAACTCTTTGACAATCTTGTTTACTTCTTAAAAGCAATCATGCCTGTTTGCGACAAATACAATATCGATATGGCAATTCACCCTGATGATCCTGCATGGCCTGTATTCGGGCTTCCACGAATCATCACCTGTCAGGAAAATGTTGTACGCATGCTCAAGGCTGTTGATAATCCTCATAACGGATTGACCTTCTGTACAGGCTCGTACGGAACTAACCGCAAAAACGACCTTTGTGAAATGATTAAGGCTGCAACAGGCCGCATTCACTTTGCACATATCCGTAACTTAAAGTTCAATACTGCAATTGATGATCCTGTTCAGGATTTCCAGGAATCGGCACACCTTTCTGCTGCCGGAACTTTTGATATGTTCAAGATTGTTCGCACTCTTTATGAAACAGGCTTTGATGGAGTAATCAGGCCAGACCACGGACGAATGATCTGGGGTGAAAAAGCAATGCCAGGTTATGGTTTATATGACCGCGCTTTAGGTGCCGCATATTTGAACGGCCTTTGGGAAGCCTGTGAAAAGACAATAGATAGAAGTGGAGTGAAACTTTATAAATGACAGTACCAGTTTTAGAAACCGAACGACTTATTCTACGCCCGCTCACAATGGATGACCTTGATGCTGTTTTTAAATGGGCAGGGGACCCGCGCGTAAATAAATATATGATTTATCCTCTTTATAAAAACAAGGAAGAAGGCATTGAATGGCTCAAAAGCTTGTACCAGGATGATGATAAAAAAGACTTCGGATTTGTGTTCAAAGAAACAGGCGAGCTTATTGGTAGCGGTGGAATCTATTATCATCCTGAGCGAGGCTTGTGGAGCATAGGCTACAACCTTGCCTACGACTACTGGAACCGCGGATTTACTACAGAAGCAATGGAAAAGATTATTGAATGGGGCCGGCAGGAATTAGGTGTAAAAGAAGTTGCCGCAACCTTTGCAGTAGAAAACGTTGGTTCACGCCGCGTAATGGAAAAGCTGGGCATGACCTTCCTGGAGGACCATGACTACACAAAATTAGACGGAAGTGAGACTTTTACCGCTAAAACATATCATAAGGTGTTATAAAATGAAACTTACAAAACAAGGAATCACAAATACAGCAGAATGGGAAAGTAAAGGTTATTCCCTTCCAAAATTCGACCGTGAAAAGGTAGAAGCTGCAACAAAAGCAGAACCTTTCTGGATTCACTTTGGTGCCGGTAATATTTTCCGTGCGTTCCAGGCTAATGTTGTTCAGAATCTTTTGAATGATGGTGTGCTTGACCGAGGCCTTGTTGTTGCAGAAGGCTATGATTACGAAATCATAGAAAAGATGTACCGTCCTCACGACAATATTGGAGCGCTTGTTACATTAAAATCCAGCGGCTCTGTAGAAAAAACTGTTGTTGGTTCTATTATGGAAGCCCTTGCTGCAGACACAGAAAACGAAGCAGACTGGGCACGACTCCTTGAAATATTCCGTGAGCCTTCGCTTCAGATGGTAACATTTACAATTACAGAAAAAGGCTACCTGCTGCGTAATGCAAGCGGTGTTATGATGCCTGGTGTAGAAGATGATTTTGCTGCCGGACCTGTTCTTCCAAAATCATATATCGGAAAGGTTGTAACGCTTCTTCATGCGCGCTACACAAACAACGAGCTTCCGATTGCAATGGTTAGCATGGATAACTGTTCTCACAACGGAGACAAACTTTATGCTGCCGTAAAGGAATTTGCAGAAGAATGGGAAAATCGTGGTGTCTGCAAACCGGGATTCCTTGCATATGTAAATAATCCAAATAAGGTAAGTTTCCCTTGGACAATGATAGATAAAATCACTCCGCGTCCTGATGCTAAAATTGAAAAGATTCTTGCCGACGACGGAATTGAACAACTTGAACCTGTAATCACTTCTAAAAAAACTTACGTGGCTCCTTTTGTAAATGCAGAAGAGTGCCAGTATCTTGTTATAGAAGATGCTTTCCCGAACGGACGCCCTGAACTTGAAAAGGCAAGCCTTTACTTTACAGACCGCGCCACTGTAGACAAAGTAGAAAAAATGAAGGTGTGTACATGCCTTAATCCTCTTCATACTTTCCTTGCTGTAAGTGGCTGCTTACTCGGCTATACTTTGATTGCAGATGAAATGAAAGATCCGGATCTTCTGCGCCTTGTAAAACGTCTCGGCTATGAAGAAGGCCTTCCTGTAGTAGTAGACCCCGGCATAATCAAACCGCGGGACTTTATTGACGAAGTTGTAAATATCCGTATTCCTAATCCGTTTATGCCTGACACTCCTCAGCGAATTGCCTGCGATACTTCACAAAAGCTCAGCATCCGTTTCGGAGAAACAATCAAAGGTTATCTTGCACGCCCGGACCTTGATGTTGCATCCCTTAAAGTAGTGCCTCTTGTATTTGCGCTGTGGCTCCGTTACCTGCAAGCAATTGACGACAAGGGAAATGCCTTTGAACTAAGTCCTGATCCTGCAATAACTGCGGTCCCTGAGCTTGTCGAAGGGCAACAGCTTGATGCATTCCTCCACCGCACCGATATCTTTGGCGTAGACCTTTTTGAAGCAGGACTTGCTCCTAAAGTAAAAGAATACTTTAATCAGCTTACTGCCGGTAATGGTGCTGTCCGAAAGCTTCTTCAATCATTGTAGAATTTCAATACTGCATAAAGCGGCAGATGATCAGACCAGCCTTGTCCTGAATAAAGTTTATATGGAACAGGGTAACCTGCTTCTGAAGCCCACGGACTTACGGCAGAAGGGTAGAATGCAGTTTTCTGAATTTCACCCAAAAGCATAATGTTATCTATATGTTCCCATTCGTTATCATAAAAATAACTTCCCTTCGCAGAAGTGTAATTTCCGCTTGATGTAAACCAGAGTGATTTTACACTCACAAAATCTGTAAATCCAAAGCCGGCAAAGCGGATTATTGTATTGCCTTTATCCGTCTGGTCAAAGCTGCAGACAAAATCTTTTGCATCGCGGTTAAAATCACCACAAATTAAAACTGCAGGTGAATCGGGGTTCTGCTGTAATTCGCTGAGCCTTTTTCCAAGAATATTTTCCTGCCAGTCGCGCCATATTTCTGTTTCGACTTCTCCACCAGATTTTGATTTCCAGTGATTTGCCAAAATTATAAGCTGATTTTTTTCTATGCTTGCCTGAGCTTCTAAAATGTAACGGGTAACCGGCTGGTCTGTGCTGTGAATGCGGATATCCATAGAATGGGTTTTTACATTGCTCAACGGGTAGCGCGAAAGAATTCCTATCCCGATTGCAGTTCCTTCTTCTTTTGCAAACACAGAATAATTCCAGAATTTTTTTTGATTCCAGTTGTGCCCGCTGCCTGCCAGCTGATTACTTATATCATAGAAGATTTCTTCTTTTTCCATTTCTTCAAAAACGTAAATGTCGGCATCTGTTTTTGTAATGAATTCGCAAAGCCGTTCCAGCCGCACCTTGTAGGTCTGCGTGTTCCAGTCTGCAGATTTTTGATATTCCTTGTACTCACAGCCATCTTTTGTGCCGTCAAAGAAAGTCTGCAGGTTCCAGTTTGCCACAGAAACTTGTGTGCAGTCTCCAAAAGAAGCCATTTCTTCTGCAAGATTCCCTGTACACGAACAGAACATAATCCCCGCCGCCAGCAGCAGCATAACATGTAATTGTTTCATAATACCTTCCTCGAATAAAAATTCTTATACTATAGTTAACAAAAAAATTTTGTTAAAAGAGGAAGTTTTTTGAGAAAAAAGTTGAAAAAAAGTGAGTTGGTGCCAGAAATTACACGTTGAACTTAAAGAAAAGCACGTCGCCGTCCTGAACAACGTATTCTTTTCCTTCCTGGCGGTACTTTCCTGCAGCTTTGATTGCAGCTTCGTCCTTATACTGACGCAGGTCATCAATTGTATAAGCTTCTGCCTTTATAAAGCCCTTTTCAAAGTCTGTGTGGATTACACCTGCAGCTTTTGGAGCCTTATCACCTGCGTGAATTGTCCATGCACGGCATTCATCTGGTCCGCCTGTAAAGAAGGTGCGGAGTCCCATCAAATGGTAGGTTTTTCGTGCAAGAACTGCAAGACCGCTTTCTGTAAGACCAACGCTTTCCATAAAGTCTTTGCGGTCATTAGGGTCGTCAATTTCTGCAAGGTCTGCTTCGAACTTTCCGCAGATTACTACAACTTCTGAATGTTCTTCATCGGCGTATTTGCGGACAACTTCTACATATTTGTTTGTCTGTTCTGCAATAGAATCTTCATCAACGTTTGCTACATAAATTGTAGGCTTCATTGTAAGAAGGAACATATCGTAAAGAGCAGTGCGTTCATCATCAGTCAAATCAGCTGTGCGGGCGCATTTTCCGTCCTGGAGTAATGGCTTAATTTTTGCAACAGCGCTTATCCATGGAGCATATTTTTTTTCTTCTTCTTTTCCAAGTGAGCGGATGGCACGTGTAACCTTGTCCTGGCGTGCTTCGATTGTGTTCAAGTCTGCCTGGCAAAGTTCCCAGTTGATTGTAAGAATATCGCTTTCCGGGTCAATTGGTGCAGCTTCGTTTGCATTGTCGCGAACGTGCATAATATCAGGATTATCAAAACAGCGTACTACATGAGCAATTACAGAGCATTCACGGATATTTGCAAGGAACTTGTTTCCAAGACCTTCACCGTTACTTGCACCCTTAATGAGTCCTGCAATATCAACAAACTTTACGCTTGCAGGAGTCTTCTTTTTTGGATTATGGATGCTTGCCAAAAAGTCCAGACGTTCATCAGGAAGATCTACAATACCAATGTTAGGATCAATTGTACAAAACGGAAAATTCTCTGCCGCAGCAGGAGCCGCAGTCAAAGCCGAAAAAATAGTAGATTTTCCAACATTAGGAAGTCCAACAATTCCACATTCAAGTGCCATAAATTACCTCAATTGTATTGCGTGGTCCCTGAGCCTGTCGAAGGGCCTCAACAATATCAGTAATTATATAGAAAAAATTAAAGTTCTTCTAGTTCCTCAATCTCTTCTATTTCTTCAATGTCCTCAATATCCTCAATTTCTTCGAGGCCATCGGTAATTTCTTCAATGTTGTTTGTGATTAAATCGGCGTCGTTAAAAAGATAATCATTATATTCTTTAAGAACATTCGAGAAGTCAACTTTAAGGAAGGTCTGAAGATATTGCTGTTCACTTCGAATATCATCGTAGTTGTCTACAAGGATTTTTACAATTTCGGCATCGAGTTCGCCTTCTTCTGTCATTTTTGTAATTATGCCGAGCGTGTGTTCCTTTGAAAATTCGCCCTTGTAGCTGCGATTGTCTGTAAGTGCACTTGTAATATCGGCAATTGTTAAAATCCTTTGATTCTGGTTAAGCACGCTTGCATCCAGATGCTGCGGGTATCCTTTGCCGTTGAGTTTTTCGTGGTGACGACCGGCTGTTTCAAAAATATTTGAAGAAACTATATTGCCAAGAATTCTTCTTGTATGGTTTACATGATAGCGCATAATACCCATGTCTTCAGGAGAAAGCTTTCCAGGGAATTCCAGAATGCGGGTAGGTGTGGCAATTTTTCCAATGTCGTGAACTATGGCAGAAGTAAAAAGTGTGTTCAAATCTTCATCATTTAATTTCAATCTTTTACCAAGCGACAGGGCATAACAGGAAGTATTGATTGAGTGAGTCAAAGTAACCGTACTTTTAAAATCAAGAAAATAAACAAGAAGCTTTAATGCCTGATGTGTTCCTTCCGGACTAAGTCTTATGCGGTAAAGATATTTTTCAAGCTCCCAGAAATAGTCGGAATTTTTTATCTGCGAAACAAGTGCGCCGTCTTTATTAAGTTTATTAAAGGCTTCTGCAAAATCAGGATCAAAAAAACCAGGGGCAAGTTCATTAATATCTGCAGGAAAAGGTTTGTCCGGATTTTTTGCAATAAAATCGCTGGCTCTTGCGCACATATAAAGTATAGATTTGTAATCTGTCTGATAAAGAAACTTTTTTTGAATTTCATCAAAGGGCTGATTAAAATCTTCAAGTGCCTGGGCATCGTTTTGAAGCGGTGTCATAAATTCCAGATAGTAGTACGAAAACATGTATTTGCTTTTTGTTCGTTTTTCATCTGAAAAATACTGAATGTCGCTGGAAAAAGGAGTTTCGTTATAAAGAATATCCTGCCTGAAAAATCCAAGTGTATGAAAAAGCGCCAGCACAACCAGATTTGGTATTGAACAATGACTGTTCATCGGATATTCCTGTGCAACTTTGAGCGCCATATAAGCAGTTCTTTCATTATGCAGAACAATATTGTTGTTAATATTAAACAACATACGGTTTGCAATTCGGATTATCTGCCCGGCATTAAGAGTATCTTCAGGTTTATACGCATCCAGATCAAACTGCGCCATAATATAATATTATAGCACTCTTAACAGTTAAATCAATTTATTTAAGATATTATCCTTTTGCCGCCAGTTTTTGTTAACTTTTACCTGAAGGTCAAGATCTATTTTCTGAATGTAAATTTCACTGAGTTTTTTGAGGGCTGCCATTCTGATTTCTTTGATTTTTGAAGCGCCTTTGCCGATTACAATTCCTTTCTGGCTTTCGCGTTCTACACAAAGAAATGCGCGTATCCAGAGTTTTTTGCCTTCGTTACGGTGTTCAACATCTGCAACTTCTACATAAACTGCGTGTGGAATTTCATCTGCCAGCCGGTTAATTGCTTCGCCGCGGATAACTTCACAAATGCGGAAGGTAAGGTCCTGGTCTGTATATGTTTCTTCGTCGTAAATAGGATCGCCTTGTGGTGAAATGTCGTAAAGTGCGCGCAGTACTTCGTTTATGCCTGTGTCTTTCTGTGCAGACATTTCAAGTATTCGTTGTGCCGGAATTTCTGGAAGAGTTTCACTTATAAACTGGCGTACAGGAAACGGTTTTGCCTGAGGTGAGTCTATTTTATTTATGGCAACAACTGTTTTTTTCTGAAGGCCTTTGAGAAGAGCTGCAGTATGAACTTCCTCTTCTCCGGCTGGTCGAGTTGCATCTATTACATAAAGCGCGCAGTCAATTCCTTCAAGCTGGCTTTCTGTAACGCTTCGAAGCCTCTGGTTCAATTTCTTTTCTGAATCGTGGTAGCCCGGAGTATCTATAAAAATAAGTTGCCCGAACGAAGTATTTACAATTCCTTTAATTGCATTTCGCGTAGTTTGAGGAATAGGTGATACAATGCTTACAGGTTCCTGGCAGGCAGTATTCAAAAATGTAGATTTTCCTGCACTAGGGCGGCCGATTATTGCAACAACGGCGGTTTTTAAAGATTCAGTTTGTTCCATAAGTGCATTGTAGCATATTTTCGTGTTAAATGATAATATGAACACATGCCAGATGTAATTACTAAAGCAGGAATACCTTTGCCTTTGGGTGCCACTATTACTCCAAACGGCGTGAACTTTTCTATATATAGTAAGGATGCTTCTTCGGTAAGCCTATGTCTTTTTGAAAGCGACATGGCACAGCAGCCTTATACAGTAGTTACATTTGACCCTTCCAAAAACCGCACCGGCGATATCTGGCATATTGAACTTTGCGGGGCAAAAGCAGGTACACTTTATCTTTACAAGGTAGACGGTCCTTACGAGCCAACCCACGGACTTCGTTTTAATAAAAACAAATATCTTTTTGACCCTTATTCAAAAGCTTTTACAATTGGTTCTGTTTTTCGTTCTTACAACAAGCAGCACCGCATGGGCTTTTCTGCAAACGAAGGCGGCGAGCTTCAAGACCTTTCTGACTTTCCAAAATGTGTTGTAGTAGATGACAGCTTTGACTGGGAAGGGGATCGTCCGCTTAATTATCCTCTTGAAAAATCTGTAATTTACGAAACTCATCTTAAAGGCTTTACAGCAGCCGCTTCTTCGGGAGTCGCTCCAGAAATTGCAGGCACTTATAAAGGTTTTACAAGCAAGGTAGATTATCTTCGCGACCTTGGCGTTACTGCAGTAGAGCTTCTTCCTGTTTTTGAATTTGACGAAAACGAAAATGCAAATACAAATCCGCGTACCGGAGAAACTCTTGTAAATTACTGGGGCTATTCTACAATAGGATTTTTTGCTCCAAAAACAAGTTATGCTTCTGACCGTTCACCGGGTGGTCCTGTCCGTGAATTTAAACAAATGGTAAAGGAACTTCATCGTGCCGGCATAGAAGTAATTCTTGATGTTGTATACAACCACACAGCCGAAGGAAATGAACGAGGCTATGCTTTTGAATTCCGCGGACTTCAGAATGATGTTTATTATTCACTTCCACAAAATGACAAGCAGTATTATATGAACTTCAGCGGCTGCGGAAACAGCGTAAATTGTAATCATCCTGTAACGGCACAGTTTATTTTGGACAGTCTTCGTTACTGGGTTTTGGAAATGCATGTAGACGGTTTCCGCTTTGACTTAGCTTCTATTCTTACACGCGCGCCAAACGGAGCCCCAATTCCTTACGATATGCCAAGCCTTACAGCAATCATAAGCCAGGATCCCATTCTTGCAAATACAAAAATAATTGCAGAACCTTGGGACTGTGCAGGTCTGTATCAGCTTGGAGGTTTTCCTGGTGGAACTCTTCCTGGAGATAACCGCTGGTCTGAATGGAACGGCCGCTTCCGTGATGATATCCGCCGCTTTATCCGCGGTGATGACGATTCAACAACTGCAGCAGCAACACGCATTGCAGGAAGTTCAGACACATACAATCATTCCGGTCGTGCTCCAACTGCTTCAATAAACTTTATTACAGCTCATGACGGTTTTACTCTAAATGACCTTGTAACATACAACCACAAACACAACGAAGAAAACGGTGAACAAAACCGCGACGGTTCAGACGATAACTTAAGTTATAATAACGGCTTTGAAGGGGAGTGCAGTAATCCAAAGATTCAGGCACAGCGCATACGCAAAATTAAAAACTTCCTTATTTATCTTATGGTTTCACAGGGAGTTCCAATGCTGCTTGCCGGTGACGAAATGCGCCGTACTCAAGGTGGTAACAACAATGCCTACTGCCAGGACAACGAAATCAGCTGGCTTGACTGGAACCTTGCACAGAAAAATGCCGGTCTTGTCCGTTTTACAAAAAATCTTATTTCATACCGCAAAGCTCACAACGTATTCAGCCGTACAAAATTCTTTACAGACAGCTACGACAAAGATACTGTTCCAGAAATTGCCTGGTACGACATAAACGCAAAAAATCCGGACTGGACAAAGCAGAAACGCTTCCTTGCATTTAAGCTTAATGGCGCAGTTTCCGGAGATACAGATTTTTACATTGCCACAAACACAGATATATACGACCTCACAATAACACTTCCAGCTCTTGCAGATGGTCGCAAGTGGTATCTTGTTACCGATACCTCTCTTGCTGCACCAGAAGATATTGCCCAGCCTGGCAGTGAAGAATTACTTCAGGAACAGCGTCGCTACGTACTTTTGTCTGGCGCAACGGTAATGCTTATAGGAAAATAAAAGAGGAAAACACACCTGATGTTTGATTATATACGTTTACATCAATTAAACATAATGCTCGTTCTTAGCAGTATTTGTGTGCTCCTTGCTTTTTTTGCCTGTATTACAAAATCTATTACCAGAAAAAAGAGAGCCGGACTTTTTCTTACAGAGATAAGTGCTGCCATCATGCTTTTTGCAGATCGTCTTGCATATATCTATCGTGGAGACACTTCTGAGCTTGGCTGGTTCATGGTTCGCTTTTCCAATTTTACAGTTTTCTTTTTTACACTTTTTATACTTTTATCTTTTAATCTTTATCTTGAAGATTTGTTTATTACAAACAGCAATGGTAAAAGCATTCCAAAAAGACTTTATGCCGTAAGCATCCTTGTTGTTCTTGGAATGCTTATACTCATTATTTCTCAGTTTACCGGCTGGTACTATTTTTTTGATTCTACAAACCACTATCAGAGGGGTCCTTTTTTTATTATCAGCTATGTTGTTCCTCTTGCCAGTCTTTTTATTCAGCTTTCTTCTATTTTTGATTTATATTCCAGCCTTAGTCGTGTAATCCGTACATCCCTCGTGTTCTTTACGGTTATTCCTATTATTGCTTCAATAGCCCAGATTTTTGTATATGGAATTTCACTCACAAATATTTCTATTGTAGGAACCGCAGTTCTTCTTTATATTTTTGCCCTTATTGATATTAACAACACGGCAGAAAGAGCCACCAAGCTGGAAATGGAATATTTAAAGAAAAGTCAGCAGAGTTCCCAGCGCCTCTTTGAACAGACTGCAACAGCCCTTGTAAATGCAATAGATGCCAAAGATAAATATACCCACGGACATTCTTCCAGGGTTGCAGAATATTCCAGAAAGATTGCAGAGATTTATGGAAAAAGCGAACAGGAATGCCGCGAAATTTATTATGCCGCGCTTTTGCATGATGTAGGAAAAATTGGTATTCCAAAAGAAATTATCAATAAAGAAGGCATGCTTACAAAAGAAGAATACGAGGTAATTAAGCAGCATCCAGTTGTAGGAAAACAGATTCTTTCCAGCATCAGCGAGTATCCATATTTGAGTATCTGTGCCAACCACCACCACGAGCGTTATGACGGCAAGGGTTACCCTGAAAAACTCAAGGGAGAGGATATTCCTGAGATTGCCCGGATTGTTGCCGTTGCCGATGCCTATGATGCCATGACCTCTAAACGAAGTTACCGTGATCCAATTCCCCAGCAAAAGGTTAGGGAGGAATTTGTAAAGGGTGCAGGCATTCAGTTTGATCCTGAATTTTCTAAGATTATGCTTCACCTTATAGACCTTGATTCCGAATACGAAATGAAGGAAAAGGCAGATGTAAAGGAGCTTGCCGGAAAGAACGAGCTTGAGTGTAAAAAATACCGGGATACAGTTTCGGAAGGAATTGTTGTAACTCCATTTATTACAAGAATTCATCTTAAGAGCGTCCCGCTGCCGGAGGGAAATAATAGAAGCCGGGTATGCCTGCCTTCTCTGGTGCTTTTTGATTCTCTGGACGGGCGAATCCATCTGGATGAAAAGCTCAAAAAAGAATTGAATTACTGCGAATATGGTCAGTTCCGTTTTGATGGTGCCTATGTAAATTCTGAGCTTAGAAAAATACAGCTTAAAAAAACAGAAAATCCGGAAGCTTTTCAAAATACCCCAAACGAATATGATCTGGAGTTTGTAAAATTCCGCGACCACATGCTTTTAAAAATCCAAAGCCAGGCTCAGACTATTACCTTTACAATTGCTTTTCAGGACAGTTCCCGCTATGCCTATTTAAGTCTTACCGGCGAAAGCTGCTTTATAAGTGGTGTAGAAATTTATAAAGAAGAAAAGATGATTGACCCTTCTTACATTCCGCGTATTGCAGAAGAAATAAGCTACATTGATGTTCCTGAAGGTGATATTCCGAATATACAGATAGAAGGCTATCGTTCTGCATTTTCTCAGAGTATCCCTTTTACCGACGAAATGCAAATAAGCTTTCATTCAAAAAGTCTGCCTACAGCAAGGCTTGTATGGCATTGTCCTTTTGTGGTTTTATATACCTCTGATGACCAGACTGTGAACGGCCCAGGTTACAGGGAATTTGCCCTTATTCGTTTTGACGGCGAAAACTGGGAATCGGATGACAGTGTAGAAAATCAGATGATTGTTAATAAAAATGATGCCTTTACCGGCTGGGATGTCTGGAAGGTAATGAACCGGATTGGCTTTGACTGCACGGTTTCTTTTAAACGCAAGGGTAATGTGCTTACAGTTTTTACAGAAAACGGGGGTATTTCCATTAAAAACATTACAACCCTGGACCAGAGTGTAAAAAATGTATATGTAACCCTCACCGGCGACCAGTGTGCAATTACGAATATAAGAATTAAAAAGTAGCAATCCACGTATAAGTTGCAACTCCCCAAATTATGATGTAAAATGTAATATTATTAATAAACTCATTGTAACAAGTATACTTTTATTTTAGGAGACTTTTTAAATGGAATTCAACAAAGAACAATTTAAGGAAAACCTTTCTGCCCGTTTGCGCCGTCAGTATGGAAAGGACATTTCGCAGGCAAACAAGCATGACCTTTTTGATGCTGTTTCTGCCAGTGCAATAGAAATCATCATGCCAAACTGGATGGCTACCCGCGCAGAATACGATAAAAAACCTGTAAAGCAGCTTTATTATTTGTCTGCAGAGTTCCTTATGGGACGTGCTCTTAGCAATAACCTTATAAATGCAGGAATCAAAGACTCTGTAAAAGAAGTTTTGCAGGAAATGAACATCGACTTTGATATGATCGAAGACGAAGAGCCTGATGCTGGTCTTGGAAACGGTGGTCTTGGACGCCTTGCTGCCTGCTTCCTGGATTCTCTTGCAACTCTTGATTATCCGGGACACGGTTATGGTATCCGCTACGAATACGGTATGTTTGAACAGCGCATTCAGGACGGTTACCAGGTAGAGTATCCTGATAACTGGCTTGCCCACCGCGACCCTTGGGAAATCAAACGTTCTGATCTTGCAGTTACTGTAAAGTTTGGCGGAAACATCTGTTACGGAAAAACTCCTGACGGTCAGCCACGCTTTTATATAGAAAACGCAGAGGAAGTTACAGCAACTCCTTATGATATGCCAATCATTGGTTATGACACAAAAACTGTAAATACTTTGCGCTTGTGGCAGGCATCTTCTCCAAACGGATTCGATCTTCAGCTCTTTAATAACATGGAATACAACCGTGCCGTTGAACGCCAGAACAGTGCAGAAAATATCAGCCGCGTTTTGTATCCTAATGATAACGGTCCAAGCGGTAAGGCACTCCGCCTCAAGCAGCAGTACTTCTTCAGCTCTGCTTCGCTCCAGGATTTAGTTCGCCACTATGTTGCAAATCACGGAACAGACTTCAGTAAGTTTGCAGACTATCATGTAATTCAGCTCAACGATACTCACCCGGTAGTTGCAATTCCTGAACTTATGCGCATCCTGCTTGATGACTACAATGTTGGCTGGGATGATGCCTGGAACGTTGTAACACATACCTTTGCTTATACTAACCATACAATTCTGGCTGAGGCTTTGGAGAAGTGGCCTATCTCTATTTTCCAGGGACTGCTTCCACGTATCTACCAGATTGTAGAAGAAATCAACCGCCGTCTTGTAATTGAACTG